>USBN01000082.1 GCA_900552935.1 uncultured Coriobacteriaceae bacterium | reverse complement strand
GGTCTCGTGGGCTCGGAGATGTGTATAAGAGACAGCGTGCCATCTGCGCCCGTGCAACGTCGCGCGTCGGCTAGAACCTCGCGCGGAGGGCCTCCACGACGCAGGGCGGGACGAGCATCGAAACGTCCGCGCCAAGGCCGGCGAGTTCACGCACGATGGAACTCGACACGTAGCCGTACTCGGGGCTGCTCATCACGAAGATGCTCTCGACGTCGGGCGCGAGACGGTAGTTGAGGTCCGCCTGCTGGAGCTCGTACTCGAAATCCGTCATCGCGCGCAGGCCCTTGACCACGGCGCCCGCACCAATCTCATGGCAGAAGTCGACGAGGAGTCCTGTGAGCGGGCGCACGTCGACGCCCTCGCTCACGCCCTCGTCCGCCAGGGCCTGCCGGGCGAGTTCGACGCGCTCGTCCAACGTGAACTTGGGACCGGTGCCGTTCTTGCCAAGGCTCGCCGCCACGGCAACGGTCACGCGGCCGGCAATGCGACGCGCGCGGCGGATGACGTCGATGTGACCGTAGGTGATGGGGTCGAAGGTGCCCGGCACTACAACGTGCTCGATGCGGTTCACGTGAGAGTTCTCCATGAGCTACTTGTCCCTTCCCAGCAGATCAACAGACGTATGTCCGTAGCGCTTCTGCTTGAGCGGCACGAAACCGGCGGGCTCGATCGTGGGCCGATTCGAGCCGCGCTCGTACAGGATGATAGCGTCCTCCGTGAGGAGACCCGCGGAATCGAGAGACTCCACGAAGGCGGCGACAGCGGTGGCCTCGGTGGCGTACGGCGGGTCAAGCAGCACGATGTCGAAGGGCGCGCCGGCGACCCTGCCACCGGCGGCGAGCCTCGCGGAGTCGCCGCGCACGACGTTGTACCTCATCGGATCGGCTCCGAGCGACGCCGCGTTCCTGCGAACACGCGCGCAGGCGTCGCGGTCGAGGTCAACGAACATGCACCACGAGGCGCCGCGGCTGAGCATCTCAAGCCCGAGAGCGCCAGACCCCGCGAACGCGTCAAGCGCGCGAGAGCACTCGAGCGACAGCCCGCGCGCGGACAGAATCATGGAGGAAACCGCCTCGCGGACGCGATCGGTGGTCGGGCGCGTGACATCGCGACCCTCGGGCGCCTCGATCGGGCGCCCCTTCCATTCGCCGCCTACAATCCTCATTGGTCTCCCCTTTCTCCCTTGAAATATGCCCCGAACCTCCTGCGGACTTCTCGCGCGAGCGGCGCGTTTCTCGGTCCAGACAGCGACGGGTCCGCCGAGACGAGCTCGAGCGTGTCCGCGTGCGCGGCCTCTACGAGGTCCGCGTCCGCGATCAGGTCCACGTGCCGGAGCGTCACGCCACCGCTCTGACGGTATCCCAGCACCTCACCCTCGTGGCGAAGGCGCAGGTCGGTCTCCGCGAGCTCGAAGCCGTCACTCGTCCTCTCGAGCGCAGAGAGGCGCCTCTTCGCCGGGCTCGTGCCACGCGCGGCGGAGACGAGATAGACGGTGCCCGGATCCTTCCCTCGCCCGACGCGCCCGCGCAGCTGATGGAGGGTCGCGAGGCCAAAGCGATCGGCGTCCCAGACCATCATGACGGTGGCGTTGGGCACGTCAACGCCCACTTCCACGACCGTCGTCGACACGAGCACCTGCGTGGCGCCGGAACGGAACGCAGCCATCGCCTCGTCCTTCTCGGCGGGCGTCATGCGGCCGGTGAGCAGGCCCACGCTCGCGTCGCGGAACACCCTGTCGCGAAGGCGCTCGAAGGTCGCCTGCGCGGAGTGCGGCTTGGCCTCCGTGCGCGCAAGCTCCTCCTCCGGCACATCGTCGAGCTCGGAGCCATCGTCCGCGTCATCGACGAGCGGACAGATCACATAAGCCTGATGCCCCGCGGCGATGGCCTCCGCGATGGCAGAATGGGCGACATCCGCGTTCTCCGGCGTGAGGAGCTTCGTGGTGATACCGGCCCCCGCATGCGGACGCTCCGTGATGCGCGAGCAGGCAAGATCACCATAGACGGAAAGCGCGAGCGTGCGCGGGATGGGCGTTGCCGTCATCGTAAGCTGGTCGGGTGCTGCGCCCTTCGAGCGCAGACGCGAGCGCTGGCCCACGCCGAAGCGATGCTGCTCGTCCACGACGACGAGCGAGAGGTCCGCGAATGCGAGGTCCTCGCCGAGTACCGCCGTCGTGCCAAAGAGCACGCAGGTGTCGCCGGAGGCGAGCGAGGCCGCCGTGGACGCACGCTCGGCAGGAGGCGTCGAGCCCGTCACGAGGGCCCAGGTGATGTTCGCGGCGTCGAAGACCGGGCCGAGCTTCTCGGCGTACTGACGCGCGAGGACGCTCGTGGGTGCCATGACGGCAGCCTGGGTGCCGGTGTCCGCGACGGCGGCGAGGGCGACTGCGGCGACAGCCGTCTTGCCCGTGCCCACGTCACCCAGCAGCAGGCGGTTCATGGGCGTTGTGGCAGCCATGTCAGCGAGAATCTCATCCGCGGCAGCACGTTGCTCGCCCGTGAGCTCGAACGGGAGCGCGGCGAGCAGGGCCTCGACGTGAGGGCCGGACGTCACGTGAGCATGGGCCGAGAGTCCAGCGAGCTCGATCTGCCTGCGCGCGAGAAGGGCCGCCTGCAGACAGAGCAGCTCGTCATAGGCGAAACGGCGGCGGGCACGCTCGGCGG
>USBN01000081.1 GCA_900552935.1 uncultured Coriobacteriaceae bacterium | reverse complement strand
CGGCGCCCCCGGAGAGGCACCGCCCCGGATCGTGCGTCCGAGAATGGCAAGCTGCCGGCGACTAGCCGAGTGCCTCAACGAGCGAGGATTCCGGGAAGGTGACGGTCACAGTGGTGCCGACGCCCTCCTTCGACTCGAGCGTGAGCTTGGCGCCGTGATAGGCCGCGGCATGCTTCACGATGGCGAGGCCCAGGCCCGTGCCGCCGCGCTCGCGCGACCGGCTCGCGTCGACGCGATAGAAGCGCTCGAAGACCTTGGCCTGTGCCGCCTCGGGGATACCCAGACCGGTATCGGCCACGACGAGGCGCGGGCATCCGTCAACGACGTCGATGTGGGCGTCGACCGTGCCGCCGGCGTGGTTGTAACGGATCGCGTTGTCGCACAGGTTATAGGCGAGCTCGTCGAGAAGCGACGGGATGCCGCGCACGATGACGGGGTCTCCGCCACAAGTGAGCTTCACGCCGGCGGCATCGGCCACGGGCGCGAGACGGTGGCCGACCTCGCGGAGCGCATGGGCGATATCGACGTGCTCGGCCTTGCCAAGCAGCGAGGTGTCACCGGCGCGCTCGGACTCGTCGAGCTTGGAGAGAGTGAGGATGTCGTTCACGAGGTCTGTCATGTGGTGCGCCTCGTCCACGATGCGGCCGGCGAACTCCGGTACGTCCTCGGGCTTCGCAATGCCGTCACGAATGAGCTCCGCCGCACCAGAGATGGTGGAAAGCGGCGTCTTGAGCTCGTGCGTCACGTTCGAGGTGAACTCGCGGCGCATGAGGTCCGCGCCACGGAGCTCCCCCATCTGCTCGTCAATGCGCTCAACCAGGGGCTCGAGCTCCACGTAGGAGCCCTCCGGGTCGGGCCTCGAGGGGTCGATGTCGAGGATGGGCTCCACGAGACGGTCGACGATCAGGCGCGACACGGCCCAGCACACGAGCACCACGGCGGTGACCACGGCAACGGCGAGCAGCACGTCATGCCCGAGCGCCGCCTTGATGCCATCGCGGTCGACGGCAAGGCGCAGTACGTTGCCGTTATCGAGGCGAACGGCGCGATAGATTTCGACCCTGCCAGACGTGGCCGAGTCACGTTCCGCAGAGCCCTTGCCCGTCTCGAGTGCACCGGCGATCTCGGGGCGGTCAGCGTGGTTGGGCATGTCGTCGACGCTGTTTTGGTTGTCATAAAGCACGGTGCCGTCAGGGCTGACGACGGTCACGCGCGCCTCCCCGAGGTCGAGGTTGATGAGGCGGATGATGTCAGACTCCGTGCCGCGCATGCACGTCTTGACGAGGGCGCACTCGGTCTCGAGCATGCGACCGGCGTCGCGCACGCCGCTCTTCTGATAGACGAGCGAGGCGATGACGAGAACCGCGACGGCGGCAATGGCGGACACAGCGGCAAGCGAGACGAAGATGCGGCGCGCAAGGGACTTGCGCCCGCGGGACAGGAGCGCACGGACCCTCCGCGGGGTGGCGCCGCCGTCATCGACGGCATCAGCCACCTGCTCAGGAAGCTCGTCCTGACCCATCATGCCGTTGGTCGCGTCCTCCGTCATGGCACTAGCCCCTCAATCGGTATCCAACCCCACGCACTGTCTCGATGAGTTCGGCGTGATCGCCGAACTTCTGGCGCAGCGTCTGGACGTGAACGTCGACCGTGCGGCTGCCGCCGTCGAAGTCCCATCCCCAAACACGCTGCAGAAGCGTCTCGCGGTTGAACACCACACCGGGAGACCTCATGAGGAACGATAGCAAATCGAACTCCCTGACGGTGAGATTAAGGGGCTTTCCTTCGAGGGAGACCTCGTGCCTGGAGGGAGAAAGGGACAACGGTCCCAGATTCATGACGTCGGAGACGGCTGCCGAGGTGGCGGCGCGCGACGGGGCGCGGCGCAGCAGGGCACGCACACGGCTCACCATCTCCATCATACCGAAGGGTTTTGCGAGGTAGTCGTCCGCTCCGCCGTCGAGGGCGGTCACGGTGTCAAGCTCCGAGTCGCGAGCCGTGAGCATCATGACCGGCACCTGGGAGAGGCCGGGCGTCTGGCGGATTCGCTTTAGGATGGTGAGGCCGTCCGTGTCGGGCAGCATGATGTCGAGCAGCACCGCGTCAGGGACGCGCTCGGCGCAGGCGCGCCTGAACGCCGCGTCATCGGGAAAGCCCATGGCTTCGATGCCAGCCTGCGACAGCGCATAGACCGTCAGCTCGCGGATGTTCTTCTCGTCCTCGACGTAGTAAATCAACTGGTCGCTCTCCATCCGATCCGCCATCACTTTGGGCTACTCCCCGTCCGTGTTGGCGGCGGAGTGGTCCCCACCGGTAAGGATACGCTCTCCGGTGGCACGGAACACCGCCCAATCAGCGATGCGCTGCGCCTGGTCACCGATTCGCTCGAAGTACTTGGCGGCCATGAGCAGCTCCGGGAGGCTGCCGGGCGACGGCTGGCCCTGCCTGATGAGCTCGACGACGACCGCCTCGGCCGCGGCGTACATCTTGTCGAGCACGTCGTCGCTGGCGATAACCTTCTGCGCGAGCTCGACGTTCTTGGTGAGGAACGCCTCGATGCTGTCGTCGACCATCTTTGCCGCGTGCTCGCTCATGTGAACGAAGGAGTCGGACAGGCGGGTCGTGACGTCGGCGGGCATCTCGGAGAAGACGAAGGCGACGTCGCGCGTCATGGAGTCAATC
>USBN01000080.1 GCA_900552935.1 uncultured Coriobacteriaceae bacterium | reverse complement strand
CTGCAACTGGGGCCGCATCGCGATGGCTCTCGGCAAGTGCGGCGTCGAGTTTGACCAGCGCGACGTCGACATCGACATCATGGGTATGCCCGTCTGCCGCGACGGCCTTACTGTCGCCTTCGACGAGGACGAGGCCCTCCGCCGCTTCGAGGAGCCCGAGATCACGATTTGGGCGGACCTCAAGGCCGGCACCTGCGAGACCACGGTCTGGACCTGCGACCTCACCCACGAGTACGTCAAGATCAACGGCGACTACCGCACCTAAACCTGAAAAAGGGACAGTCCCTTTTTCAGGTTCTCGAGGCGAGTTGACAAAGGGGCTGTCCCTTTGTCAACTTTGCGCCAATCGTACGAAGCAGGAGACGCGCATGAAGTACGCAACAGACACAAGTCATCGCGCCAAGGACACCGACGAGAGGACCGGTAACGTCCTCTTCGAGGCGCTTCCTTGGATTAAGAACATCACGGGCAAGACCGTCGTCATCAAGTACGGTGGCGCCGCCATGGTCGACGAGAAGCTTCGAGCCGACGTCATGAGCGATATCGTCCTGCTCAAGATCCTGGGCGTGAACGTCGTTATCGTCCATGGTGGCGGCAAGGCCATCAACCGCGCCTTCGAGGCCCTCAACTTCCCCGTGGAGTTCAAGAACGGCCAGCGCGTCACCACGCCCGCGGCGATGGATGTCGTCCGCCAGGTGCTCGTGGGCGAAGTCAACCAGGATCTGGTCGCTGCCATCAACCGCCATGGCAACCTCGCCGTTGGCGTCTCTGGCGCTGACGCCGGCACGATCATGTGCTCGACCCTCGACCCCGAACTCGGCCGCGTGGGCAAGATTGAACACGTTGACACCGCCTATCTCGACAGCCTCATCAAGAACGAGTACATCCCCGTGGTCGCCACGGTGGGCGTGGGCGAGGACGGCGGCTATTACAACATCAACGCCGACGTCGCCGCCGGCCACGTGGCCGCTGCCATCGGCGCGCAGAAGATCGTCTATCTCACCGACGTCGATGGCGTCTACGAGGACTTCTCAAACAAGGACACGCTCATCTCCAACATGAGCCTGCGCGAGATGGAGGAGATGCTCGCCTCCGGCATCGTGGACAAGGGCATGATCCCCAAGCTCCAGAGCTGCTGCTTCGCCCTGCGCGCGGGAGTCTTCCGCAGTCACGTCATCAACGGCAAGACTCCGCACTCCCTGCTCATCGAGCTGCTCACCGATAAGGGCATCGGCACGACGATGCACTCCACCGAGGAAGCGCTCGAGTATGACGCGCATCCGCTCGGGACGTTTGCAAGCAGGCTTTCGGTCAATAATCTGTAGTACGAGGCGCGGTGCCTCGCTATCGTCGTGGTCGCCGCGCACAAGGGCGTAGCGCGCAAGGGCGTAACGCTCAGGGTCGCCGCGCACAAGGGCGAGCGTCCTCCGCCGTCGAGGCGCGGACAATCGCGTATATGGGCATGACGTCACAGCTTGAGACGCGTGACGTAGTCCACGAAAGGAGCCCCATGTCTTTCGAAGAGGCCAAGAAGCTAGATGACGCGTACGTGATGCACACGTTCGGCCGCTCACCGGTCGAGTTCGTGGGTGGCAGCGGTATGCGTCTCACTGATTCAGACGGCAAGGAGTATCTCGACTTCCTTGCCGGCATTGCCGTCAACTGCCTGGGTTACGGCCATCCTGCGCTCACGGGTGCCATCCAGGAGCAGGTCGACAAGCTCCTGCACGTCTCAAACTACTTCCAGATCGAGCACAGGGGAGAGGTCGCGCGTCGCATCTCCCAGCTTGCGAATGCCGGTGTGGCCGCGCCCAAGGATGCGAGCCCCGACGCACCGCAGCAGTGGCGCACCTTCTTTGGCAACTCTGGCGCCGAGGCCAACGAGTGCGCCATCAAGCTTGCTCGCCTCTGGGCGAAGCGCGGCGGCAACGGCGGCTTTGACATCGTCTGCCTCAACAAGAGCTTCCACGGCCGCACGATGGAGACCATTGCCGCGACGATGCAGGGCTGGGCTCAGGACCCGTTCCGTCCGCTGCCGGGCGGCTTCATCGGCATCGATGCCAACGACGTTGACGCCCTGCGTGACGTCTTCGCCCAGAAGGGCTCCAGCATCGCCGCGGTGCTCCTCGAGCCCATCCAGGGCGAGTCCGGCGTTCACCCGATGACGCAGGAGTTCATGACCGAGGTGCGCAACCTCACGAGCGAGTATGGTGCCCTCATGATGTGCGACGAGGTTCAGACCGGTCTGTTCCGCACGGGCTGGGCGCTTGCCTTCCAGGCCTACGGTATCGTGCCCGACGTCTTCACGCTCGCCAAGGCCATCGCCGGCGGCGTGCCGATGGGCGCCTGCGTCGCCAAGGCCGAGATCAGCGAGGCCTTCCACGCCGGCGACCACGGCTCCACCTTTGGCGGCGGCCCGCTCGCCTGTGCCGCGGCGGATGCCGTGCTGACCGAGCTCACGGAGGGCACCGCTCCCGAGGGCGAAGAGGGCAAGGGCTATCTTGAGCATATCCGATCCGTTGGCGAGTACCTGGCGGAGCAACTCGCTGAGCTGCCACACGTTGTCGAGGTGCGCGGCAGCGGCCTCATCCAGGGAGCCGAGCTTGAGGCTGGTCTGCCTGATGCTCACGAGTTCGTCGCGCGTGCGCTCGAGGCCGGACTCGTGATTAACGCCACTGGTCCCACGACGCTGCGTCTCCTGCCGCCGCTTGTCTGCACACGTGCGGACGTCGACGAGCTGTGCGGCATCCTTCGCGAGCTTCTCGCCTAGCGACGGCGCCCGGCGGCGATATCTGGCGGCGGCGCGCGCCGACGGCGCCCGGCGGCAGCGCATCGTGCCAGCACATAACGAATCCGAGGACGGCCCCGCGAG
>USBN01000079.1 GCA_900552935.1 uncultured Coriobacteriaceae bacterium | reverse complement strand
CTTCATCGTCGCGAGCGTCTCCGGTCTCGACGCGCCCGTGAAGCCGCGCCAGCTCGGACGCAGGCTTGACGCCCAGCGTCTCTCCGGTCGAGGCGAGGACTGGCGCGAGCGTCGCCGCTCCGAGGTGCTCGCCACCACGGCCGACGAGCTGCGAGACCTCGCGCGTCCTCTGGCCGAGCTTCCCGAAAGCCGTGGCATCTGCGTCTTCGGTGGCAAGGAGCAGATCGCCGCCAGCGCACTCGACCTCGACGTTCGCGAGCTCTTCAGCGCATAGCGAGGACGTGTCCGCCGTCAAACGCGTGGGCGCCCCGCACGCCAGCCATGTCTCGCGTGGATCGCGTCTGTATGCCAGCTGTGTCTCGCGCGAGCGATAACAACGAAATAGCGCTGGCTCTATACATCCCAAGACGGGCCGCCGAGCTTGCTCGGCGGCCCGTCCGTTTACCTAGAGGCGTTTCTGGTTTGGAGCGCACCAAAGCGCAGCAGCCGACCGACACCAAACGCCACGGCCACCCGATTGCAAACGCTAAAACGCCAGCAAAGGCAAGCGGCACCCTGAAGGCGGCAGCAAATACCGACGTAAGGCCAGTGACAGACGTCGAAATAACCGCTGCGAAAAGCCGCGCAGAAACGAAATTCCACTGAGGTGGTCAAAAACACCATCTCGGCGGACGCTCATTGCCCGTTTCAAGACAATCCGGAGGGCAAAATCGTATGCATAAGGCTCTTCTTGCGGCCACCACGATCGCTGTCACATAGCCCCAACGCGCTTACCTGCGGTTTCGTTTTTTTTGCTCATTTGGACCGTCATCTCGTGGTGCCGAAAACCTAGAAAATCCGTCCGCCGCACAATGGTTTTTGACCACCCTGGAGGAAATTAGCCTTTCAAGGTTGTCATTGAGATCGCCAAATACGACCCCTCCGCGCCTACGGCCAAAATAATATACAGAAGACGGAATACTCTATGCATTTTCGAAGCAAGCCGTCGTTTGATGGTCCAGTGGCGACCAACTGTGGCGGTCCCGTAACAGAAGGAGGCGATCGGCGCATGCCGACCGCCCCAATCAAAGTCAAAGAATGGCCGTCTTTCCCAAGCAGGCTCACGTTCAGCAAGCAGCCATCGCTCATCGGCCCGACCCGCCGGGCAGCCATCGCCCATCGACCCGGCCCGCCCGCCGGTTAGCACCCGCTCGACAGCCAGCCTCGCCTAGTGTCCGACCAGCACGTCCTCGAGTGAGCGCTTGGGCACATGGTGAACGCTCTCGGCGTCACGCCAATAGTTGGTGGACCCGTCCGGGCTGGCGGAAAGGGGCTCAAGCACGACCTTCTCGGCGGGACGCCCCAACGCGAGCACCATGAGTGGCTCGACGCCCTCGCCCTCAAGACCAAGAGCTTGGGACACACCGGCCTTGTTGAAGGCATGCAGCATGCAGCCGCCAAAACCGGCCTCGACGGCGGCGAGCATGATGGTCTGAGCGGCAATTCCCTCATCGACCGAAGTCGTCGCACCATGGCCCGCGTCACAGATCACGATATAGCCGGTAGAACGCTCGCCCTCCTCGGGACCATCCCAATCCTTGAGGGCACTAGCCCACTTGAGCCGGGAAAACAGCATATCACGCTCGTTTGCCGAGCTCACAAGACGAAAACGCAGCGGCATGCGGTTGGCACCGCTCGCCGTGAGACGCGCGAGGTTCGCAAGCTCTGCGAGAAGGGTCCCGGGAATGGGATCGCCCTCGTCGAAGCGTCGATAGCTACGGCACGCGCGCACCGTTCGCGCAAAATCACCAAGATCAAATTCTTCCTCGGCAAGACGCGCCAACTCATCAATCTCGCTCATGGTTCCCCTTTCGCCGCACGCGGGTTTAGCACTTAGTCAATCAGGCCATAGTGACGCAGAGCCAGAGCGATGCCGTCCTTATCCACGTCCGTCGTCACGTAGTCCGCAGACGCCTTGGCGTCATCAGTCGCATTGCCCATCGCCACGCCAATCTCGCAATATGCGAGCATCGTGGCATCGTTGCCGCCGTCACCAAAGGCGATCGTCTCCTCGCGAGAGAGGCCCAGATGCTTGAGGGTGGCCTCGATGCCCTTGGGCTTGCTGCTCGTGGACGGAACGACGTCGCAGAACAGGTCGCACCAGCGGGTGATGATGCAGTCGCTCATGACATCGGAGACCTCATGCTCCTCGTCCGGGCCAACAAACGCGCAGAACTGGTAGACAGGCTCATTGAGCGCCTCGGAGAAATCGAGCACGGGGTACTCAAAGGCAACCATGCGCTCAAGCTCGCGAACCTTCTCCGAGCGACGGTTGCAGAAGACGCCATTGCGGTTGAGCAACAGGGCATCGAACATGCCGTCCTCGACGCACTTCACGAAGCGGCAGGCAATCTCGTGGTCGATGGGCACGTCCGCGTAGACGCCGCTCTCGTCATAGCACACCGAACCGGTCATGGTGATATAGGCATCGAAGGCGTCGTCAAAGCCCGGGAAGCCGTCCTTGATGCACCAGGGGAGCTGGGCCGTCGGGCGACCGGAGCAGATGCAGCACTTGACTCCGCGCTGCCTGAGCTGGACAAGCGCGTCCTTGGTGCTTGCAGGGATAAGGTGGTTGGTCTTGTCCGAGAGAAGCGTACCGTCGATATCGAAGAATGCGGCCTTGATCACACGAGTTCCTTTCTGTGTCTTGGTTTCAATGTCTAGCATAGCAGCGCGACCGGACGGCTAAAACATGTCCGCAATGACTCGTACAATGTCGTAACCAAGACTTACGAGGGAGGGCGCATGGGAGAAATCGACACGAGCCACGGCAGCATAGGCAGGGGCGGCACATCGGACTTCGCCAGGTCCCGCCATGGCGAGGGCGCCGCGCTCGCCATTCTGCGCTCAACCTTTGGCTATGAGGCCTTCCGCCCGCACCAGGCAGAGATTGTCGACGCCGCGCTCGCCGGTCGCGACGTCTTGGCGGTAATGCCCACCTCAGCAGGCAAATCCATCTGTTATCAGG
>USBN01000078.1 GCA_900552935.1 uncultured Coriobacteriaceae bacterium | reverse complement strand
CGCGCAACGCGGTAACGCGAGCGCAACGCGGCGAGGGCCGGCACCCGACACAACGACGCGCAGTCCGCGACGCGGGCGCTACCTCGCGAGCCAGGCGAGGAGGGCGTCGCGGCGGTTCTCCACCTGGCCGCTCATCACGGCAGCGAGCACTTGCTCGAGGGTCTTGCCCACCTCGGGACCCGGCTTGATGCCACGCACGGCAATGACGTCGCCGCCGGAGATGGCGAGGTCGCTCGTCCGCCAGCAGACGCCGCTCGCGTCGATGGCGCGCAGCATGCGCTCGTATCGGTCGAGCTCACAGGCCCAACCGCGATAGTCCGGCGCCTTGGCGAGGGCATCGGCGCGACGCAGATCGAACATCTCGTGCATGAGGGCGATCGCCTCGCCGCGCGTGCGCACGCCGCTTCTGCGGTCGAGCTCAGCGAGGAGCTTGAGGGGCGGGCGCTTCTCGGACTTCATGGGACGATCATGCAGACGTACGAGCGCCACGACGGGACGCGCGAGCTCGAGAGGAATGGCGAAGCGGCGGAGGATCTTCTCCGTCATCTGGGCACCCTCGTGAGGATGTCCGTAGAAGTGGCCCTGGCCGTTCTCGCCCACCGTGAAGCACGCGGGCTTGCCGATGTCATGGAGAAACGCGGCCCAGCGCAGACGCTCGGACGTAACGCCGCCGGTGTAGCACTCGACACCCTCCATCACGCGAACCGTGTGCTCGTAGACGTCATAGGCGTGGTAGGGACTCCTTTGGTCGAAGCCCACCATCGCGGCGAGCTCCGGCACGGCGGCGAGCATCACCTCGCGTTCCGCGCGCACCGCCCAGGCAGCCCTGCCGGAGACCATGATGCCGCGCAGCTCGGTGCCGATGCGCTCCTGCGCGACCTGGGAGAGCGTGGGCGCGGCCTTGACGAGGGCGGCCTGGGTTGCCGGCTCGACGTCGAACCCCAGCCGGCAGGCGAAGCGCACCGCGCGAAGCAGGCGCAGGGCGTCCTCCTCGAAGCGCTCGGAAGCCACGCCGACGGCGCGGATGAGGCGGCGTTCGAGGTCGCCCGTGCCGTCGAACGGGTCGACGAGGCCACGGCGGGGGTGCCCCGCCATGGCGTTGACCGTGAAGTCGCGACGCGCGAGGTCCTCGCGGACGTCGGTCACGAAGGTGACGGAGTCGGGACGGCGGTGGTCCGTATAGGCGCCATCGACGCGATAGGTGGTGACCTCGACGGGCTTGTGGTCGACGACGGCCGTGACCGTGCCGTGGGCCGCGCC
Organism: uncultured Coriobacteriaceae bacterium; assembly: GCA_900552935.1. Lineage (GTDB taxonomy): Bacteria > Actinomycetota > Coriobacteriia > Coriobacteriales > Atopobiaceae > Parolsenella. The sequence goes on along the minus strand of USBN01000078.1, from coordinate 1,841 downwards.
CGTCTCGTGGACGGTGATGCCGGCGGCAACGAGGGCGCGCTCGCTCTCCTCCCAAGAGGCGTTCGTGCAGACGTCGACGTCGTGGGCGGGCGCGCCGCGCAGGGCGTCCCTCACCCAGCCGCCGACGAACCAGGCCTCGTGGCCAGCCGCCTCGAGGGCGTCGAGCACGGCGAGGCCGTAGGCGGGCGCAAGGGCGGGGTCTATGGCTTGCGTGACGCCCATGGCGCCCTCCTTCATCTCGGCGGATTAGTGAGGACAGTATACGACGCGTCCCGCGCGCGCCGAGGCAATGCGGAGAATGCCTGGAATCGGGCGCGCCGCCCCTAGCCCACGCTCTTCGTGGCGATCACATCCACGCCGGTGCCGCACGCGTCCGCAAGCACCACGTCGCCGATCGCGACGGGTGCGCGCATGCCGGCCGCGGCGCCCTTGGCCTCGGCCACGACGCTCGCCATGAGCTCGCGCGGAACGGGGGCGACGGTCCTCACGGAGAGGGGTTCCGCCGCACCGGGGACGCAGACGGTGGTGGTGACGACGCGCTCGGGCCGGGTCGCCTCGGCCGGGCCGTACTTCTTGCCCCTGGCGCAGCCGGCGCCCGAGACGTAGACGGCCTCCTCTGCGGAGGTGCGCTCGACAGCGAGCGAGCAACCCATGGGACAGCACACGCAGGTGAGTTCGAGCCTCTCGGGATAGGGCACGTCACTCGCCTCCCTTCGTGGCGGACGAGCGCGCGGGTTTGGCCGCCCTCACGGGGGCACCCACCATGCGGACCTCAAGGTGGTCGGGCGCGGCGATGTCCGCAATCGAGACCTCGAGGCGCTCCATCTCCGCGGGAACCGCGACGCGGGCGCGACGGGACTTGAGCGGGGTCTCCGCGCCGTCCGCCACCACGGCGACGGCCTCGAACTGGACGTTCTGGGCGACGCGGCCGGGACGGAACGTGAGGGCGATCACACCCTTCTCGTCCTCGCGAACGAGCTGGGGCACCACGGCACCAACGCCCTCGCCCTGGCGGACGGGAATGCGGCGGACGCCATCCGCGCGCGCCTCCCCCGCCGCGACCGAGGCTGCCCAGGCAGCGGCATTCGCGCCGGCGATGTCACCCTCGCCGGCAGCGAGGTCTGCCAGGTCATGGACGTGCAGAGCGTTGCCGCAGGCGAAGATGCCCGGGACGCTGGTCGCGAGTAGCTCGTCGACGATGGCGCCACCCGTGCCGCCGCACAGCTCGACGCCCGCCTCGCGCGCGAGCTCGTTCTCCGGGATGAGGCCGCAGGAAAGCACGAGCGTGTCGCACTCGACGTTGACTTCGGTGCCCGGGATGGGACGCCTGGTCGCGGGGTCCACCTCGGCGATGTCGACGGACTCGAGGCGCGTGCGGCCGTGTGTTGCCACGACGGTGTGCGAGAGGTGCAGCGGGATCTGGAAGTCATCCAGGCACTGGACGATGTTGCGGCGCAGGCCGCTCGGGTGCGCGAGGAGCTCGTAGACGCCCTCGACCTCCACGCCCTCGAGCGTCATGCGGCGGGCCATGATGAGGCCGATGTCGCCGGAGCCGAGGATGACGGCGCGCTTGCCGGGGAGGCATCCCTGCAGGTTGATGAGGGCCTGGGCGGACCCTGCGGTGTAGATGCCGGAGGGACGGTCGCCCGCGATGCCGAGGGCGCCGAAGCCACGCTCGCGAGAGCCCGTTGCGAGGACGACAGCGCGGGCAAGGACGCGACAGGCAGCTTCCGGGCGCACGAGCTCAAGTGCGTGGAGCGCGGGCGTGTCGCCCGTGTCGGCCACATTCCCAATGCCCAGCACGCTCGTGCCGGGCCAGACCTCCACGCCGTCGAGGCGGG
>USBN01000077.1 GCA_900552935.1 uncultured Coriobacteriaceae bacterium | reverse complement strand
TCGCCGACGTCGCTCGCAAGGATGACGTCGACGTCGCTGCGGTCGCCGCTCTCGACGAGGCTGTCGCCACCTCCCCGAAGTACAAGAAGCCCGTCAAGCCTATGCCGACCCACAAGCTCGACTGGCCGCTCCCACTGACGAGCTGCTTCACCTCGCCCTGCCGCAACAACTGCCCGATCGAGCAAGACATCCCTGCCTACCTCGCAGCCGTCGACGAGGGCAGGCTCGATGACGCCATCGCGATCATCGCCGAGCGCAACGCCCTACCGTTCATCACCGGCAACCTCTGCCCGCATCCCTGCGGTGCCAAGTGCATGCGCGCCTTCTACGAGCCCGAGGGTGCCGCCATCCGCGCGAGCAAGCTCAAGGCCGCCCGCGGTGGCATCGACTCCCTGCTTGCCGCCATCAAGGCCGACGGCGTCAAGGCGCATGACGGCGCCGCTGACCACAAGGTCGCCATCATCGGTGGTGGCCCGGCTGGTCTTGCCTGCGCCTTCTTCCTCTCCCGCGCCGGCGCCGACGTCACGGTCTTCGAGCGCAAGGAGACCCTGGGCGGCGTCGCCCGTCACATCATCCCGGCGTTCCGCATCTCTGACGAAGACATCGACCGCGACGTCGAGCTCTGCCTCGCCTATGGTGCCAAGGTCAAGACCGGCGTCGAGGCCACGTCCGTCGCCGAGCTCAAGGCCGAGGGCTACACCGATGTCGTCGTCGCCTGCGGCGCCTGGGCTCCCGGCCACGTGGGCCTCGAGTACGGCGAGGAGATTGACGTCCTCGAGTTCCTCGGTGCCGCCAAGAGGGGAGAAGACCTCTCCGCCCTCGGCACCGACGTCGTCATCGTCGGCGCTGGCAACACCGCCATGGACGCCGCCCGCGTCGCCAAGCGCCTCCCGGGCGTCGAAAACGTCCGCATCGTCTACCGTCGCACCAAGCGCTACATGCCCGCCGACGAGGAGGAGCTGGCCGAGGCCCTCGCCGAGGGCGTCGAGCTCTGCGAGCTGCTCGCTCCCAAGGGCGTCCGCGCTGGTGTCCTTGCCTGCGACAAGATGATTCTTGGCGAGCCGGATGAGTCCGGCCGCCGCAGCCCCGTCGCCACCGGCGAGGTCGTCGAGGTCCCGGCCACGTCCGTGATCTGCGCCGTGGGCGAGCACATCGAGGGCTCCCTCTACGAGGCCGCCGGCGTCGAGGTCGACCGTCGTGGCCGTCCGGCTGGCTGCGCCACGGGCGTCGAGGGCGTCTGGGCCGCCGGCGACTGCCGCCGTGGTCCCGCGCGCTTCGTCGACGCGATCGCCGCCGCGCAGGAGGTCGCCAAGGGCATGCTCGGCGTCGACTTCTCCGCCTATGCCAGCGAGAACGTTCGCTCCGGCCACGAGGACGAGTGCTACGCCCGCAAGGGTGACCTCCGCCTCGGCTGCGCCAGCTGCTCCAAGAACTCCGGCTGTCTCGGCTGCGCTACCGTGTGCGAGGCCTGCTGCGACGTCTGCCCGAACCGCGCCAACGTCTCCATCGTCGTGCCGGGCCTCGCCCAGCACCAGGTCGTCCACGTCGACGGCATGTGCAACGAGTGCGGCAACTGCGCCGTGTTCTGCCCGTGGAGCGGTCGCCCCTACAAGGACAAGCTTACGCTCTTCTGGAGTGCCGAGGACATGGGCAACTCCGAGAACCAGGGCTTCCTGGCGCAGCCCGACGGCACGTTCCTCGTGCGCGTTGGCGGCAAGACCGCTGCCTACGACGTCGATGACGCCGCGTGCGGCTTGCCGGAGGAGGTCCGCCTGACCATCAAGGCCACGCGCGACTCCTACGGCTACCTGTTCGCCTAGAAGCGAGACCCGGGCCGTCTCTTTTTCGGGCGGCCCGTGCGGTCAGCCAAGTACGTATCGATTCAAGACCTGGGTGGCGCCGGGAGCGTCCGGCGCCATCTTCCGAGGGGAACGACCATGGGTGAGATGACCCCCAAGACAGCCAAGCCAAAGGCCCCGGCCCGTCCGCGCAAGCCGCGTCCCGTTGCGTTCGTGCGCTGTGGCGGCGGCAACAAGACCTGCGACGGCGCGCCGTCGTGCGGCCAGGGCTGCATCGGTTGCGGCAGCTGCGCCGAGGCTTGCAAGTTCGGCGCCATCAGCATGAACGAGCACGGCGTGGCCTTCGTCAACCGCGAGCTCTGCCGCGGTTGCGGGGTCTGCGTGCGCAAGTGCCCGAAGGGCGTCATCGAGCTCGTCGACCCGGATCGCCCGATTCGCGTGCGCTGCGTGAACACCTCGCGCCCGCAGACGGCAAAGGACAAGTGCCACATGAGCTGCATCGGCTGCGGCCGCTGCGCGCGCGTCTGCCCGACGGGCGCGATCAGCCTCGACCATGGCCACGCCCGCATCGACTACGACGAGTGCATCGCCTGTGGCATGTGCGCAGTCACCTGCCCGCGCGGCGCCATCTCAGACGCCGGCGGCATGTTCGCGGCAGTGTAGGGGAGACGACATGACTACCAACGAGAAGAAGACCGCCATCGCGGCGCAGGGTGCGCCGTCCGAGGCGTATGAGATTATCGTCAACGGGCGCATCGAGGTGGCTCGCGAGAACAAGTCGCTCCTCCGCTTCCTGCGCGATGACCTCCACATCACGAGCGCCAAGGACGGCTGCTCCGAGGGTGCCTGCGGCGCCTGCATGGTTATCGTCGACGGCCGCGCCGTCCGCGCGTGCGTCCTCACGACGAAGCTCGCGGCAGGCCGCACCGTTACCACGGTCGAGGGTCTTACCCACGAGGAGCAGGAGGCCTTCGTCTATGCGTTCGGTGCCGTGGGCGCCGTGCAGTGCGGCTTCTGCATCCCCGGTATGGTCATCTCCGGCACCGCCCTCGTGCGCAAGAACCCCGATCCCACGGAGGCCGAGGTCAAGCGTGCCATCCGCGGCAACGTCTGCCGCTGCACCGGCTACAAGAAGATCATCGAGGGAATCCTGCTCGCCGCCGCCATCCTTCGCGGCGACGAGGTGATCGGTCCGGCCCTCGAGCGCGGCGACGATTACGGTGTGGGCAAGCGCGCCTTCCGCGTCGACGTCCGTCGTAAGGTCCTCGGCTTTGGCAAGTACCCTGACGACCTCGATCAGCGCGACTTCCCGGATATGGTCTTCGCGAGCGCCGTCCGCTCCCGCTTCCCGCGTGCCCGCGTGGTGAAGATCGACTTCGAGAAGGCGGCCAAGCAGCCCGGCATCCTCGGCATTCTCACCGCCGACGACGTGCCCGTCAACCAGGTGGGCCACCTCATCCAGGAC
>USBN01000076.1 GCA_900552935.1 uncultured Coriobacteriaceae bacterium | reverse complement strand
GGGGACGATGACGAGACGATCCTCGACGTCCTCCGCAAGCTTTGCCAGGCGCGTGACGTACTCGAGCACGGAATCCTCGCGGTCCGCGGAGCACGGACCGATGACGAGGAGCTTGCGGGGGTCCTCGCCGGTGATGACGCGGACGACCTTCTCGTCAAAGGCGACCTTCTTGGCAGCGAGCTCCGCTGAGAGGGGCATACCCTCGCGAATCTCCTGCGGGATGGGCAGGCGACGCTTGAAGTTCATCGACATGGCTAACCTCCTGTATGCGCAAATCGGGCACTGGTAAGGCTTCGCTATGCCTCGTGCGCCCCCCCACGCGCGAGTTAATTTGCCCGCCACTATACCAGCTTTGTGTTTCCGGAAGCCTTCGCAATCCGGAAGCCCGCACGTGCTACAATCGCTTCCGCGAGGTGGGCTAGACGACCGCGGGACCTACGAGCAATCGCAGGTCATGAGGAAAGTCCGGGCTCCACAGGGCAGGATGCTGGCTAACGGCCAGGCGGGGTAACCCGACGGAAAGCGCCGCAGAAAAGAAGACTCCCACTGGCGGGTTCGCCCGTTAAGGGAAAAGCTGAAACGGTGGTGTAAGAGACCACCAGCGTCGTGGCAACACGGCGGCTTGGCAAGCCCCATCCGGAGCAAACGCAAATAGGAGCGCCATGGTGTTGCCCGCACCGCGCTCGGGTTGCGCGCTAGAGGCCAACGGCAACGTTGGTCGTAGATAAATGGTCGTCCTAGACAGAACCCGGCTCATAGGCCCGCCTCGTACTGAAGACCAAGGCGCTCCCCCGGATCATCCGGAGGAGCGCCTCTTTTTTGTGCGTGCCCCGCGGCGAGCGACGCGGGGCACGACATGCGGGCGTCTACGGCAACGACATGCGGGCGCCAGGCGGGCGCGCCCCGAGGCCTCAGGTGCTAGAGGCGGACGACCCTCGTGCCGTGGACCTCGGAAACGCCGAGGGCGACGGCGACGTCCTCGCAGTTCTCCCAGGTGACGCCGCCGCCGGGAAGGATGCCGATCCGGCCGGCGGCACGCTCGACGTAGGTGCGCAGGCGCGGGAGGTTCTCCCCGATCGGCGTGCCAGCAGGGCCGCCGTGCGTGAGGATCCGCGTAACGCCGTGCTCCGCGAGCCAATCGATGGCGTCAAGCTGCTCGTCCGGCGAAATCTCGTCAAATGCCATGTGGAAGGTGACCTCGAGGGACCCACTCGCGCACGAGTGCACCGTAGAAAGCAGGTGCTCCGTCGCGGCCACGTCGAGGCGCCCGTCACGCGCGCAGCCAAAGACGACGCCGTCAACGCCAGAGCGCGCGTGCGAGGCTATGTCGTCGTCCATCATCCGGAGCTCGTCGACGCTATAGGCGAAGTCTCCCCCGCGCGGGCGAACCATCGCCATAAGGGCGACGTCGCGCTCGCGGCACAGGCGCGAGGCAGCACGGACGACGCCCACGGAGGGCGACGTGCCCCCGCACACGAGGTTGTCACAGAGCTCGATCCTCATCGCCCCCGCATCGATGGCGGCAGGCACGCGCTCCATGTTCTCCGCGCAGAACTCCTTGAGTAGCATCTCGTCTCTCCTCTCGCGTATACGAAAAGGGCGGGCCCCAAACGGGACCCGCCCAAACAAAGACAACGGCCTAAGAACTAGTCCAGATCGTCGACGTCAACGCCGGACATGGGCAGCTGAGTCGGCTGGGCAAGCTGCGTGGCATCCGCGTCAGCGGCAGGCGCGGCCGGGGCGGCCGGAGTAGCGATGGCAGCGGAGCCGGTCGGGGCGGACGTGGTGAACTGGTTGGAGAACGCGTTGTCGGCGTCATCCATGAAGTGCTGGAGGAGGGCCTTGTACTGGTCGCGGAACTCCTCGCGAGAGGCCTTCAGGCGATCCATCTCGTCGAGCTCGCTCTGCTTCTCGGCGAGGGCCTGGCGAATGACCTCGCGGGCCTTCTGGTCAGCGTCGTTGCGGATCTTCTCGGCGTTGTCACGAGCCTCAGCGACCATGCGGTCAGCGGACTGCTGGGCAACGATGAGGACCTTGGAGATCTGGCTCTCGGAGGCGGTGGTGGCGACGGAAGCGGCAACCGGGGCCTCGGCGGCGGGAGCGGCGGCCTGCTGGTTCTGGAGCTGGGCAACCTGGGCCTGGGCGGCGGCAAGCTGCTGCTCGGAGGCGTTCAGACGGCCCTTGAGGTCTGCGATCTTCTGGAGCATCGCGTCGACCTCGCCGGAAAGGCGCTCGAGGAAGTTGTCAACCTCGTCGGTGTCATAGCCGTGCTTGGAGGGAGAGAAGGTGAGCTGGTCGATTTCTGCGGGTGTGATTGCCATTCTTATTCCCTTTCGTTCCTTGGACGTCGTGCCGCCCATGGTCACGCTATTTGGTCACGCTATCTGCATAGGCTTCACGTAATTATAGCGGGTCGCGAGCTACGGGGTTATCAGGTACACAAAGGCACATAACCGTAGGGAGATCCGGAGATGAGCGACGCCTCGCAGCTCCGCGCAAACGCCAAAGCGACCCGAAGCGCTCACGTCTCTTCGCGAGGTTCTCTCCCGCCGGAAAGCAGAATCTCGCCGCCATTCCAGGCAAGAGGTAGACCGAACTCAGAGATAGCGTAGAGAAGCCCAACGAACTCCGCAGGCGCCGAGTTCACACCACTACAGCTAAAGCGCTTAGGCCCGGAGCACACGTTCATCTCCCACGAGTACCGGTCCAATACGCAGCAATCGGGCTCGAATGGTTCCGTCCACGCGTCAGCATGAGTTGCGAGCACGGCAGAGATGAGCATGGACGCTTCGCCGCCCTCGAGCACTTTCCTCTCGTTCGTCTTGAGGTCCCAACTCTGGACGATAACCTCCGCCACGCCGTCACGTCTTCGAATCACAATGGTCGGAGAAAGCGTCAAGGCTCGAAAACAGCGAGATCTAATCACTACGGTGTCGAACGAATTGAGCACGGAGGCACGGTCTTCCGCCCCAGCCTCCACAAGCTCCAAGCCTTCGAGGCCCAACGTCCCGGCGCCGTAGAGAAAACCCTCCCCCACATCGCAGCTGTTGCTGCGCCAATCCTCCAAGTTGCCCATAGACACTCCCATCGCCTTGCGAGGCGGCCAATCCTCGCTCGCCACGATACTTGGCCAGCCGCGACCCCGATGCGTGGCAACGGCCACACTCTCAAAGTCAGGCACAGTATCACGCGCGACTCGGACATTAATTAGCCTCTTGTTGGGGGGGCAGGGGTCGCTGAGGACGAAATAATCGAGACGCACTACGTCATGACGGCGGTCGGGTCCCTCTACTGGGCGCTCGATGCGAAGGTTAACGACGAGGACTCGCTCGTTGCTCCGAATGACCCCGACGAGTGGGTCTCATGGCTCGACAACGTGCTGAAGGGTAAGACATGC
>USBN01000075.1 GCA_900552935.1 uncultured Coriobacteriaceae bacterium | reverse complement strand
AGTCGAGAAGACCGAGCCGTTCTTCGCCGCGAACTGCTGGCGCATATCCACCACGCGAACCTCGGGCAAGACGGCAGCACCCGGGCGCTCGGGCATCTCGACGCGGGTCCATCGGGCGCCACGCCACGAGCCGACGCGGCAGCGCTCGAGGCTCTCGAGCGAGGGTGTGGCGCTGCCGAGCACGAGCGCCGCGCCGCGCTCGCAAGCGAGCCTCGCCGCGACGTCACGTGCGTGATAACGCGGAGCCTGGTCCTGCTTGTAGGAACCCTCGTGCTCCTCGTCCACGATGATGAGGCCCACGTTCGCGAGAGGCGCGAACAGGGCGGAGCGCGCGCCAACCACGACGTGCGCGGCACCCGTGCGGACCATGTCCCACTGGTCGAAGCGTTCGCCGGTCGAAAGTCGGGAGTGGAGGATGGCCACATCGTCGCCGAAGCGGCTCCTGAAGCGGCCGACCGTCTGGGCCGTGAGCGAGATCTCCGGCACGAGGACGATGGCACCCCTCCCCTGCGCACGGACACGTTCGATGGCATCGAGGTAGACCTCCGTCTTGCCAGATCCCGTGACGCCGTCGACGAGGACCACGTCGCCCGCACGCGCCTCGGCAGCGCGAGCAATGGCGTCAAGCGCGGAGACCTGCCCAGCCGTGAGGCGCTCGGGCCTGGGCGCGGAGGCGCTCGAGAGGCTCGTCTCGTCGCCAGACCCGCGAACGCGGCGCCGGTGCTCGACGGAGACGACGCCCTTACGAGAGAGTGAAGAGACGACGCTCGAAGCCCCCGGCACAAGGGCGGAGAGCTCCGCCAGGCGCATGGGACCCGCCGCGAGTGCCGTGAGGACCTGGCGCTGGCGGCTGGCGTTCGCGCGAGGCTCGTAAGCGGCGCCCTCCCCCGTGAGGGAGACCCAACGGTCATCGACGGCCTGGGCGCGCTCGACGACGAGCTGCCACTCGCCGCCCTCCTCGCGCTTCACGCGCATCGTCTGGCCAGGAGGCATCATGAGGCGGAGGCACGCGGGCCGGGGCGCGGCATACTCGGCAGCCATCCATTCCGCGAGACGCGCTCCCACCTCGTCAAACGCCGGGGCCGCAAGCACGCGTGCAACGGGTAGGACGCGCTCCGGGGAGACGCCCTCGCCAGGCTGGTCTCCAACGGCAGAGACGTAGCCGACGACGTCCCTATGGCCAAAGCTCACGAGCACCGTGGCACCCACGAGGCACCGCGGCTCGAGCTCCGGCGGGATTGCGTAGTCGAAGGCGCCGTCGATGGCGCGCGTCTGTATGTCCGGGACGACCTTTGCGTATCTCATGTGCCTAAGTGTAACGCCCGGACGCGCTCACAGGGCACATCCGGGCGTTGGTTGCGTTACGCGGCGATAAGCGAGACGAGGCTTCCCGGTCACGCGTCCATATCAGCCGAGGCGAGCGGAAGCGGCTCGAGGCCTCCCCTACATCAGCTTCGTGCTTTCGAGCCTTTCCTCGACCCACTCGTTCAGGCGGATGATCGGGCGACGGAGCACGAGGCCGAGCAGCAGCGCCGGAACAAGGAAACACGCGAGCTTGCCCATGCAGATCCAGTAGTCGTTGCCGTAAAGGCCGAACATCGCGGCTCGCATGGCGTTCTCGCTGTGGACGAACGGCAGGAAGGGATACAGAGCCTGGAACGTGGCGGGCAGCATCTCCTTCGGGAAGGTGCCGCCGGAGCCGGCGACCTGGATGACCATGAGCACGACTGCGATAGCCTTGCCCACGTCGCCAAAGCTAGCGGTAAGAGCGTAGATGATGTTCACGAACACGAAGCTCGCCAGCCACCCCACGAGGAAGAAGAGGGCGGGATTAGCGCACTGCACGCCGAGGAAGTAAAGGTCACCGGCGCAGATGAGCGCGCTCTGGAGCAGGCCGACGCCCGCGAACAGGGCAAGGCGTCCGAGGTAGACCTGGGTGTGCGAGCAGCCCGTCTCCTCAATGGCCTTCTCGCTCGCACCCGTCTTCACGAGGGCGGCCAGAACGACGCCACCGATCCAGATGGCGAGCGTCGTGTAGAACGGCGCCATGGCGCTGCCGTTATTCTCAATCGCATAGATCGGGTTGCGATCGACGACAACCGGGTTGGAGATGAAGTTCGCAAGATCGTTGACGTCGCCCGAGAGAATCGAGCGCACCTGGTTCATGTCATCGGACTCGAGAGCCGCCGTGAGCTTGCCATGGAGCGCGACAAGCTTCTGGGCGGAGTCGTCGAGCACGTCGGCGGCCTGGCTCAGCGAGTCGCTAGCGCCACCGATGGAGTCCGCGGCGGAAGAGGCGGTGGAGCCAACGGCGCCGAGCGTCTCGTTCAGGCTCGACATGATGGAATCGGCGTCGCCGGCAGCAGAGTCGATGTTGTTGGCCAGGTCGTTGAGCGACCCCTTGAGGTTCGTCTCGTAGAAGGACTCGACGGAGGAAAGGCTGTCCTTCGCATTCGAGACGATGCCCTGGAGCTCGGCGCGAGCTGCCGCGGCGTCGGTCTTGCCCGTCTGGATGTCTCCGGCGGTCTTGCCCAGCATCTGGGCGAGCTCTCCCATCGAGGAGGCGGCGCTCTCGGCGTGTGCCTTGAGCTCGCGGGCGGAGTCCCTCGCGTCCTGGAGCGCGATCGAGGTCTTGTGGAGCGTCGAGTAGCGAATGGCGTAGAGCGGAGAATTCGGGTCTAGGGCGTTCAGCTGAGCGTCAACGGAAGACTTGGCTGCGTCCATCTTGTCGGCCGCGGCGCCAAGGCGCGACGCGAGGTCGCTCAGGCGCTCCTGGTTCGTGGTGGCCACACCCTGCGCCTTGGTGAGGGCGTCGATGAGGTCGTTCGTGGGGGCATCGGCGGCATCGAACGCGCTATCGATGGCATCGGAGACCGCGCCGATGCTGGCAGAGCTCGAGGCGATGGCGTCGTTGATCGATCCCGTGGTGCCGTCGAGGGCATTTCCAAGGTCGCGCACGTTACTCGCCGCACCCTTGAGCGAGTTGCCCACGGAGAGCGCGGAAGACAAGGAGGCATCGAAGGCCGAGGAGCCGGACCCGAGCAGGCCCTGGGTGGCGTCAAGCGTGTCGGCGAAGCCGCGCATGGTCTGGGCGGTGGACGTGAGCGTCTCGGAGCTCTTCTGCACGGCGGTGTCGAGGTTGGCGGCGACCTCCGCGATCTTATCGTCGTCGAGATAGTTGCCAAGCTGATCGAGGATGCCAGCCCCGACGGTCGTCACGGTGCTCGCGAATGACTCGTCGATGTCCTTCTCGATGGCGGAGGAGGCCTTGTTGGTCACGATCTGGGCAATCGCGTTGGCCTTCTCGTTCTGATAGAACTTGACCTGGGCCTTGACCGGATTGTCAGAAAGAGCAGTGAGGAGATCGGCGGAGAAGTCCTCGGGGATGACGACGGCAGCGTAGTACTTGCCAGAACGAACTCCCTCGATGGCCTCGTCCTCGGAGAC
>USBN01000074.1 GCA_900552935.1 uncultured Coriobacteriaceae bacterium | reverse complement strand
CGGCTCGCAGAGGATATCGCGGCCGTCCTCGAGGCAACGCTCGCGAATGTTGGCGAAGTGACCCGTGATGACCTCGGACTCAACCGGGGCGAAGCTCAGCCACTCGTGCTCCATGCCATCCTTCTTCATCTGGGCGCGGATGGCAGCGGCCACGACGTCGCGCGGCTGGAGCTCGTCAGTGAAGCGGCGGCAGTCGCGGTTGAGCAGCACGGCGCCCTCTCCGCGGCAGCTCTCGGAGATGAGGAAGGTGCGGCCAGGCTGGGGTGAGAAGAGGCCCGTGGGGTGGATCTGCACGTAATCGAGGTGCTCGCACGTAATACCGTGTTCTATGGCGACGTAGCAGGCATCACCCGTGAGCTGCGGATAGTTGGTCGAATGCTCATACACGCCGCCGATGCCGCCGGTTGCCCAGAGCGTGTTGGACGCTCGAATCTCGAACTTCTCACGGCCGCATGAGAGCTCGTCAGCGGGGGCGAGGGAGCTCTCCTCGTCCACCGGACGCGCAATGATGCCAGCGCAGGCTCCGTCGCGCTCGATGATGTCGACCATCGCGACATGCTCGAGGATTCTCACGTTGGGGAGGCGACGCACCGCGGCAAGGAGCTTCGTCGTGATCTCCTTGCCCGTGATGTCCGCGTGATAGGCGATGCGCGGGCGACTGTGTGCGCCCTCGCGTGTGAAGCCGAGGCTACCATCCTCCTCGCGCTCGAAGTCAACGCCCAGAGCCACGAGGTCATTGATCACGGAGCGGCTCGAGCGGATCATGACATCAACGCTCTCGCGGCGATTCTCCCAGTGGCCCGCGGCCATCGTGTCGCGGAAGAAGGCCTCGTAGTCCTCCCCCTCTGGCAGCACGCAGATGCCGCCCTGGGCAAGCATCGAGTCGCACTCGTCAACCTTGCTCTTGGAGAGCATCACGACGTCGAGCGTCTGCGGCAGGTTGAGCGCGGCGTAAAGCCCCGCCACGCCACACCCGCAGATCACCACGTCGCAGCTCATGTCCTCATACTTCTTGAAAGCCATCCGGCCCTCCCAGCAATTAGAAACCTGCAAAACCTGAAAAAGGGACTGTCCCTTTTTCAGGTTTTTGACTACTTCGCGGCGTACTCGAGCATGCGATCGAGCGTGAGCTTGGCCTGAGCCGCGGCTTCTTCCGAGAGGCCGATCTCGACCTCGCCGGAACCAGAGGCAAGGCAGGCGACAAGCTTGCGAAGGCTGATCATGTCCATGTTGATGCAGGTGGGACGTGTCTTCGGGAAGTAGAACTTCTTGCCAGTCCCCTGCGTGCGACGCTCGAGCTCGAACAGGACGCCGGCAACCGTCACGATGATGAACTCGGAAGCCTCGCTCTTCTCGGCATAGGTGATGATGCCGGCCGTGGATCCGATGTAATCCGCCTCCGCCAGCACCTCCGCCTTGCACTCAGGATGCGCAAGCACGAGCGCGCCAGGGTGTGCGGCAACCGCTTCCTCGATCTGCTCCGCGGTGATGACGTGGTGACGCGGGCAATAGCCCTTGTTGAGAATGACGTTCTTCTCGGGAACCTGCTCTGCCACGTAGTGGCCCAGGTTCTGGTCCGGGATGAACAGGATGTTGTGCTGGGGCAGCTTGGAGACGATGTCCACGGCGTTGGAGGAGGTCACGCAGACGTCGCTCCAGCTCTTGATTTCCATAGTCGAGTTCACATAGCACACGACGGCGAGGTCATCGCCATACTGCTCGCGCGCGGCATCCACCGTTTCGCGCTTGACCATGTGCGCCATGGGACAATCCGCCGTGGGCTCGGGGAGGAGGACGTGCTTGTCCGGGTTGAGGAGCTTCGCGCTCTCGCCCATGAACTCGACGCCCGCGAGCACGATCGTACTCTGGGGCAGCGACTTCGCGAGCTTTGCCAGATAGAACGAGTCGCCCACATAGTCCGCTACCGCCTGGACCTCGGGAGCCACATAGTAGTGCGCGAGGATCACGACATCTCGCTCTGCCTTGAGCCGCTTGATGGCGGAGGAAAGCTCGGCGGGAATAAGCGCGGCACGCTCGGCAGCCGTGGTGCATGAGCCCACGCCATCAGCCACGAGCTGCGCCAGAGCCTGCGCGTCCGCAGTGTCAATTGCATGTATGCTGGCCAATCCGGCCCCTCTCGTTGGGCGCGGGCACCCCACTCGCGCGTAATTTCAACAGCACACTATGCTACATGTCTTTACAGCTGACAAGACACCTGTAAAGACATGTTAACAAGAAATGTAGTCAATTGATATGTTGGGGCGCTTAGCAGCAGTTTCGCAGCCCGTTGCGGAGACGGTAGCACAGGCCGCGGGGCAAGCAGCGGCACGCGGACCGTGGCTCACGGAGGGCGCCCGCGCGCAGAACCTGGCTCGCGATGGCGGCGGCACGCGAAGCGCGGCGCACGGTAGCACCCGCACGCAGAACCTGGCTCGCGATGGCAGCGGCACCACGTAAAACGTGGCCCGCAGCAACAACGTGGGCGCGCGAACTACGGCGTTACGCCACCCGCCCAGCTACCGTCGTTCTTGGCGGCGCGGTTGCGCAGGTTGGTCACCGTCGCCTCCATGCCATGCGGCGCGTAGCCGTCATAGGCGGAGAGGTCCTCGGCAATATAGGCGGCGAGGCTCATCTCGGCCGTCTGTACGGGATTCTTGGGCTCAGGCCCCGGCACGGCGATGTACGAGCACACGCGAGCACCCTTGGCACTCAGCTTCACCTCGTACTCGCTCGTGGGGTCATCCGGGCGATCGGCACGGGCATCAAGGCTGCTCCACACGGCCTCATAGCCGGCGATGGGCAGCTGCGTGAGCGCGAAATCGAACAGCGGCTGACTATCGGTGCGCAGGCGCACCTCTCCCCCATCGCGCAGAACGCGGCGGTAGTCCATGAGACGCTCGAGGTTCACGAGCCGCTTGTGCGACTCCTTCTTGCGCGGAAACGGCGTGGGGAAGTTGAGGTAGATGCACGAAAGTTCGCCAGGCGCAAACATCTCCGTGATGCGCATGCCCGTGCCCGGGATGAAAAGCACGTTGGAAAGGCCGCTCTCGCAACCCGCCTGCGCGGCGTGGGCGATGCAAATCGGCTCCGCATCCATACCGAGGAACAGAACATCCGGCTCGCGACGTGCCATCTCCACGGTGAAGGAGCCTCGGCCACAGCCCAGGTCGAGACGGACCTCCTTAAAAGCAGGTCCATCCACGGGAGCGCAGTCACGTGCCCAACGTCCCGCCCACCCATACGGGTCGGTCTCGATGGCGGCGGAATAGCGCTCGAGGCGCTCCTCAAGCACAAAGTTCTTAGGCAGGCGAATGTGCAGTCCGTGCGGCATGGGTTCCCAAATCTCGCGAAGTCCGGGCGCCGGCCGCATCCGGCCGCGCAATCAAACGCAGCCTATTATCGGGGCAAAGCTGGAAGGCGGAGCGTTCTACTCCAAAAGTGCAGCGTTCCTAGACAAATAGACCGGCCCGAAGCTCCCCCCAGAGCTTCGGGCCGGCGTAGTGTGCTCGGGCGGGTGAGGCGGCCTCACC
>USBN01000073.1 GCA_900552935.1 uncultured Coriobacteriaceae bacterium | reverse complement strand
CGCACGGGGCGGAGACGGGCGGAAGCTCACGGGCGCGGGGCGGAGACGGGCGGAAGCTCACGGGCGCGGGGCGGAGACGGACGCGACGCGCAAGCGGGGCACACGACGCACCGCCAGCCCCGCTCCCTAGCCCTCGCGGTTGAGCTCGTCGACGATCGCAGGGAGGGCGTCCGCGAGCTCGCTCATGCGGCCGCACCAGACGGCGCGACGCGGATGGGTGTGCCCCACATAAGCGGTGCGCATGCCGATGTCCGGGCGCGGGAAGTCGCGGCGGGCGTCGTTGCCAACCATGAGGCACTCGCTGGGAGCAAGGTCGATCGCCGAGACGAACTCCTCGTAGTAGCGCGCCTTCGGCTTGAGGCGCGTCGAGTTGCCGGAGTGGCTCACGCGGAGAAACGGCGCATCCTCGATTCCAGCCCAGCCCATGCGCGCGTGAATGCAGCTCTCGGAGAAGCTCGGGTTCGTCGCCAACGCCACGGAAAGGCCCAGCTCGCCGGCTCGCTCGATGGCGTCGAGGCCGCCCGGCATCGGGCGTGCGGCAACCAGGCCGGCGCCGCGGCGCGGCAGGATCTCGCGCTCGTAATAGCCGATGGCATCCGCGATGGCCGCATCTCCCACGGGAACGCCGCTCACGCGCTCGAACTCCGCATTGAAGACCTCTTGGTTGGTGAGGCCATCGGCACGCGCGTCATTGCTCACGGCGAGGTAGCCGCGAGCGTACGCCATGCCAAACAAGAGCGTGGGGGCCCCGGAGATACTCGAGAGGATGCGCGACGTGTCAGCTACGTAGGCGCTCATGAACGCCGTGAGGTTGATGTCGAGCAGCGTGTCGTCCATGTCAAAGAGGACGGCTTTTATCATGCTAGCTCCTTCTTTCGAGTGAGCCTTCATTCTACCCACCAGCGCGGTCCCCGTGCCGAACTTCCATGCCGCCACGCCACGCGCGCCCGGTGCCCGGCCGCGACCAGCAATCGCTCGCACCGTCAACCGCCCGCACCTCGGGCAAGTGCCAGGCAGCCCACGCGCCCGGCAACCGCCCGCACCTCTCATGCCGCGCGCCCACGCCAACCACGCTCATTCACGTGCCCGTACCGTCCGCGGGCATTTTTGCCGGGTCTGACGACATGTCTGACAACAAAACTGAGATTCTGCGGCCGAGATCCGAGTTTTGACGCCGGCGGTCTTTCGGCCAACTGGGGTTTTATTTGCGAGTGCAGTACTCTCATATGGGATATGGCGCCCAAAACGGCCAAATCGAGCCGCAAAATCTCAAATTCGTTGTACGCAAGCATTCGCCGGCAGCCAAAAACGGGGTCTCGGGAGGCCAAACGGGCCATCGCGAGACATATCCGGCACGCCGGGGAGGGAACGCCTCGCCGTCGGGGGCCAGCGCACCGCCACTCGCACGCCGAACCGCAAGGGTCCAGTCCCCGCGGCACGGACGACACGCGAGGCCCGGGTTCGGGCAATAGCGCAACGGTCGCTCGCATGACGGACCGCAAGGGACAAGCCCTCCGCGTGGCGCGAGGGGCGGCGGAACACAAAAAGCCTCCCCGGCGAAAATGGCCAGGGAGGCTTGCGTTGCGAAATCGCAGCGCCACGCGAACGACTACTTCTTGTACTGGCTCTCGTGTTTGCGGAAGAAGTCGAAGCGCGGAGGAAGCTCGAGGATGGCGTGCTCGCCGGCATCCTCGCCAAGCTCGGCGGCGAGGTCGCGCGGCGTGGCGAGAGCGTGCTCCCAGCTGAAGAAATCCTTCTCCGAGAAACCCATGTACTCGGCGACGAGCTCGCACCCGGCGGGCACAGCGGGGTGCATCAGCAGAGCCGTCGTGCGAAGGGCGGCGAAGGCGTCCGCGAGGGCGGCGACGTAGGCGTCTGCGTCATCTCCTGCGGCCTTGCTCGCTGCATCCCAACGCTTGTTGGCCGCGCGAGTGAACTCCTCCACCGCGGCAAGCGCGCCATGGAAGTCCATCCCGTGGACCGTACGCTCGAACGCGAGCGTCGCCTCCCGGCACTCCTCGATGACCTCGGCACTCGCCTCCACCGCAGGCAGCTTGCAATCGCACGCCTTCGCGGCGCCGTAGAAGCAGCTGCGGGCAAGGCGGTTGAAGATGTTCGTAAGGAACGCGCTCTCCTTGAGGGCGGGGTCGACGACGCGAGGATCGTCGCACACGAGGACCTCCTCGCCAGTCTTCTTGTCCTTGTAGGAGACGCTCGTGTCATAGACCTTGGGCGAGAAGCTCACGGCCTTGGCGTCGAGCGCGAGCGACAGCCAGTGGGCACGCAGCTGCTCGGCGGTGTAGTGGTCGAGAAGCTCCGCGGCCATCGGAGGCTTGATGGCGCCCGAGCTCGAGGCCTTCTTGTTCATGAACAGGATGTGGTAGTTGGCCACGGGCGTGGTCTGCTTGAGGCCCCAGCCCATCGCCTCCCACATCGCGGGTTGCGCCACGCAGTAGAAGTAGATGTTGTCCTGGCCGATGAACTGGAAGACGCGAGAGTCATCCGCGCACCACCAGTCGTGCCAGTCACGGCTCGAGTAACGGCCGTCGGCGCTCTCGGCAAGCGCGGCCTGGACGAAGCTGATCGGCGCCCACAGGCTCTCGGGCCAGCACCAGACGGTGAGGCCGCTCACGCCGTCAATCTCCGGAGCGGCAACGCCCCAGTCGATGTTGCCGGTGATGCGGAACGGCAGCAGGCACTTGCCCGTGCGGAAGCGCACGTGCGCGCCCTCGAGCACCTCGCGCGCCTTGTCACGCGCCTCCCAATCGGCAAACTCGACGGAGAAGCTGGCCTGGTTGCCCTGCGCCTCGTGCACGGTGTGGGTCGGAAGGTCGCCCGCGACGGCGGCAAAGTCCTCACGCAGCTCGTTCTTGATGTAGATGACGGGCGCGATGAGGCTCTCGCGCACGGTCTTGGTCACGATGTCGCGAACCTGCGGGTCAGCGTCCCACTCGTCCATGAGGGTCTCGAGGGCCTCGGAGAACGCGGGCAGGTCGAAGTACCAGTTATCGCACGGACGAAGCTCAGGCTTGGTGCCCGTGAGCTGGGAGACCGGGTTGATGAGCTCCTCCGGGTCGAACTGGTGCCCCAGGTCGCACTCGTCCGCATAGGCCTTCTCGGACTTGCAGCCGCGGACCGGACAACGGCCCTTGACCTGACGCCCGTTCAGGAAGGTCTTCGCCTCGGTGTCATAGAACTGCAGCGTGGAGCGCTTCTTGAGGGCACCCACCTCGTACAGGCGGCGAATCCACTCGTCAGAGAGCGCGGCGTGGAAGGGCTTTGCCGGCTCGAGGCCACTGCCGGCGAAGATGTCGAGCGAGATACCGTAGGCGTCGAGCGCGGCCTTCTGGTTGTCGTGGTGACCACGGACGTAGTCGGTGATGGTACCGGAGAACTCGCCGGCCTCCGTGAGCTTGCGGTAGCCCTCCATGATGGGCGAGCCATAGCAGTCCGTGCCGGAGACGAACAGCACGTTCTCGGCGCCGATGCGGTCACGCAGGAAGCGGGCGAAGAAATCCGCCGGCACGAAGACGCCACCGATGTGGCCAAAGTGCAGGTCCTTGTTGCCATACGGCATACCGGCCGTGACGACGGCGCGCGCCGGGAAAATGGGGCGATTCGTGTTCTCGGAAGCCATGGGTGCCCTTCTCGATAGTCAGTCAACCTGCTGATTATCGCACTTTTGCACGCCCGGGAATGGCGGAAGCGGGGCCGGACGGCCGAGAGGCGCCGGGCGGGAGCGGGGCC
>USBN01000072.1 GCA_900552935.1 uncultured Coriobacteriaceae bacterium | reverse complement strand
TGATCGAAGAAGAAAAGCGCGCCGCCGAGGTGGAGCGCCAGATCAACGCCATGCTGGCCGAGCTGCAGACCCGCAGCGACGCGCTGAAAAAGACCATCGCCGACACCGAGGCCACCCGCGCCGCCCTGGGCCAGAGCGACGCCGAGCAGCTGAAGATCGAGCACCGTATCGAGCTGGCCGAGGGTCTGACCGCCACCTGCGCCACCCTGCTGCAGGATCTGGACAAAGCCAAAGCTGCCAAAGCCGACGCCGAAGAAAAGCAGCATGCCTACGCCGAAGCCCAGGCCGCTTTGGATGAGTTGGAGGCCGCCCACATCGCCATGCAGCGCCAGCTGAACGCCAACCGCGCGGGCCTGCTGGCCCAAGAGCTGGTGGACGGCCAGCCCTGCCCGGTGTGCGGTGCAGTACATCACCCGCACCCCGCCGCCCTGCCCCAGGACCACGTAACCGAAAAAGCGCTGGAGGACCACGAAAAGACCCTGACCGCCCAGCGCCGCAAAACCGCCGACGCCAGCCGCGCCGCCGGTGACGCTGCCGCTCCGGAGACGCCGGCCGCCGAGAACGCTGACGCCCCGGCAGGTTCTACCGCCACCAAATAGCAAAGCCCGCGCGCCGTCTCCCGAGGCGGCGCGACATCCGTTCATACGCTTATAAAACCCGTGGAAAGGGATTCACATGGCAGATGAGAAGTCTTGCGCCAAGCGCGTCGCCCGCCTTCGCGAGCTCATGGAGGATCGCGGCTATGACGCCGTCGTCCTCCGTAACAACCCGGACCTCCGCTGGCTCACCGGCTGCGAGCGTACCTTCGATGACGAGACGGCCCACACCGTCGTGATCACCGCCGATCGCCAGATGCTCCACACCGACTCCCGCTACTACAACACCTTCTGCGAGCGCCTTGGGCCCGATACCGCCTGGGAGCTCGATGAGTCGCCGGTCACCGGCGAGCTCTGGGCCGCTGCCTGCGTCGTCGCTGCCCGC
This sequence comes from uncultured Coriobacteriaceae bacterium, assembly GCA_900552935.1. Classification (GTDB taxonomy): domain Bacteria; phylum Actinomycetota; class Coriobacteriia; order Coriobacteriales; family Atopobiaceae; genus Parolsenella. The sequence goes on along the minus strand of USBN01000072.1, from coordinate 2,821 downwards.
GCCCGCGTGGTCGCCGTCGAGGACACCTGCACGCTTGCCTTCTATGACGAGTTCAAGCACCAGCTCGCCGCCCACTCCGTTGCCCCTGCAACCCCGCGCCTGCACGGCGACCTCGTGAACATCCGCGCCGTCAAGGACGCCGAGGAGATCGACCTCATGCGTCAGGCGCAGAAGATCACCGACGATGCCTTTACGCACATCTGCGGCTACATCAAGACCGGCATGACCGAGCAGGAGATTCGTGCCGAGCTCGAGAACTACATGCTCTCCAACGGTGCGAGCGCGCTTTCCTTCGGCTCGATCATCGCCGCCGGGCCCAACGGTGCCAACCCCCACGCCCAGCCGGGTCCCCGTCCCGTCCAGGAAGGCGACATGATCGTTATGGACTACGGCTGCTGCGTCGCTGACTACCACTCTGACATGACCCGCACGGTCTGCCTGGGCGAGCCCTCCGAGGAGCAGCGTCACGTCTATGACGTCGTGCGCCGCGCCCACGAGGAGTGCGCCGCCATGGCGCGTGCCGGCGTCATCGGCAAGGACGTCTACGACCACTCCGTCAAGGTCATCTCTGACGCCGGCTATGGCGACTTCTACAAGCACGGCCTTGGCCACGGCGTTGGCGTGGAGATTCACGAGGAGCCGAACTTCAACCGCCGCAACCTCGACCCGATTCCCGCGGGTGCCGTCATCACGATCGAGCCTGGCATCTATCTGCCGGGCAAGTTCGGCGTCCGCCTCGAGGACTTCGGCGTGGTGACCGAGGACGGATATGAGCCGTTCACCGAATCGACTCATGACCTCGTGGTCATTCCGTGCTAAGAGGCGTTCCCTAGGAGAGACTCTGACCTGCGGAGAGTTGAGCTATTTCAGGCTTGTTAATCCTCGGACCCGGCGGAACTATTCCGCAAACGGTTGCTTAGATGACCACATGCGAGTGAACATTACCTGACATATCAGGCTTATTCAGCCCGACTACCGATGCTAAAGGTGCTGGTAGTCGGGCTGACGCTTCTATAAGGAAAACATATCATTTTGACATGGAATCCTTTCAAGAATGTGGAGAAACCGAACGTAAGGCCAAGCTCAATTTTTCTCCACAGTTAAAGCTTTAACCAATATGATGTTGTATTGCACCAAATGAACCCCATATCTGCATGGGAGGTAGGAATGGTAGGTATCGTCCTAGCAAGTCATGGCGAGCTTGCGGCAGGCGTGCGGCAGACGAGCTCCATGGTCTTTGGTGACCAGGAGAACGTTGCCGTCGTGAGCCTCGAGCCCTCCATGGGCCCTGATGACTTCAGGGTCAACCTCGAGAAGGCAGTCGCCACTCTCGAGGACCAGGAGCAGGTCCTGTTCCTGGTCGACCTTTGGGGAGGCACGCCGTTCAACCAGACGACCGCCTTCGCCAAGGGCCACGACACTTGGGCAATCGTGACGGGCCTCAGCTTGCCGATGGTCATCGAGGCCTTCTCGGCACGCTTCGATCCGTCCAAGACCGCCCACGAAATCGCGGCGCACATCGTTGGCGAGGCGCGCAAGGGCGTTCGCGTTCTGCCCGAGGAACTCGAGCCCGCGCCCGAGGTCAAGGCGGCTCCTGCTGCCAAGGCTGGTGCCATCGCGCCGGGGACCGTGCTTGGTGACGGTAAGATCGACATCGCCGCCGTCCGCATCGACACGCGTCTGCTCCATGGTCAGGTGGCAACCGCCTGGACCAAGCAGATCGCCCCGAACCGCATCATCGTGGTCTCCGATGGCGTCGCTCACGACGAGCTGCGCAAGACCATGATCGAGCAGGCGGCGCCTCCGGGAGTCCCGGCAAACGTCGTGCCCATCAGCAAGATGGTCGAGGTCGCGAAGGACCCGCGCTTCGGCGCCACCAAGGCGTTCCTGCTCTTCGAGACCCCGCAGGACCTCCTCAGGTGCATCGAGGGCGGCGTTGACATCAAGAAGGTCAACATTGGCTCCATGGCGCACTCCGTGGGCAAGGTCGTGGTCACCAACGCTATCGCCATGGGCGAGGATGACGTGAAGACCCTCGAGGAGCTCAAGGCCAAGGGTGTCGAGTTCGAGGCCCGCAAGGTTCCGTCTGACTCCTCTGAGGACATCGACGCAATGCTCAGGAAAGCCAAGGCCGAGCTGGCCGAACAGGCAAAGTAAGGGAGGGTCTAACACATGTCTCCGATTACCATCGCGCTCGTCGCAATCGTTGCCCTGCTTGCAGGCATGGAGGGCATCCTCGACGAGTTCCAGTTTCATCAGCCGCTAGTCGCGTGCACGCTGATCGGCCTCGTCACGGGCCACCTCCAGGAGGGCATCCTTCTTGGCGGTTCGCTCCAGATGATGGCTCTCGGCTGGGCGAACATCGGTGCCGCCGTCGCCCCTGACGCGGCTCTCGCCTCAGTCGCCTCCTCGATCATCATGGTGCTCGCCCTCAATGGCGGCAGCGTCGACTCCTCCACGGCCATCACGGCCGCGATCGCCGTGGCCGTGCCGCTGTCCGTCGCCGGCCTCTTCCTGACGATGATCTGCCGCACCATCGCGACCGCCATGGTCCACGGCATGGACGCATGCGCCGAGAAGGGCGACTTCGCGGGCATCGAGCGTTGGCAGGTCGCCGGCATCCTCATGCAGGGCGTCCGCATCGCCATCCCCGCCGTCATGCTCTGCATCATTCCTGCCGAGGCCGTGACCAACGTCCTCAACGCCATGCCCAGCTGGCTCTCCGGCGGCATGGCCGTCGGCGGCGGCATGGTCGCCTCCGTCGGCTACGCCATGGTCATCAACATGATGGCCACCAAGGAGACCTGGCCGTTCTTCATCC
>USBN01000071.1 GCA_900552935.1 uncultured Coriobacteriaceae bacterium | reverse complement strand
TCGCCTCGAGCGCGAGGGGCGTCTCGGCCTTTGCCGCGAGTTCGTCCAGCATGGAGATGTGTCCGTGTACGAGCATGTGGTGGCGGTCGCGGTTGAGAGCTGTCGCATGGCGGACGCTCTCGCGCGTCATGGCATTACGGTCGACCGGCCTTCGCTCGTGCGCGGGGCGCTTCTCCACGATTACTTCCTCTATGACTGGCACGACCCAGAGCCGTGGCATCGGCTCCATGGGTTTCGCCACCCGTTTTTCGCGCTGCGCAACGCGGAGGACGATTTCACCTTGGGCGAGCGCGAGCGCAACATCATCGCGAGGCACATGTTTCCGCTGGTACCGGTGCCACCAACGTGTCGGGAGGCATGGATTGTATGTAGTGCTGACAAGCTGGTTGCTCTGCGCGAGACGCTCGACTCGCGCGTGCCGAAGCGTCTGCTTCCCCGCTGGCTCAAGGAGGCCGGTCGATGAGTCCTGAAACCGCCGCGATGATCCCGCTTCTGGCGGCATCCGTGCCCGCCGCCCCGCTCTCGGGACTCTTCATCTCGTTTCTCGTCTATAGCTTTGCCGGGTGGCTCTGGGAGTCCACCGCCTGCGCGATGATGAATCAGGGGCGCTTCGCCAACAGCGGCTTCCTGCTTGGGCCCATCTGCCCGATCTACGGCGTGGGCGCTCTCGCGTGCTGGCTCTTCCTCCGTGAGATTCCCGACGTCGTACCGCAGTTCCTCGTGTCGGGCTTGCTGTGCTGTGCGCTTGAATACGCGGTGAGCGTCATGCTCGAAGCGACGACGGGCGCGCGCTTTTGGGATTACGAGGACAAGCCGGCCAACATCAACGGACGGGTTTGCCTCTACGGCTTCCTGATGTTTGGAGCCGGCGCGGTCTTGATCTGTCGCGTGCTCGAGCCCGCGCTTCTCGAAGTGCTCGTGAATGTGCCGGTTGTCGTGCTCGAGGCGGTGGCGGTGGTATGCGCGATAGCCCTCGTCGTTGATTTGGTGTTTGCCATGGCGAGCTGGCGTCGCCTGTCCACTCAGCTCGAGTCGCTGCGCGCGCAGATTCAGGTCAGGATCGACGAATCGATGGGCGAGGCCTCCGAGCGCATGCTCGAGGCGCTGCCGGAACCCGTGGTAGAGGGTGCTGCCGAGGTCTATGAACGCACGCGCGACGCTGCCGGGGACCTTGTCTCGAAGCTTGATCCGCGCGTCGTTGCGGCTGGCGTTGGCCAGGCCACGCAGATGCTGCGTGATGGCATCGCGGAGCACGGCGGCGAGGGCCGCCTAGCCGAGCTCCGCGCCGCTGGCGAGAACGCGCGCCTGAGGTGTGCGGCCTCGAATGCCCAGGCGACGGAGTGGCTCAACTCCGCCGCCGAGTCGCTCGTCTCGCGTCTTGGCAGGCGAGACCTGAGATTTTTCAATGCGTTCCCGCGCATGCGCATGAAGCGCTATGAGAGCGTCATCAATCGTGCCGGCATCCGCGAGCGTGTGAGGGAGCTGTTCGAGCGCTAGGTGGTGCGGTGGGGCCGCGATTGCCGGCGGCGCCGCCTCGGCTGCGGTCGCTAGTGCCGCACAAGGTTGCGCAGGGGCTCCCCGGCTGCGGTCGCTAGCGCTGCACGAGGTTGCGCAGGGGCTCCCCGGCTTCGAGGTGGGCAATGTTCTCCGCGGCGATGTCCGCGATGTTGTCGAGGACCGTGAAGAGGTGGAACCCACCGGAGACATGCGGCGTGATCAGGAGGTTGGGCGCATCCCAAAGCGGGCTGTCCTTCGGAAGCGGCTCCGGCGAGGTGACGTCGAGCGCGGCGCCTGCGAGGTGCCCGTTCACGAGCGCCGCGACCAGGTCGTCCGCGACGACGAGGTCTCCGCGGCCGCCGTTGGCGAAGAAGGCGCCCGGGCGCATCGCCGAGAAGAACGCGGCGTCCACAAGGCCTTGCGTTGCCGGTGAGCTTGGCAGGAACGACGCGACGAAGTCCGCCTCGCCAAGGATCTGCGGCAGCGCGTCAATAGGGTGGACCGTCTCGAAGCCGGCAGGCGCCTCGCCACCGTGACGGTTCGCGCCGATGACGCGTGCTCCCATCGCCTGGCAGAGCTGGGCGAAGTGGCTGCCGATGTCACCCGTGCCCAGAACGAGGACTCGTGCGCCGGCGAGGGTGGTGACCGGACCGAGGTCGCCCCAGTTATGGGCGTGCTGCAGATCGTGGTAGCCCGGGAGGCGCTTCATGAGGGCGAGCGTCATTGCGAAGAGATGCTCGGAGACCGCCTGGCCGTAGGCGCCGACGGCGCAGCACAGCGCGAGGTCTGCCGGAAGGGTGCCTGCGGCAAGGTAATTGTCATAGCCGGCCGAGTTGAGCTGTAGCAGTTTGAGCGAGGTTGCCTCGGGGAGACGCCTGGGCGAGAGGTTGCCCACGATGACGTCCGCCTCGGCGACCTGGTCGCTGGTGGGGTTTCCGAGCATGGCGCCCGGCTTGGGCGTCACATACGTGAAGCGCGCGTGCGGGGCAGATGTCTCGAGTCGAGTGCGCTGCTGTTCATTGAACGGCGGAAGGACAAGGACGTTAAGGGTGCTGCCGGCCATGGGTTCTCCTCTCGTGGCGCTATTCACGGCCGTATTCTACGCGCACCACGGATGGGCCCGTGCGTCGGCGCGTGCTGCTTAACAGCCTTGCAAGGTTCTCTCGAGTCATATGCGGGGGACGGACTCGAACCATTTGTGTGGGATGGATTCTCTTGCCCGTAGCTTTCCGTATGGAGCACTTGTGAGGAACGGCATCTTAGATGTTGACGTGTCAACAACAGACCGGTAGGCTCTTCTGCCTATAAGATGTTAACACGTCAACAAGCGCCACGCGAAAGGGGTGCCAAGCCTTGTCCTTCCGGATTCTCGGTACGGGATCTGCCCTTCCAGAGCGCGTCGTCACCAACGACGACCTGTCGGATTTCCTTGACACCTCCGACGAGTGGATCTTCACTCGCACGGGTATCAAGGAGCGCCGTATCTGCACGGAGGAAACCCTCGACGACCTTGCGATGGAGGCGAGTCGTCGCGCCCTCGACATGGCTGGCGTCGCCGCCGGTGACCTCGACCTCATCGTCTGCTCGACCACCACGGGCGACCATCTCGTTCCCGCGGAGGCGTGCGCCATCGCCGAGGGCTTGGGTGCCAACTGCGCGGCGTTCGACGTCTCGGGAGCCTGTGCGGGCTTCGTCCTCGCCCTCGACGTCGCTGATGGCTTCATGGCCCGCGGCCGTGCCTCGCGCGCTCTCGTGGTCGCCGCGGAGCAGATGAGCCGCATCCTCGACTGGAAGGACCGCGCGACGTGCGTTCTGTTTGGCGACGGTGCCGGTGCGGCCGTCATCTCGGTCGACGAGGGTCAGAACCCCCTTGCGATGAGTTTCTCGACCTCGCCCGACGTCGCCTCTCTGAACGTGCCGGGCATCTCCGGAACCTGCCCGTTCAGACCGGCGGACCATGCCGCGAGCACCCTTTCCATGGATGGCCGTCGCGTGTTCCGCTTTGGCGTCGGCGCCATCTGCGACGCCGTCAAATCCCTAGCGGGCCAGGCCGGTGTCGCGGTCTCTGACATTGACCACTTCGTATTTCACCAGGCGAACGAGAGGATCCTCTCCGCCGCCGTCAAGCTCCTGGGCGTGGATGACGCGCGCGTGGTCCGCACCCTCAGGAGCACGGGGAACATCTCGAGCGCCTGCATCCCGCTCGCGCTCGACAGCCTCGTCCGCTCGGGCGAGCTCAAGCGTGGAGAGCTCGTTGCGCTGGTCGGCTTTGGGGCTGGCCTTGACACGGGGGCCTGTCTGCTTCGCTGGGAGCAGTGACTCGCATAGCAAGAACCAATCGGCAAGACAAACGCCAACGCCCAAAGGGCAAGCAAAGGAGAAGAACATGACTACTGACAACACCTTCGAGCGCGTCTGTGACATCATCCGCGAC
>USBN01000070.1 GCA_900552935.1 uncultured Coriobacteriaceae bacterium | reverse complement strand
TGTGTATAAGAGACAGCACGAGCGATGGAGCGGACCTCGACGACGCCGTCGTAAATCTCGGGGACCTCGAGCTCGAAGAGACGACGGAGGAGCTCCGGGTGGGTGCGGCTCACCACGATGGACGGGCGGGAGTGCTCGCCGCGGACGGGCTGCACGGTGGCGTTCGGGTCGCGAACGTCGATGATGACGGCCTTGATGCGCTGGTTGTGGCTGTAGCGCTCGCCGGCCGGACGCTCGTTGCGCTCCTCCGGGTGACGCTTGCGATCGAAGTGCGGGAGCTCGGCCTCGACGCCCTCGCGAATCTTGACGATCGTGAAGTCAGGCGTGGACTGGAGGACGGTACCGGTGATGATGTCACCGACGCGAGCGGAGAACTCCTCGTAGATCTGCTCGCGAGCAGCGTTGCGAACGATGGCGTTGATCTCGGCCTTGGCGTGCTGCGCGGCGATGCGGCTCGTGTCCTTAGGCGTAACGTCGACCTCGTCGAACTCGGTGTAGTTGCCCTCCTCGTCCATCGAGTCATCCTTCGGGATGAGCTTGTAGACGTAGATCTTGCCGGTGGTGCGGTCAATGGTGACCTTGGCGCCGAAGTCGAGGTGCATGACGTTGGCGTAGCTCGCGGCGAGCGACTGCTCGAGGCGGTCGAGCAGGTAGAGCTCGTCGATGTGCTTCTCCTGGCAGAGCATCATCAGGGCTTCCATCATCTCAGATGCCATGTGCGTTCCTTCCTGGTTATCTCTCATATGGCTCTAGGCCATTCGTATCCAAACTGAGTGCGAAACAGGCAAACCCGCGAACGAAAGGCGTTAGGCCTTCTGCGCCTTGCCCTTCTTGGGCTTGTCGAAGGACTTCTTCTCGCCCTTCTCGAAGGTGGGCTTGATGGTGCAGCGACGCACCTCGGAGAGGGGAATCTCAACCTCACCCTCGTCATCGACGATGACGACGGAGCCGTCACGCATGCCAACAAGCTTGCCGGAGAAACGGCGACGGCCCTCGACCGCAGTCGTCGTGAGGGCGACGGTCTCGCCAGCGAAGCGCTCGAAGTCGCTCTCGCGACGAAGCGGGCGATCGAGACCCGGCGAGCTCACCTCGAGGGTGTAGGAGCCGGCGAACGGATCGAACGCGTCGAGGACCTCGGAGACCCACTCGGTCTGAGCGGCGACGTCATCGAGCGAGATGGTGCCCCTCTCCGCGTTCTCCGGGTCATAGGCCCAGTCGATGCGGACGCGAACCGTAGGGGCCTTGGTGGCGCCAACGACCTCCACGTCAACGACGTCGATGCCATGCTGGGCGCCAGCGACCTCGAGGACCTCAAGGATTGCCGCGGCCTTGTCCTCTGCCATGTGACCCTCCTTCCTAGCGCGGAGCGTATAACCCCCGCTTACACACAAAGAGATGCGGGGCGAAAACTCCACCCCACATCCCTCAATCAAGTACTCTTATCGGTGACAGTTTAATAAACAGGCAGGTAACACGTCAAGATGCATTTTATGTGTGCAGATATGTCACAAGTCGAGCACACAACTCGCATCCTCCTCGCGAAACCTTGCTCCGATTCGGATCGGTGGAAAAGCGATTCGCACCGGAGCCTCCGGAGTGTCCTCGTCAGGCAAAAGAGACGCCACTCGCAAGAGAACCGCTACTCCCCCGCCTCCGCGACGGCCTCTCCGGCTGTTACCGGGGCATCGCTCGCAGCCGCTGTCTCGGGGTTCTTCGCAACGTCGATGGTCACGGTCGAGCCCTTGTCGGCACGCGTGCCGGCGGGAGGGTTGGTCGAGATGACGCGACCGGTTAGCTGCTCGGTCGACTCCACCTCGTTCACCCCGACGTTAAAGCCCTTGTCAGAGAGGCGAGAAGTCGCTTGCTCGGCGCCAGACCCGACGACGTTGGGAATTGTCCTGCCGCCAATGAGCTCGGCGCGATAGGCCATGAAGAAGACCAGGCAGCAGAACACCGCGACCAGCAGAAAGCCAAGGAAAAGACGAGCGACGCGCTTGCCTGTCTCCCCGCGAGAGCGACGCCCCGCGCCCATACCGGAAAGACCCTCCACGCTCCTGCGAGAGGCGGCGGCGAGGTCGGCGGAAGCACGCTGCTCGTGACGATTGGCCTTATGTCCCCTCTTGGCGCCTGACAAGGCGCTCCCGCAACCGGGGCAGCGAGTGGGAAGCAGACCTTCACCAAGGTCACGACCGCAATGCGGACACTTCATGGCCGACCTCACCTCATAACATGACGGCGGGGCGCAAGAAGCGCCCCGCATAGACGGACTAATTGGCGACGACGTTGACGAGCTTGCCGGGAACGACGACGACCTTGCGAACGGTCTTGCCCTCGATCTGGGAGGCGACGGCCTCAAGGGCGGCCTTCTCGAGGTCCTCACGGCTAGCGTCGGCGGCGACGTTCACGCGGACACGAACCTTGCCCATGACCTGAACGGCGATCTCGACGGTGTCGGCGCGAGAGAGCTCGACATCGAACTCCGGCCACGGCTCGTTATAGACGGAGCCCTTGAGGTGCAGGGCCTCATGGTAGAGCTCCTCGGCCCAGTGCGGGCAGATGGGGGCGAGAATCGCCACGACGTCGTGGGCGACGCGATAGTCGAGCTCGTGGTTGCGCTCATCGGCCGGGGTCTCGATGAGGTACTTGCTCGCGGCGTTCACGATCTCCATGACCGCGGAGATGGCGGTGTTGAACTGGCCGCGATCGTAGTCGGCCGTGCAACGGGCGCCAAGGCCGTTGAGCGTGCGGAAGAGCTCGGCCGCCTGGCCCTCGAGCTTCGAGTAGTCGAAGTCACCAGCCTGGGCGCCCTCGGAGAGCTGCCATACGATTGACCAGGCGCGCTTGATGAAGCGATTGGCACCGGCGACGGCCTTCTCGTCCCAATCGAAGTCCTTTTCGGGCGGGGCGATGAAGAGGATGACGAGGCGCATGGTGTCCGCGCCGTAGGGCCCGATGACGCTGGAGGGCGGCACGACGTTGCCCTTGGACTTGGACATGGTCTCGCCGTTCTCGTCCTTGACCATGCCCTGGCAGAGCAGGTTGGTGAAGGGCTCGTCGGCGTCGATCATGCCGAGGTCGCGAAGGACCTTGGTCCAGAAGCGGCTATAGAGCAGGTGGAGGATCGCGTGCTCGATGCCGCCGATGTAGTTGTCGACGGGCATCCAGCGATCAACCGACTCCTTGGAGAACGGAAGCTCGGTATTGTGCGGATCGCAATAGCGCAGGTAGTACCAGCTGGAGCACGTGAAGGTGTCCATCGTGTCCGTGATGCGCTTCGCGGGCTTACCGCACTTGGGGCACGTCGTCTCATAGAAGGGGGCGTACTCGGCGAGGGTCTCGCCGGCACCAAGGTCAAGGTTCTCGGGCAGGGTGACCGGCAACTGATCATACGGGACGGGGACGTCGCCGCAGCAGTCGCAGTGGATCATCGGGATGGGGTTGCCCCAGTAGCGCTGACGGCTGATGAGCCAGTCGCGAAGACGGAACTGAACCTTCGCGCGGCCCAGGCCACGCTCGGAGAGCCAGCCGAGGATGGCGTCCACCGCCTCAGAGTGCTTGCCGCCCTTGAGGCCGGTGAACTCGCCGGACTGGACGAGGTAACCCTCGGCGACCATGGCGTGGTCCCAGTCGACGGACGTGACGCGAAGCTCACGCTCGTCCTTGAGCTCCTCGTAGAGGGGGTCGTCCTTCTCGCAGATAATCGGCGCGATCTCGAGGCCGTACTTCTTAGCAAAGTCGAAGTCGCGCTGGTCGCCGCAGGGAACGCCCATGACGGCACCGGTGCCATAGTCCATGAGGACGTAGTCTGCGACCCAGATGGGGGCCGGGCGGCCGTTGATCGGGTTGATGACGTAGCGGCCGGTGAAGATGCCGTGCTTCTCGCGCTCAGAGCCCTGGCGGTCAACGCTGGAGACCTTCTCCGTGGCGGCCTTGAGTTCCTTGAAGGCAGCCTCGTGCTCGGTGCCGGCGACAAGCTCCGCGGCAAGCGGGCTCTCGGGCGGAAGCAGGAAGAACGAGACGCCGATGAGGGTGTCGG
>USBN01000069.1 GCA_900552935.1 uncultured Coriobacteriaceae bacterium | reverse complement strand
GAGCTGATCGCCCAGGCTCCCGCCGAGCCTCGTGACTCGTGCCGTCTGCTCGTCCTTCACCGCGACGGGGGAGATGGAGTTACCGGAACTGCCGAGGCAATCGCGGACGGAGGTTCCGTCGAGCACCGTCACTTCTATGACATCGTCGACTACCTCGAGCCGGGCGACCTGCTCGTCGCCAACAAGACGCGCGTCATGCCCGCCCGTCTCGTGGGCCACAAGGCCAAGACGGGCGGCGTCGCCGAGACCCTCCTGCTCAAGCGCCGTGAGGACCTCGATGCCCTTGGCGGCATCTGGGAGTGCCTCGTCAATCCCGGCAAGCGCCTGAAGCCCGGTGCCGTCATCGAGTATCGCGCCGGTGGCCTCCACGCCCCGGAGTCCTCGCCGGTGGTTCTCACGGGCGAGGTTCTCGACTTCGTGGAGGATTCCAAGGGTGGGCGCCTTGTGCGCTTCGAGGCACAGGGCGAAGATCCCGCCACGGGCGAGCCTCGCACGCTCGATGCCGCCATCCATGCCGCCGGCCATGTGCCCCTGCCGCCGTATATCACCAGCTACGAGGGTGATCCCGAGAAGTACCAGACCGTATACGCCATGAGCGAGGAGCACTCCGCCGCGGCTCCCACGGCCGGCCTCCACTTCACCCCCGAGCTTATCGAGCGACTCAAGGAGAAGGGCGTCGGTTGGGCGACGGTCGAGCTTGAGGTGGGTATCGACACCTTCCGCCTGGTGGAGGAGGACGACCCGACCCAGCACGTCATGCACACCGAGCGCTACCACGTTGGCCAGGACGTCATCGATGCCGTCCATGCCACGAAGGCCGCCGGCCACCGCGTCGTCGCGGTGGGCACCACGGCCGTTCGCTCGCTCGAGAGCGCGTTCGACGCCGAGGCTCCCGTTTCGACGCCCGCCGTCGTGGCGAGGCATTTCGAGGACCGCGCGGACGGCGCGGACACCCTTGGCCGCGGTGACGTTGTGGCTCGCGCGAATGCGACCACCCAGCTCTACCTCATGCCCGGCAGCACTTATCACGTGGTAGACGCGCTGATCACGAACTTCCACGTGCCGCGCTCCACGCTTATGATGCTCGTCTCCGCGCTTGCCACGCGCGAGCAGATCATGGATGCGTACGCCGCTGCGATCAGGGAGCGCTACCGCTTCCTGTCCTTCGGCGACGCGATGTTCATCGAGTAACCGCGGGGGCGCGCGCCGTGAGCGCGCTCGTGGAACGGCTCCGGTCGCCACTCCGCGCACTCCAGCGAGTGGTGCGGTGTCGTACCGCCACGACGCGAGCAATACGACACCGCTTGCCGTCACGATGCGAGCAATACGACATCGAGCGCCGTCACGACGACGCCAATGACCACGAGCAGCGCCGTGAGCGGTTGCGAGTTGACGTACTCGCCCATGACCTTTCGCGAGCTCGTGAGCCGTATCAGTAGAAACACCGTGATCGGCAGTTGAAGCGAGAGCAGGGCCTGGCTCCAGACGAGGCCTGCGAAGGCGTCGCCCACTGCCAGGCACGCCACCACCGCTGCCAGAAGGCACGCCACCACGCCGATCGAGGAATGCCTGTCGTGGATGTCGTACTCCTCGCCAAACATGCCTGCGGTGATGGTGCCTGCTGCCATGGCCGCGGTCACGCTGCTGGAAAGCCCGGCGAACAGTAGCGCCACGGCGAAGATTGCCGAGCTTGCGGGTCCAAGGATGGGGGAGAGCGTCGTCGCGGCCGCTGCGAGGTCGTCGATGACGATGCCGTGCGAGAAGAACGTCGTCGCTGCGAGGATTACCATCGCCGAGTTTATCGCCCAGCCGACGCCCATCGAGAAGAGCGTGTCGAACAGCTCGTAACGCAAGCGCTCCTCAATGACCTCCCTTCCCTTGCCCTCGAAGTGCACAGATTGGATGACCTCGGAGTGAAGGAAGAGGTTGTGCGGCATGACCACCGCCCCGAGCACGCTCACCACGATGGCTGCCGAGCCCGTGGGCAGGCTTGGGGCAACCCAAGACGCGACGGCACTCGGCCAGTCAACCTCGACCAGGGCGAGCTCTGCCAGAAACGAGAGACCTACTATGCTCACAAAGGCGATGATCCAGCGCTCCGAGCGTTTGTAGGAGCTCGTGAGCAGCATCGCAGCCGAGGCCGTCGCCACGATGACGCAGCCAAGGTGCAGCGGCAGGCCAAACAGCATCTCGAGCGCAATCCCGCCGCCGAGCACCTCGGCCATGGCCGTGGCGACGGTGGCGAGGTAAGCGCTGCCAAGAATGACGCGGCTTGCGAAACGTGGCAGGTGGCGCGTTGTCGCCTCGGCCAAGCACGTGCCGGTGGCGATGCCCAGGTGCGCCGCGTTGTGCTGCAGCGCGATCAACATGAGCGTCGAGAGCGTGACGATCCACAGCAGCGAGTAGCCAAACTGCGACCCAGCCGCCATGTTCGATGCCCAGTTTCCCGGGTCGATGAAGCCCACGGTCACGAGGAGGCCGGGGCCTATGTGGCGCAGGATTTCCAGGCCTCCGTGCGCGCCGGTCCTCTCGGCGCCGAAGTGTCGTTTGAGGTAGTTGAGCATGGCCGTTACTTGTGCGCCTTGCCCTGGTTGGCGACGGCGTCGATCTTGGCAGCGATGGTCTCCGGGTCGCCGATGTAATGCTTGTCGAGCACGTTGAAGTTCTCGTCGAAGGTGTAGACGAGGGGTACTCCGGTGGGGATGTTGACCTTGATGATTTCCTCGGGGGTGAGGTTCTCGAACTTCATGACCAGTGAACGCAGCGAGTTGCCGTGGGCGGCGATGAGTACGCGCTTGCCAGCAAGCATCTGCGGACGGATTTCATCCTCGAAGTAGGGCCAGGCGCGCGCGATGGTGTCCTTGAGACACTCGGTGTAGGGGAGCTGGTCGGGCGCGATGTCGCGGTACTGCTCCTGGACATGCGGGTCGCGCTCATCGCCGGGCGCGAGCGCGGGTGGGCGCACGTCGAAGGAGCGGCGCCAGATGAGCACCTGCTCGTCACCGTGCTCGGCCGCGGCATCCGCCTTGTTGAGGCCCTGCAGAGCGCCGTAGTGGCGCTCGTTGAGCTTCCAGGATTTGATGACGGGAAGCCACTCGCGCCCCATCTCGGCGAGGACGAGGTTGAGGGTGTGGATGGCACGCTTGAGCCGCGAGGTGTAGCAGACGTCGAAGTCGAAACCGGCCTCCTTGAGTGCGCGACCGCCCGCGGCGGCCTCCTTCCTGCCCATCTCGGTGAGTTCGACGTCGGTCCAGCCGGTGAACAGGTTGAGTTTGTTCCACTCGGACTCGCCGTGGCGGATGAGGACGAGCTGCATCGTTTTGTCGGCCATCCTTGCGTTGGCTGCCTGATCCCGGTCTTCTGCCTCCGGGGTGTGCTGAGCGATTTGTGCCATATGAGCCTCCTTGGTCTTTGCGGCCGAGCTTTGTCCGGATTGCTTGCTATCACCGCAAGAGTACCCTTTTTCGAGCAGAAGTTAACTATGGCTAACAAGTTTATTCAAATTATTACGCGGCCTGCGGAAGTGGGACGTAGCCTGCCCGGGCTATTGCACGACGAAAACCAGGATGGCGATGATGACGATTGCGACCGCAGCGATGATCACGGCGTAGAACATGCGGCGCGAGTGCTGCGTGCGCTCGCGGACGATCCGCTCCTCCTCGGCGAGGCTCGCGACGACACGCTTGTGCTCCTCGGTTTTCGCCGTGGCGGCGTTGACCTTCTCTGCGAGGGCCGCCGTGACTTCGGGGTGGGCGTGGATGTCCTCGGCCTCCTCGATGGTGGCGGTTGCGGCGTCGATGCGCCCCTGAGAGACCGTCGCGAGCTCCTCCTGCTCCTCGATCTTCGAGACGAGGTCGCTCACCTTGTCCGATGCCTCGCGCTCGCGCTCATCCGCGGAGGCCTTGAGCTCGTTGTACTTCTCGCGCTTGGCCTTCTCGTCTGCCTGGGCGCTGGCGAGGTCATCCTCGAGGACCTCGAGAGACTTGCGCTGCGTGTAGAGGTGCGTCTGGGCGATCTCCGCTGCCTGCGAGGTCTCCGCGGTGACGCGGGTGACGTCTGCGCGGGCGTTCTCGAGCTGGGCAAGGGCCGCCGCGACGCCGCCGCTCATCTCGGAGAGCTCCTTGGCGCCGGTCGAGGGATCGCGCTTGAGCTCGGCAAGCTTGTCTTGGAGACGCTGGAGGCGACTCGCGGCGTTGTCTGCGGCTCGCATGGCGGCCTGGACGCGCGAGTCGCGCGTGTTGATCGCGCTGTCAGCGGCGGCCTGGGCGGTCTTGACC
>USBN01000068.1 GCA_900552935.1 uncultured Coriobacteriaceae bacterium | reverse complement strand
CGCTTTCCCGGGGGCCACTCTTGCGCGAAGGCCGCCGCGTTGGGCGCGCGTCTTGCTCTCCCGGGGCCGCTCTTGCGTCGAGACACGCACTTTCTCGAGTTGTGTGGCCGGAATCGCTCCCATATCTCGAAAAGTTGCATGTTTCGACGAGCCCGCGCCCGCGCTCCGCTGTCCACGCCCGCGCCCGCGCACGCCGCCGCCCCCGCGTCGCGGACCGCGCGTCGCTGCGTCGGCCGTAACGTCGCGCTGTCCGCGCTGAGCCGCGCCTTGCACGCGGCCTCCCGCTCGCCGGATTGTGGACGCCGTGTGGAGAAAGCCTGACAAATAAGCGACCCATCGAGGTACGCTCAGCTCATCGGTAGAAGAAACTGCATCTTGGGAGGGGTGGCTGATGGGCTTTCTCAGCAGGTTCTTTGGACGCAAAGACGCTGCTAGCGCGCCGTCTGACGCCGTTGTGTCCGCTGCGGCGGCCCCAGTTGAGGCGGCTGCGCCCTCGGGTGAGGCGCAGTGGATTGATGTCCCTCCTTTTATTGACCTTCCGGCAGGCGAGGAGCGTTCTCGCGTGGTCGTCATCGCCGCCGCCATCGCGGCGGGCGACAACCCAAACACCAAAGTGGACATACGGCGCGTCGGTCGGGTGAACCCCGAGTACCGACGCGTCTCGCTTGTCGCGGCGTCGATCGCCGCGGGAGACAGGCCGGAGAGCGCGCTCTCGTGCGTGCGCATCCAACGCCGCGTTGCGTCAGGGGAGGAGAACCATGCTTCGTAAGTTCAAGATCAAGATTGACGGCACTGAGTATCTCGTGGAGATGGAGGAGCTAACGGAGCCCGGCGCCGCGCCCGCGCCCGTCGCGCCCATCGCGCCTGCTCCGGCCCCCGTGGCACCCGCTCCGGCTCCCGCGCCCGCTCCGGCTCCCGCCGCGTCCGCTGGCGCGGATGCCCAGACGGCCCCCATGCCCGGCAAGATTCTCGAGCTCAAGCACAACGTCGGCGATGTCGTCGCGCAGAATGACTGCGTCCTCGTCCTCGAGGCCATGAAGATGGAGAATGCCATCGTCGCGGAGCGCGCGGGCACCATTTCCGCCATTCACGTCACGGCCGGCCAGATGGTCAATCCCGGTGACGCGCTCTTCACCATCAGCTAGGGGGCGGCCATGGAAACTCTGATCTATGGCGTCATGGGGATGGTCGCCGAGCCCGGCCGCATCGTCATGATGCTCATCGGCGGCGTCCTCATGTACCTCGGTATTAAGAAGGAGTACGAGCCCACACTGCTCGTGCCCATGGGCCTCGGCACCATCCTCGTGAACTTCCCCAACACCGGCGTGCTCGAGACGGCGGGCGAGGCGGGCCCCTTCCAGGTACTCTTCGACGCCGGCATCGCCACGGAGCTCTTTCCGCTCCTGCTGTTCATCGGCATCGGCGCGATGATCGACTTCGGCCCGATTTTGCAGAATCCGTTTTTGCTGCTCTTTGGCGCGGCGGCACAGTTTGGCATCTTCTTCACGACGATCCTCGCCGTGATTCTGGGCTTCGACCTCGCGGACGCCGGCTCCATCGGCATCATCGCCGCGGCGGACGGGCCCACCTCGATTTTCGTCGCCAACGTCCTCAACTCGAAGTACCTCGGCGCGATCATGGTCGCGGCCTACTCCTACATGGCGCTCGTGCCCATCATCCAGCCGCCCGCGATTCGCGCCGTCACCACCAAGAAGGAGCGCCAGATCCGCATGACGTACCGCGCGGGCGAGGTCTCCCAGACGGCGAAGATCCTGTTCCCGATCGTCATCACCGTCGTCGCGGGCCTCGTCGCGCCCGTGTCGCTCCCGCTCGTGGGCTTCCTCATGTTCGGTAACCTTCTTCGCGAGTGCGGCGTGCTCGACAACCTCTCGCTCGCCGCGCAGAACGAGCTCGTGAACATCATCTCGATTGTCCTTGGCCTCGCGGTCTCCGTGAAGATGGTCTACTCGGACTTCCTGCAGGTAGACACCCTGCTCGTCATCGCGCTCGGCCTAGTGGGCTTCGTGATGGACTCTGTTGGCGGCGTCATGTTCGCCAAACTGATCAACCTCTTCCGCAAGGAGAAGGTCAACCCGATGATCGGTGCCGCGGGCATCTCCGCGTTCCCCATGTCTTCACGCGTCATCCAGAAGATGGCCACCGAGGAGGACCCGCAGAACTTCATCCTCATGCAGGCGGCGGGCGCCAACGTCGCCGGCCAGATTGCTTCCGTCGTCGCGGGCGGCCTTCTGCTCGCGGTGCTGGGCTAGGGGGTTGCCATGCCTACCATCTTTGTCTCGGGCGTCAACTTTGAGGCGCTTAAGGCGTCGCTCGAGCTTCTCGTCCTGGGGTGGGGCGGCGACTTCCTTGTGCTGGGCATCATCGCCCTCGTCTCGCTCGCCCTCTGCCGCCTGTTCCCGCCGAAGAGGGGAGGAAGCGATGACTAGCGACGTTGCCGCGAAGGCGCCCGCCCGCCACGTGGGTGTCTGCGAGACCATCCTGCGCGACGGCCAGCAGAGCCAGATAGCCACGCGCATGCCCCTCTCGGACATGCTCCCCGTGCTCTCGGACATGGACCGCGCGGGCTATCACGCCCTCGAGGTCTGGGGAGGGGCCACCTTCGACTCCTGCCTACGCTTCTTGAACGAGGACCCGTGGGAGCGCCTCCGCGCCATTCGCGAGGCAGCGCCTAACAGCCGCCTGCAGATGCTGCTACGCGGCCAGAACCTCCTCGGCTACAAGCACTATGCCGATGACGTGGTCCGTGCCGTCGTGGCCAAGTCCGTCGAGAACGGCATCGACGTGGTGCGCGTGTTCGACGCGCTGAATGACGTGCGTAACCTGCGGACGTCGATTGAGGCCTGCCACGAGGCGGGCGGCGAGTGCCAGTGCGCCCTGTGCTACACCACGAGCCCCGTGCACACGGTGCCCTACTTCGTGGGCCTCGCCCGCGAGCTTGCCAAGATGGGCGCGAGCTCGCTGTGCATCAAGGACATGGCCGGCACCCTCACCCCGGCCGCGGCGTTCGAACTCGTGAGCGGCATCAAGGCGGAGTGCGACCTCCCGCTCGAGGTGCATACGCATGCCACGGCCGGTATCGCCGAGATGACGCTGCTCAAGGCCGTCGAGGCGGGCGCGGATGTCATCGACACCTGCCTGAGCCCGCTTTCCGGCGGCACTAGCCAACCCACGACGGAGTCCATGGCGATCACGCTTGGCGAGCTCGGCTATGACTGCGGGCTCGACCTCGACGCGCTCGCGCCCGTGGTCGAGCGCCTTGACGGCGTGCGCAACCGCTTCCGCGCGGAGGGCAAGCTCAACCCCAAGGTCAAGGACACGAATCCCAAGGCCCTCGTCTATCAGGTCCCGGGCGGCATGCTCTCGAACCTCCTCTCCCAGCTGACCGAGCAGGGGCTCGAGAGCCGCTACGAGGATGTCCTGGCGGAGGTTCCCCGCGTGAGGGCAGATCTTGGCTATCCGCCGCTCGTGACGCCCCTCTCGCAGATGGTGGGCACGCAGGCCCTCATGAACGTCATCTCCGGCGAGCGCTACAAGCTCGTGCCCACGGAGATTCGCGACTACGTGCTTGGTCGCTATGGGGCCGCGCCCGCCGCGATCGACCCCGACGTCGCCTCCAAGGTCCTCGCCGGCGCGCCCGAAGGTGCCGAGAAGATCACCTGCAGGCCCGCGGACCTCATCGAACCCGCGCTTCCGCGCCTGCGCGAGGAGATCTCGCAGTACGCGCGCTCCGAGGAGGACGTTCTCAGCTATGCGCTCTTCCCGAAGCAGGCGCACGACTTCCTCGGCAGGAGGGAAGACCCGTTCTACGACGTCCCCGTCCAGACGGTTGACGTCACGATCTCCGTCTAGGGCGGTCCGGGAGCCTGGCGCGATGGGCGCTGTGCCTGGCGCGTCTGGTGTCGCGCCGGGCGCGCCGGGCGCGGAGGGTTCCATCGGCGCTATCATTTCCGAGCTAACGTTAGCCGGTCGACGTTGCGGCGTCGGCCGGCATTGCTATCAAGGGGGATGCTCATGAATTCGAACCTCTCCACGCGGGAGATCACATTCTCCGCCGCGTGCGTGGCCCTGCTCGCCGTCTCTGCGTGGGTGACGGTGCCGTTTGGGCCTGTGCCGTTCACGCTGCAGACGCTCGCGCTGGTGTTCGTGCTCGTCGCGATGCCCGGGCGCACGAGCATCCTTTCTGTGGGTATGTACGTGCTCCTTGGCGGTGCTGGCGTTCCGCTGTTTTCCGGCATGCGCGGCGGCCTCGGCGTTCTGTTTGGTCCGACGGGCGGCTTCATCCTGGGATTCCTGCTCGCGGCAGTTCTGGCCGCCGTTCTGCGCCGGCTGATGCCTGCGGGCGGCGTCGTGCGCGACGTCGCGACGGCGGTGCTCGCGATCGCGTGTTCTCATGCTGTGGGCGTGTGCTGGCTGGCGACTGCGGGTGGCTATAGCCTCGCGGCTGCCTTCGCCGCGGGCTCCGCGCCATTCATCGCGCTGGACGCGATCAAGGCCTGCGTGGGAGTGGGTCTTGCCAAGGCCGTGAGAACCGCCGTCCCGAGCCTGGCTGCGTAACGCGTTGCAGCTGGCGAGTCTCTTACCTGCGGATATGCATAACTTGTGAAGGCATACTCGCTCTCTCGAAGAAATTTGAAATTAGTCCTTGCGTATATGCCTTTGCTCCCGTATAGTTCTTCCTTGCGCGAAGGCGCTGCAGGCATTCATTGGGATGTCGTCTAATGGCAGGACAGCGGATTCTGGTTCCGTCAATGGGGG
>USBN01000067.1 GCA_900552935.1 uncultured Coriobacteriaceae bacterium | reverse complement strand
AGGTCCGTCCCGTGGCGATGGCAAAGCGCGCGCCCGCTTCGACCACGCGACGGATCGAGGCCGCCACCGGGCGCGTCACGGAATGCGTGGCGCCCAGCAGCGTCCCGTCGAGGTCTGATGCGAACAGGCGAATCAAGGCGGCACCTAGTTGTTCTGCATGATGATGCCCTCGACGCCGTCAGCGACGCGCTCGCACGCGTCGAGGCAGCTCTCGAGGACGGAGTAGATCTCTCGCATGCCGAGGACGCGGAGGGGGTCCGTCTCGGTCATGTGGAGCTCGCGCATGATGCGGAGGTAGATCTCGTCGCCCACGGACTCGAGGGTGTTGATCGAGACGACGTGCTCGTGGAGGGACTCCGGCTTCTTGAAGTTGGGAAGCTCGGCGATCATGTTGCGAACCTCCTCGGCCGCCTTCACGAGCATCGTCACCATCTCGAGCGCGCCGGGCGTGAGCTCCTGGATGTTGTCATAGTAAAGACGATGCAGGACACCCTCGATGAAGTCCGTGACATCGTCAAGGCTGGAGCTGAGCCTTGCGAGGTCCTCACGCTCGATCGGGGTGATGAAGGCCCTGAGGAGGGTGTCCATCATGCCGTGGCGAAGGTCGTCGGAGGACTGTTCGATCTCGTGCATCTCGTCCATGCGCTTCTCGAGCTCCGCGGGATTGTAGTCGCGCATGATGCCCTCGAGCAGGTGCGCGGCCTTGCAGATGTTGTCAGCACAGGAGTTGTAGTTGTCGAAGTAGAAGGAGTCGCTCTTACGAGCCATGTCGGTTCCTCTCGATTGGGGACGTTGGGGTGAGCTACCGGCGACAACGCCGGAGACGGTACCTGACGTGCGAGCCGCGGCGCCCGCGGAGTAGCGGCGGGCCCGCTGGCAAGGGCAACGGTCTACCGCCTTGGCAAATGCCGCCTAGAACAGGAACATGAACAGCTTGGCCATGGCGAAGCTGATGAGACCACAGCCCGGGAACGTGAAGACCCAGGTCAGCATCATGTCCTTCACAACGCCAAAGTTAATGGCGGAGAGGCGCTTCACGGCGCCGACGCCCATGATCGCGCTCGTCTTGGTGTGGGTGGTGGAGACGGGAATGCCGAGCTCGGTCATGATGAGCAGGCAGAGCGAGCTCGCGAGGTCCGCGGCAAAGCCCTGGTACTTCTCGAGCTTGACCATGTCCATGCCCACGCTCTTGATGATGGGCTCGCCGCCGACGCTCGTGCCGATGCCCATCGTGATCGAGCAGAGCATCATGAGCCACACGGGGATGACGACGCCCTCGACGCTCGACTGACCGCTGCAGAACGCCACGCCAAGGAAGAGCACGCCGATGAACTTCTGGCCGTCCTGGGCGCCGTGCATGAAGCTCATGGCAGCAGCGCCGAAGATCTGGGCGTAGCGGAAGAAGCCATCAGTCTTGCGGCGGTCTGCCTCAGCAAAGACGATAGTCACGAGCTTGCAGACGAGCCAACCAATCGCAAACCCGAAGAGCAGGCTCATGACGAGGCCGTAGATCACCTTGATCCACTCCTCGCCGTTCACGCCGCCGAGGCCGCCCTGGATGGCGATGGCGGAGCCGGTGAGGCCGGCGATGAGGCTGTGGCTCTCAGACGTGGGGATGCCGAACACCGAGGCACCCACGCTGTATACGACGATCGAGAAGAGCGCGGCGCACAACGCGATGAGCGCGGCTTCCGTGTTGCCGCCGAAGTCGACCATATTGGAGATGGTCGAGGCGACGCTCGCGTTGATCTTCGTCATCACGAGGACACCGAGGAAGTTGAGCAGTGCGCTCATGATAATGGCGGGCTTCACGCGCATGCAGCGCGTGGTGACGCACGTGGCGATCGCGTTGGGAGCGTCAGTCCAGCCGTTGACAAAGATGACGCCGAGCGTGAGAAGCGTAGTGAGCGCAAGGGGCGGGCTCGTGAGAACCTGCCCCATGAAGTGCGCGAACGAGACGTCCAAGCTATCCCCCTTCTAGACAGACATACACGCTATTGTGCACCAAAGACGGGAGATTCGCTCACGTGTGCCTTACAAAAAGCTGAGAAGTTTGGCGGGCGGAACGTGGAGCATCGCTGAAAAAGTTAACAGGTTCGGCGATCGGAACGTGGAGCATCGCTGAAATCGGGTGCGAAGGCGGGTGCCGTGCGAAGCCCAAACGAGACGCATGACGCACAATTGCAGCCACAACTCCTTGAGAACGGGGATCCGCATGGCTTTGCTCAGAAACGTCATCTTCGACATGGGAAACGTCCTCATGACCTTCGACGGCCATGAGTTCGCAAGCGCTTTCACGGAGAACGAGGAAGACGCGGGCCTGCTCTACGCTGCGCTTTTTGGCCGTACGGAGTGGGCGCTGCTCGACTCGGGCACCATCGACCACGCCACGATGCTGCGCGTGGCAGAGGCCCACATCCCGGAGCGGCTCCTCCCCAACCTCTATAGCTGCTTCGACCACTGGCCGGAGCTCTCGCGCCCCCTCGAGGCGACGAACGACCTCGCGCGCCGCCTGCACGCCGCGGGCTTTGGCGTCTATGTGCTTTCCAACGCCTCGGACAGGATCTTCGAGCAACTCGACCGCGCACCCGCGCGCCCGATTCTCGACGGCGTGGTCGTCTCCGCGGAGGAACGCCTCATGAAGCCTGACCCCGCGATCTTCCGCGTCCTGTGCGACCGCTACGACCTCGCGCCCGAGGAGTGCCTCTTCGTCGACGACAGCCCCGACAACTGCCGGGGCGCTGGGGTCACCGGCATGTGGACGCACCACTTCACTGGCGACGTCGACGCACTCGAGAACCAGATCGCCACGCTCTCGCAAGGCGGCAAGGCATAGCGGGACGGCAATGCGCACCCGGCGACCGACGCCTGGCGTCCGCGCACGCACCCGAGCCCGCGTCGCGTCCTAGAACACAGAGAAGCTCGGCTCGCTCACGCGGCAGAGGTCCTGTCCCGCGGTCATCTCGCGCATGGCACCCACGAACGCCACTTCCTCACCCGCGCGAAACGCCAGCGCGAGGGTTACATCCGCCCCGTACTCAGACCCTCGGTCATGCGCGCCGGAGCGCTTTGCGAGATCACGCACGCGGTCGTGCATGGCATAGGGAATCGTCAGCTCAACGACGGTCACGAGCGTCTTCTCCACGAGAAGCCCAGCCTCGCGCGCTGCCTCGACCGCGCACTGCGTCGCCGTCGTGTACGCGCGGACAAGCCCGCCGGGGCCCAGGAGCGTGCCGCCGAAGTAGCGCGTCACCACGCAGCAGCAATCCCTGAGGCCCACCCCGCGAAGGACCTCGAGCGTAGGCATACCGCTCGTGCGCTGGGGCTCCCCGTCGTCGCTCTGACGCTCCGTGCCATCCGCCAAGATCCAGGCGGGAACGTTATGGCGAGCGTCGTAGTGCTGGCGGCGAATGCTCTCGATGAAGGCGTTTGCCTCGTCCTCGCTCTCGACATGCGTCAGGTGCGCGATGAAGCGACTCTTGCGGTCAACGAACTCCGCCGTCGAGACCTCGTCCACCGCCGGCGTCATATACGATGCGACGCCGGCCGCGTTGGCGCCCGACGTCGCATCAGCAGACCTTGTCTTGGATTTGGCCTTCGCCACTAGAGCCTCCGGAGGAGATGCGCCATGAACTCAGAGGCATCCGCCTCGTCCGGACCATCGATCTTAACGGTGATGGTGTCGCCGAGGTGGGCTCCCAGGCCCATGAGGCCGATCACGTCCTCGCCGTCAGCGGAGCGGTCCGAGTGGCTTACGGTGTAGGTACTCTCCCACCGCGCGGCCTCGCCGGCAATGAGCATCACGGAGCGAGAGTGAAGACCCATCGGGTCCTTAATGGTATGGGTTAGCTCGACCATGTCTCTCCTGCGAGGCGTTGTGATTGGGTTTCACAACATGGTAGCGATAAATTGACTACTTATCCCCGACATCTCGCTGACGGATAGACCAAATTGCATATCGGCACCAGAGAAGCGCATAAGTTAGGGGCGAACGATCCCCGGTTACGCCCTCTCGGCAAGTTCGCGCACGAGATACTCGGTCTTCTCCCAGCCGATGCACGGGTCGGTGATCGACTTGCCGTAGACGCCGCCATCGACGGGCTGGTTGCCGTCCTCGAGGTAGGACTCGACCATGAAGCCGCGCACGATGTTGCGGATCGACTCGCTGCGTCGGCAGGAGTCGAGCACCTCCTTGCAGATGCGGAACTGCTCGAACGGGCGCTTACCAGAGTTGTCATGGTTGCAGTCGACGATGACGGCCGGGTTGTCGTAGTTCTCCCCCGTGTAGCGCTCGGCGAGGCGCTCGAGGTGCTCGTAGTGGTAGTTGGGGTAGTTGCGACCATCGAGGCCGATGTAGCCGCGGAGAACCGCATGGGCGAGCGGGTTGCCCTGCGTAGTGACCTCCCAGTTGCGATAGATGAACTCCTGCGGAGCCTGGGCGGCGTAGATGGAGTTGAGCATGACCGTGGTCGAGCCGGCAGTGGGGTTCTTCATGCCAACGGGCACGGAGACGCCGGAGGCGACGAGGCGGTGCTCCTGGTTCTCGACGGAGCGGGCACCCACGGCGACGTAGGCGAGCAGGTCGAAGAGGTACTGGTAGTTGGAGGGGTAGAGCATCTCGTCAGCCGTGAAGAAGCCGGTCTCCTCCGCCACCGCGAGGTGCATGTGGCGGATGGCCTTCACACCCTCGAGGACGTCAGCCTTGGCGTCCGGATCGGGGCTGTGGAGAAGGCCCTTGTAGCCGGTGCCCTTGGTGCGGGGCTTTGCGGTGTAGACA
>USBN01000066.1 GCA_900552935.1 uncultured Coriobacteriaceae bacterium | reverse complement strand
AGGGCGAGCGCCAGAAGAGCGCCAACATCGTGGGCCAGACCATGAAGCTCAACCCCCACGGTGACGCAGCCATCTACGAGACGATGGTTCGTCTCGCCACGGGCAACGAAGCGCTGCTCGCACCCTTCGTCGAGTCCAAGGGCAACTTCGGCAAGTACTACTCGGGAGACCTCAGCTACGCCGCCTCCCGTTACACCGAGGCGAAGCTCTCCCCCATCTGCGCCGAGATCTTCAAGGACATCGACAAGGATCCCGTGGACTTCGTCGACAGCTACGACGGCGCCATGAAGGAGCCGCGCCTGCTGCCCACCACGTTCCCCAACATCCTCGTGTCCGCAAACAAGGGCATCGGCGTCGCCATGGCGTCCGACATCTGCGGCTTCAACCTCAACGAGGTCTGTACCGCCACCATGCACTACCTCGAGAATCCTGAGTGTGACCTGCTCGAGTACATGCCCATGCCCGACTTCTCCACAGGCGGCGAGATCATCTACCGTCGCGAGGAGATGGAGCGCATCATCGAGACGGGCCTCGGCAGCTTCCAGATCCGCTCCCGTTGGCGCTGGATTCCCGAGGAACGAATCATCGAGGTCTACGAGATCCCGTACACCACCAAGACCGACATCATCATCGAACGCATCGTCAAGCTCTCCAAGGAGGGCAAGGTGCGCGAGATTGCCGATATCCGCGACGAGACGGACCTCTCCGGCTTGCGCATCGCCATCGATCTCAAGCGAGGAGTCAACCCCGACGAGCTCATGGCGAAGCTCTTCCGCATGACCACGCTCCAGGATTCGTTCTCGTGCAACTTCAACGTGCTGGTCGACGGCTACCCCCGCGTCATGGGCGTGCGCCAGATTCTGCACGAGTGGGTCGAGTGGCGCGTCCAGTCCACGCGTCGACGCGTGAGCTTCGACCTCGGCAAGAAGTCCGAGCGCCTGCACCTGCTGCACGGCCTCGAGGCGATCCTGCTCGACATCGACAAGGCGATCGCAATCATCCGCGGCACGAAGCTCGAGGCGGAGGTCGTGCCCAACCTCATGCGCGGCTTCGGCATCGACGAGACGCAGGCCGAGTTCGTCGCCGAGATCAAGCTCCGCAACATCAACGAAGAGTACATCCTCAACCGCACCAAGGACATCGAGAAGCTCGAAGGCGAGATTGCCGAGCTCGAGGACATCCTGTCGAGCGAGGACAAGATCAAGCAGGTCATCAGCGACGAGCTGGCCGCGGTCAACAAGAAGTGCGTGATGCCGCGCAAGACCGGCCGCGTCGACCCGTCCGACGTCATCGAGGTGAGTCTGGAGCCCGAGGTCGAGGAATACCCGGTCACGATAATGCTCTCGCGCGACGGCTACCTCAAGAAGATGACGGACCGCGTGCTCAAGACGGGCGCGGCGCTCAAGTACAAGGACGGCGACGAGCCCTTCATCGAGTTCCCGTCCTCCAACACGCATGAGCTGCTCGTGTTCACCGACAAGAGCCAGGTGTACAAGTGCAAAGTCGCCGCGTTCGAGGACACCAAGTCCGCGCAGCTCGGCTCCTACCTGCCGACCGACCTCGAGATGGAGCCGGACGAGAACGTCATCTGGGTGATCGATCCCGAGGATTACAAGACAGACGTGCTCTTCGCCTTCGAGAATGGCCGTGTCGTCCGCGTGGCGCTGGCGGGATACGTGACCAAGACCAACCGCAAGCGCCTCAAGAACGCCATCTACGGCGGGTCCAAGCTGCTGTTCGCCCAGGTGCTCAAGGAGGACCGCGACCTCGCGCTCGTCTCGAACGACGGCCGCCTGATGAACTTCAACACGTCGCTGCTCAAGACCAAGACGACCACCAACACCCAGGGCGTCCAGGCCTTCACGGCCAAGAAGGGCCGCATCGTCACCGCCGTCGGTGCGATCGAGGACTTCCTGGGAGGCGACGTCTGGGCAGAGAAGTTCTGCGCCCAGGCCCTCCCCTGCGCTGGTGCCCTCATGAAGGAAAGCGACATGCCGAGTCTGTTCGACTAGGGTCAGCGCCATGCGCCCGCGGCCTCGTGGCTGCGGGCGCGTTTCGTTTGCAGGCCACGCTCTGCGCGCACGTTGTCGCGAGCCACGTACTGCGGGCGCGTTTCATTCGCAGCCATGTTCTGCGCGCAATTTGGACTCAGGACGCGCAAAACGTGGCACTCGGCGTGCGACACGGAATCGGCGTGCGACCAGATGCCCTTCTCACCCGCGCCGCCACACCCACTCGCCGTGGTTCGAGCTCGAGGTTCGCGCCCCTATCAAATACGGGCGCCCTGCGGAGCATCGTCACTCGCGGGAATCAAACTCATAGCAAAAACCAAGGGGCCTCCCCAACCGGGAAGGCCCCAAGCATTACGCCTTCATAACCGCCTTATATAACTCGCAATAATGGGCGGCTTTATTCCCACTCGACCGTGCCGACGGGCTTCGGGGTCAGGTCGTAGCAGACGCGGCAGATGCCGGGGACCTCCGCCGTAACGCGGGCGGTGATGCGCTTGAGCAGCGCCCAGTCCAGTTCGGGGACCTCAGCCGTCATGACGTCAACGGTGTTGATGCAGCGAATGATGCAGGGCCAGTCGTAGGCGCGCTTGCCCTCGCGGACACCGGTGGCGCGGAAGTCAGGCACGACGGCGAAGTACTGCCAGATGGTGAGGCCAGCCTTGTCGATCTCCTCGCGCACAATCGCGTCTGCCTCGCGCAGTGCCTCGAGGCGGTCGCGGGTGATGGCGCCGAGGCAGCGGACGCCCAGGCCGGGGCCGGGGAACGGCTGACGCTCGACCATGTTCTCGGGAAGGCCGAGCTCGCGGCCGACGACGCGGACCTCGTCCTTGAAGAGCAGCTTGACGGGCTCGCAGAGCTCGAACTGCAGGTCCTCGGGCAGGCCACCGACGTTGTGGTGGGCCTTCACGCCGTCCTGGGACTCGAGGATGTCGGGATAGATGGTGCCCTGGGCGAGGAAGCTGACCTCGTCGCCGACCTTGCGGGCCTCCTCCTCGAACACGCGGATGAACTCGGCGCCGATGATCTTGCGCTTGGCCTCGGGCTCGTCGACGTCGACGAGCTTGCCGAGGAAGCGGTCGGTGGCGTCGACGTAGACGAGGTTGGCATCCATCTGGTTCTTGAAGACGTCGACGACCTGCTCGCTCTCGCCCTTGCGCATGAGGCCGTGGTTCACGTGCACGCAGATGAGCTGCTTGCCGATGGCCTTGATCAGCAGGGCGGCAACGACGGAGGAGTCAACGCCGCCGGAGAGGGCCAGCAGGACCTTCTTGTCGCCGACCTGCTCGCGAATCGCGACGACCTGCTCGGCGATGAACGCCTGGGCAAGCTCGGGGGTGGTGATGCGGACCATGTCATCGGGGCGCTTGTTAGGATCCATGCAGGGCTCCTTCTGGTTTGGGGGGTGTGCTCTGACGTGCACCGCGCAAATGTCGCGATACCTAATTATATGCGGGAGTATCCCGTTTCCCCACGCGCTATCCGCAAGTTTTTGCCCCACGCTCTGCGAGCGCAGGCCGCCTGGCCGCTTGTGCCCACCATGGGACGCGTCCCCAAGCAGCGCTCCCGCTACGAAGCAATCGTCTTGTAATAAGCGCCGAAGTCTGCGAGCGAGTCCATGACGGGCATCATCTGGCGGCCGAGTTCAGTGAGGCCATACTCGACGCGGGGAGGATTCTCACCATAGTCATGGCGAAAGACCAGCCCGTCGTCCTCCATCTGGCGCAGGCTGTCGGTGAGCACCTTCTGGGAGATCCCCTCGAGGTCGCGGCGCAACTCGTTGAAACGCCAGGGGCGCACGCGCAGGTTACGGATAATGAGCAACTTCCACTTGCCGCCGATGAGCGCCACCGCCGTCGCGACCGGACACTCCGGAAGCTCCTCTTTCGCCTTCATGGGAAACCCACTCTCCTCAATCATGACAGTTTCAAAAAAGATACGTAGTTACAAATATGTGCGTACTCGTATTTGCATGCGCCTTTGCGTTGAATGTATCCCACGCAGGAGATGTCTGCAAGGTAAATCAGCCTCGGGAGAGGAGCCATTATGGCCAATTACGCAAAGACCAACATCGGCAATGGGGGCCGCGTCGAGCTGCACGAAGTGCTTGGGCTTACCGGAGCAGAGGTGAGCGTCAACAAGCTTCCCGCCGGCGCCGGCGTTCCGTTCGTGCATGCGCACAAGAATAACGAGGAGATCTATGGCGTGCTCGAGGGCGCCGGCTCGGCCACGATCGACGGCGAGGACATCGAGCTTGCCGCCGGCGACTGGCTGCGCGTCTCCCCCGCCGCGCACCGCCAGTTCCGCGCCGCGTCCGACTCGTGCATCACGTACATCTGCATCCAGGTCAAGCAGGGGTCCCTCGACGCCTTCACGGCCGAGGACGCCATCATGCTCTAATTCGCGATCAGCAGCGCGAGGGGCCAACGAAGCCACGCATTGGCCCCTCGCGCAAATCTCATGCTCGCAAGCACCTCTACCCCAGCCTCGAGCAGCAATGGGCCTACTACGCGCGATACATCGACTTCATGCTGCGCGAGCCGGCCTCGCGGGCATGACGGGGTTCGAGGTCCGCAGCAAGGATGTCCCCCGATGCCCGCATTGCGGCTGGCAGCTTGTGCCGTGGGTGCGCGACGACACGTTTCTGCAGGGCGCGGCATGGCAAAAGGGCCTCGGGCGATACGAGCGCTTCGTGCGCGAGTGCGGTGGCGGCCGCGTGCTGTTGCTAGAGCTCGGCGTGGGCGAGATGACCCCCGGCATCATCACGCTCCCGTTCTGGAGCA
>USBN01000065.1 GCA_900552935.1 uncultured Coriobacteriaceae bacterium | reverse complement strand
ACCCTACGCACGTTGACGTTGCCGCCCGAGCCCCCATCGCGCCCGCGCAGCGCCTCGCGAGACGACGGTGAAGGCGTCTTGGGGCGCGAGGCCGGGGCATTGAACTTGCCGCGAGCGCCCGATTTGGAGCCCGCCGGAGTGCCGGGGGCGACCCTAGGAGTCACTCGCGCCGTGGGACGCGCGGACGACAGCCCAGAGGCCGGGCGACCCGATCCTGTGCGCGAAGCTATCTTTGAGGAGCCACGCGGCGTGGCGACGCGACCGCGCGCGCTACGACGTGAAGCCGAGGAACTTGACTTCCGGTTGGAGGTCGACACCCGTTGCCTCCCTCACCCTGTCATGCATCGCCCTCATGACGGCCAGGACGTCGGCCGCGGTGGCGGTGCCGTTGTTTACGACGAAGTTGGCGTGCACGTCAGAGACCTGAGCGCCGCCGGAGGAGTACCCCTTGAGGCCGCATGCCTCGACGAGTTGGGCCGCACCCCTGTCTCCGGGAGGATTCCTGAAGACCGAGCCGCAGCAGGGCTTGCCCATGGGCTGCGTCGCGCGCCTGCGCGCGAGGAGCTGCTCCATCTGGGCGGTGATCTCAGCGCGATCGCCGGGGTCGAGGGCGAGCGTCGCCTCGAGGACGATATCCGCGCCGCCAAGGCTCGTCCAACGATAGCCCCACTCGACGTCGGTGCCCCAGACGCGCATGAGGCCCCTTCCGGGGCGAAAGACCACGAGGCTCTCGATGCGACGGCCGATCCACTCGCGACGCGTGCCCGCGTCCATGGAGACGGCGCCTCCAAGCGTGCCCGGGATGCCGCAGGCGAATTCCAGGCCCGACATCGACGCCTTCGTCGCCGCGGTCACCACGCGCGAAAGCGGGACGGCGGCACCCGCGACAATCTTGTTATCCTCCGCCAGGACCTCGATGCGGGAGAACTCGCGGCCGAGGACGATGACGCAGCCGTCAAAGCCGTCGTCCGAGACGAGCAGGTTCGAACCCTTGCCCATGACGACCCACTCGACGCCCTGGGCGCCAAGGACCTCGATCACGCGAGAGAGAGCCGCGGGCGTGTGGCAGACGGCGAGCATCGCCGCGGGGCCACCGATTCGATATGTCGTGCGGTGCGCGAGGCGCTCGCCGCGGGTGATATCCGCGTCGACGGCACCGGAGAGTGTGAGATATGCGTTAGCCAGACTCAAGCGCAGCCCCTAGGCCTCGTTCTTTGCCTCGATGAACGCCGGACCCACGAGGGTGACGTCACCGGCGCCCATGGTCAGGAGGATGTCGCCGGGACGGACCTCCTCGACGAGGCGAGCCATGAGCTCACGACGGTTGGGGACGTAGTTCACCTCAGCGACATGGCCGTTCTCCTTGACGGAGTTGGCGACGGTCTTACCGGAGATGCCGGGGATCGGCATCTCGCCCGCGGAGAAGACGTCCATCACGAAGAGGACATCGGCGTTGTCGAAGGCGTGGCCGAACTGTTCCGCCAGGGCCTGGGTGCGCGTGTAGCGGTGTGGCTGGAAGACGACGACCACGCGGTCATAGTCGAGGCCGGAGGCGGCAGAG
This sequence comes from uncultured Coriobacteriaceae bacterium, assembly GCA_900552935.1. Classification (GTDB taxonomy): domain Bacteria; phylum Actinomycetota; class Coriobacteriia; order Coriobacteriales; family Atopobiaceae; genus Parolsenella. The sequence goes on along the minus strand of USBN01000065.1, from coordinate 3,384 downwards.
AGGGTCGCGGCGACCTCCGTGGGGTGGTGGCCGTAGTCATCGACGACGGTGATACCGTCCACGTCGCCGACGTGGGTGAAGCGGCGCTTGACGCCGGCGAAGGTGGAGAGGGCGGCAGCGGCCTTCTCGATGTCGAGGCCGAGGACGTCCGCCACGGCGATGGCGGCGGTGGCGTTCAGCATGTTGTGACGGCCGGGGTTGGCCTTGATGACGACCTTGACCTCAGCGCCAGAGGGGGTCTTCACCGTAAGGTGGCTCTCGATGGAGTGGTGCGTCGGCTCGGGGACGCAGACGTAGTCGAACTCTCCGTCGCCCTCGAAGCCATACGTGGCGACCTTGCGGCCGCAGGAGGCGGCAACCCTACGCACGCGTTCGGACTCGCCACAGGCGACAACCCAGCCGTCTTCGCCCACGGAACCCATGAACTGGCCGAAGGTGTTCTCGAGGTTCTCGATGGTGCCGTAGTGGTCGAGGTGGTCGGCCTCGATGTTGGTGACCACGACGACGGTCGGGTCGAAGAAGAGGAACGAGCCGTCGGACTCGTCGGCCTCGGCCACGTAGAACTCGGACTTGCCGCTGTGGGCGTTCGTGTCGTAGCCCTCGACGAAGCCGCCGATGAGGAACGACGGGTCGAGCTCCATGCGGTCAAGCATGGTGGTGACCATGGAAGACGTGGTGGTCTTGCCGTGGGTGCCAGAAACCGCGATGGTCTTGTGGCCGAGAGAGAGGGCGGGGAGCATCTTGGCGCGCGGCCAGACGTCGATGCCAAGCTCGCGTGCGCGGATGACCTCGGGGTTAGACTCCGGAATGGCCGTCGAGATGACGACGACGTCAGGGTTCACGGCGTCGATCGTGGCGGCGTCATGGCCAACGTGGACCTCGATGCCGGCAGCCTCGAGCTCGCGGACGTAGCGAGAGCTCTTGAGGTCGCTGCCGGTGACGTGAATGCCACGCTCGTGGAGGACGAGCGCGATGCCGCTCATGCCGGCACCACCAATGCCGATGATGTGGACGCGCTCGAACGGAAGCTTCTCAGAAGTGGTTGCCATACGATGGCTCCCCTCTTGTTTGTGGCGGCGATAGCCGCACCTGTCCGCATGCCAGAAGACACGCGTTGGATTCGCATACAGCTCTTTAGTTTAGCCCAGCCCCACGGTCGCGTGCACAAGCATGCCCGTCTTCATCAGGAACGCCAAAGGCCGAGGCGCCGCAGGCCCTCGGCACCCGGCCTCTGGGCATGCGACGCCTCGGATTTGCGAATGGCAACGACGTAAGCTGGAGCGAGCCCAAGGTACGTGCCGGCACAACTCTGCCCGCGGACCCTAGGCGCGCGCGACGGCCTCGAGCTCGTCGGCGAGCTTGACGGCGGCGCGATCCTGGGCAAGGCCCCGGGCGCGCTCGCGCATGGCGCCGCGCTCCTGCGCGTTCGTCACGAGCGCGAGGAGCTTCTCGGCAAACGCCTCGCCGGAGACCTCCTCATCGGTGAAGAGCACCGCGGCGCCCGCGTCGGTGAGGTAGCGGGCGTTCGTGGTCTGGTGGTCCGCCGTGGCGAAGGGATACGGAACGAGCACGGAGGGTACGCCGAGGGCGGCAATCTCCGCGATGGATGAGGCGCCGGCACGCGAGAGCACGAGGTCCGCCGAGGCGAGCACGTCTCCCATGTTGTCGATGTAGGGAAGAAGGCGCCAGCGCCTGGCCTCCTCCTCCGTGAGCGCGAGGGCCTCCGCGGCGGCGTCATAGCCGCCCTTGCCCGTCGACTGCACGACATAGAGTCCGTCAACCGCAAGCAGGCGCTCCTTGAGGGCCGCCATGCCCTCGTTGAGGGTGCGCGCGCCAAGGCTGCCACCAAAGACGAGCAGCAGCGTGGCGTCAGCGGGGATGCCTAGCGCCTCACGGCCGGCCTCGCGCGAACCCGCGATGACGCTCCTGCGAACGGGGTTGCCCGTGAGCACCACGAGCTCGGGCTTGTCCGCGCGGGCGAAGACCTCACGCGCGGCAGGCACGGATATGCAGACGCGCTCCGCGTGAGCCGCCATCATCTTGTTGGCAAGCCCCGGAACGGAGTTCTGCTCGTGAAGCAGATAGGGTACGTGAGCGTCCTTGCACCAGCCCAGGAGCGGAACCTCGACGTAGGCGCCAAAGCCGCAGGCGACATCGGGCGCGCCCTGCGCGCGGAAGAGCTTGCCGAGGGCCCTCTTCGCGGACCAGACGCGGTAGAGCGACGTAAGCGCGGTCCAGGGGCGAGAGCGGTCGAAGCCCGTGACCTCGACGGGCACGAGCTCGAAGCCCGCAGCAGGCACGAGCGTTCCCTCGAGCTTTGAGGGGCGGCCATAGAAGGTCACTTCGTGGCCGCGATCGCGAAGCTCCTCCGCGAGCGCAAGCGCCGGATTGATATGGCCAGCCGTACCGCCCGCCGCAATCGCGACCCTGAGCTTGTCTGCCATCGCTATCCCCTTCTCCTTGGTCTGTTTGAACCACCCGAGGCACCGCCGTTGTTGCGGACCCTGGGACCCTTATTGTCCGAGCGCAGACGCGAGCGTGCGTCGCCCTGGAGGTTGATCCTCTGGCGGGGGCCAGCGGCCCTGCCCGCCCCTCCTTCGACGACGGTGAAGGCACCGCCCGACGAGAGCCTGCCCTGGAGCGGCGTCGAGGCAGCGCGCGAGCCTGCGCCGGAGTAACCGGAACCACGCGAGCTAGGCCTACTCGTGGGAGACGTCGCGTATCCGACGCCCCTCACGTGCGCCTCGCCAACGCCCGTGTCCTCCTCGTCCGAGACGACGCCGATCTGCCTACGGCGACGGTCGTGCTCCGTCTCGGGAAGGCTCGAATGCCTCGAGACGCCCACGATGGCTCCCGCCAGCGCCAGGCAGCTCATGATCGAGGAGCCGCCATAGCTCAGAAACGGCAGGGGCTTGCCAGAGAGCGGAAAGAAGCCGAGCACGCCAAAGACGTTCAGGAAGAACTGCGTGAGGAACAGGGTCGTCGCCCCGATGACGATGAGACGGCCCATGAGGTCGGGGGCGGAATCGGCGATCTTCTTGGCCTCATACGCGAGGAGCACGAAAAGCGCGACGACAAAGAGCGTGCCCACAAGGCCCAGCTCCTCGCCGATGACGGCGAAGATGAAGTCGTTGTGCGCCTCGGGGAGGTAGGAGTACTTGGCGACGCTCATGCCGAGGCCACGGCCGAAAAGACCACCGGAGCCAAAGGCCATGAACCCCTGCGTGAGCTGATAGCCGGAGTCCCATTGATCCAGCCAGGGGTTGAGCATCGTGAGGACGCGTTGGCGCGAGTAGCCGTCGGAGAGGACGACGACCATCGCCATGGCGCACAGGGCGCCAAGGACCTTGATGATCAGGTCGCGTCGAAAGCCCGAGGCATAGG
>USBN01000064.1 GCA_900552935.1 uncultured Coriobacteriaceae bacterium | reverse complement strand
AGGACCTCGACGAGGGTCTTGCCGGCGCCACCGTCGTCTACACGGACATCTGGGTCTCCATGGGCGAGCCGGCGGACATCTGGGGCGAGCGCATCAAGCTTCTCTCGCCCTACCAGGTCAACGCCGAGGCCATGGCCAAGGCCTCGGCGAACGCCATCTTCATGCACTGCCTGCCCAGTTTCCACGACCTCAACACCACCACGGCCGTCGAGGTCAACGAGCAGTTTGGCATCGCCGAGATGGAGGTCACGGACGAGGTCTTCGAGTCCGAGAAATCCGTGGTCTTCGACGAGGCGGAGAACCGCATGCACTCCATCAAGGCCGTGATGTACGCCACGCTGAAGTAGCGGCGGGGAAGCGGTAAGCGTAGGGGCGAGCGGGCGGGCGAGCGAGTCTGCCCTCGGCTCAGGCGGCCTGCGCGATAACTAACGAAATCGAGGCCCGGCAGGCGCACGCGCTTGTCGGGCCTCGTTTGGTAAGAGGTGGTGAATGCCGGCCGGTCGCAGTGCCCATTTCAGCTGACAAGCTGGGCCCTTGCCGCATCGGACCACCCTAGAATGATGCAAACACGTAAGCCGGCACGTTTCGTTGGAGCGCGAGGAGGCAGGATGAGGGCGATCGACGTCGCGAACTACCTGATCGAGAGGTGGGGGAGGAGCTATCCCGCCACCATCCACAGTCTCAACAGGCTGGTCTACCTCGTGCAAGCCGAGGCAATCGCCACGACGGGCGAGCCACTTTTCGAGGACTGCATCGAGGCCTGGCAGTGCGGCCCGGTGGTGCCCGCCGTCATCCATACGTTTGGCGAGCAGGGCGACGCGGTGATCGCCGCACCGACCGAGCACGCGGAGGTCAAGCCGGACGCCGCCCGCCTGATCGACTCCATCGCGAAGAAGTATGGCCCGCTGTCCGCGTTTGACCTCGTCAGCCTCGTGCGCCGCCCGGGTGGCGCGTGGGCCAGGGTCTATGCGCTAGGCCGCGACGCCAAGATCACGTCTGACGCGATCAAGGCCTCGGCGGACGCGGATGCGAGCAGGCCCGAGCCCTTCTCTGCGACGCTCGATGCCGTTGCCCGGAACATGCCCCGCGCCCTCAAGATGCTGGAGACCTCCTGATGAAGACCATGGACGAGAAGTACCCGGCTGTGCCTGTCCTCGTGCTTGATGAGGAGGAGGCCATCGAGGACCTGGCTTCGAAGATCTGTGCCTTTCAGCAGGGGCTTGGGGAGGAGTTCGCGCTCTACTCGCCGGGCCCGACAGGCGGGGGTGTGCCGGTGGCGCGCGAGAAGCTGCAATCTGTGCTCGCGGCGACGTTCTGCACGTACTTTGGCCAGTCTCCGGCGGAGAGGTTCGCAGACCTCTTCGACCAGGCGGCCTACCTCGCACAGCACTTGGCCAAAGACCACCTGTTCCAGGACGGCAACAAGAGAACGGCGCTCGTTGCCGCGCTTGCCATCCTGCGAAGCGCCGGTGTCTGCGTGGAGTTCGACGATACGGACGACCCCGCGACGAACCGCTACTACGTCTGGATTCAGGACATCGTTTCCGGAGCGCGTTCGAACGAGGCACTCTCCGAGGAGCTCAGACAGAGCGCGACGATTGGGTAGCTGCTGCTGGCCGACATGCCCGTCTCGCACGAGGTCATTGGCAAGAGAAGTACGGCCATCGGATAGCTGCTGCTGGCAGCGCTCCGACAATATCGAGGCCCGGCAGGCGATCGCGTCTGCCGGGCCTCGCGGTTTTAGGTGACCATTCGCGAGCCCGCTCGACGGCGTCGATATCTGAAAACCCGAGCCCGAACGCCTCGATTCCCAAGAAAGCCGAGCGTAACACCATTACAAGCGCTTGCTGCGGGAGACGCCTTCTGCCCGAAGTGCGGTACCCCGCGTGGCGTCGCCGATGCGACGCCGCAACCCGTGGCAGCGTCGGTGAACGCAGCTGCCTCTCAGCCGGCAAAAGCCAAAAAGAAGAAGACCCCGGCGATCATCGTCGCCATCCTGGCGCTTGTTGCCATCGTCGTTGGGGTGGTCGCCGTCAACACTAAGCCCAGCGGCCGGATTTCCAGGCGCTGTACGACGAGTATTGCAGCAGCCCTTGGGCGAAGGTGGCGAATGACGGAAGCTATCTCGCCATCGACACTAATCCCTCTGATCGTAAGGCGGATAGCAACATTTATATCCTTGAAGCGGATCAGGCAATTAAGGACATCAACAAGGCTCTTGGCTTTGACGAGTCGCTTTACGAGGGAATGGGTCGAACCAATGCTCTGGCGGGCATGCAGAGCAAGACTGACAACGGCGTGAGGGTGAGTTGGGACTACCATCCCAAAAATGGCCTCGAGGTCACGTACTCGCTAGACAACGAATAGCGACATACTTGGGGCAACGTAAGTTCCCGTTGACCCATTCGAGCGCGCTACCTCGTGATGAACCAGCCTCCCATTTCCCGGATGCGAGAAATGGGAGGCTTTCTTGTATGCGTGAGGCGAGTAGTCCCCTTTGGTCCCTAGAGGCAGAATCCCGGGAACACGTACGTGTCCTCGGCGTGCGCGTCGCCGGGGATGGCGCCGTTGAAGGCGTCGCCGTCGGCCATGACGCGGTTGAATGCCGTTGATGCCTCGCCCTCGGAGCCGTCGGCCGAGGGCGTGCGCTCCCACCAATAGACGGGCTGGCCATCAACCCTGCGGACAAGTCGCTCGTTTGCGGCGAGCCCGGAGATTCCGAGCTCATAAAAGAGCTGGCACTGGTTGCCCTCGCCGCTGTAGAGCGCACTCAGGTATGCATACTCCTCAGAGAACGTCTTGGGCCCCTGATAGCCGCACAGCTCGCTCATCGACGGCACCCAGAACGTGTCGCTCGTTGCCGTGATCGCGCTTGCGTCTCTTGCGGCGCCCGCGTTGTTCGTCAGCTTGTCAACGCGACCACATTGCTCACGAGCTCGCTGGGCAAAAGCTCCGGCAGCTCGTCTGCCATCCACGCCCGCAGCGACGACTGCTCCCAGCCGCCAAGCCGTGCGCCATCGTTCATCGCGCGCCGTGCCACGGGCGTGCAGGCGCGAGACCTCTTAATGCCTGCCATCAAGCAGAACCTCGATACAAACAACTCGCTAGCTGCGCCCTTTCAGGTCGAAGCGATGGAGCTGCCTGCCGACGGGCGGCCCTGCATTCGCGTCATATCGCTGGGGCCGGGAGTCTTCCCGGTGGTCATGGGGACTTATTTCATCCTGTTCGACAGCCAGCCCGATGGCATTGCGGTCTATGTGATCAACAGCCATGGAACTGGCTACTATGCTGCGAAGGGGTTGATTGACGGGAAGGTGCTTGGGCAGGACGATGCGGAGGCCCTTTGCTCCTGTGCGAGGATTTCTGGTGCGATGACCCAGTTTGGCTTGGACGTCTATTATGCGGTGCTGTTTGCTGTTGGGAATCTGAGCCGCAACCTGTTCAAGAACCAGGGGTAGGGGCGTCCCGCATACAATCACCGTCTGGTCCTGACGCGGTTCTCGGCCCCAGGGGCGCGAGAATGCGCAGAAACCAGGCGGCGATTCTTGGCTGGCACCACGTTCAAGCGCTTTCTTTACACGTACTCTAGAGTACGGTACTCTAGAGTACGGTACTGTTGAGTACGGTACTCTGGGGTACGTGTTTGAATGGACGGTGTCACTTATGTTCGTCGGAAGAGAGAGCGAGCTCCGCTCGCTTGAGCGTGCGTACGCCAAGGGCGGATTCCAGATGGCGGTTATCTATGGCCGGCGTCGAGTGGGCAAGACAACCCTCATCGACGAGTTCGTCAGAGACAAGCCGACGCTCTACTTCACTGCACAGCAAAAGACTACAAGGCAGAACCTTGAGCTGTTCAGCGCGGCCGCCTATGAGGCGTTCTCGTTGCCCGCATCGCTGCCTGCCTTCGCCACATGGAACGATGCCCTGTCCTTCATCGTTGAGAAAGTGCACTCTTGGGAAGGCCTGCGGCCCCTCGTGTTCGTGTTCGACGAGTTCCCCTATGCCGCGGAGTCTGACCCGTCGCTGCCCTCCGTCCTCCAGTCCGCGATTGACCATGGCTTTGCGCAGGCGAATGCCATGCTCATCCTGTGCGGGAGCAACGAGGGATTCATGGAGGGCGAGGTCCTTGGGAGCAAGAGCCCACTCTATGGCCGCAGGACCATGCAGCTGAGGCTTCTTCCCTTTGACTATCTCGATGCGGCCCGAATGCTCCCTGGGGTCTCTGACGAGGAGCTCGTCGCCTACTATGCGACGTTCGGCGGGACGCCGTATTATCTGTCACAGATAGATACGGGGCAGACATACGCCGAGAACGTTTCCGAGCTGTTCTTTGACCGGGCCGGCCTGCTCTACGAGGAGCCCCTCATGCTGCTACGGCAGGAGCTCCATGAGCCGGCGGGCTACAATTCCGTGCTGGATGCGATTGGCTCCGGGGCAACGTCGCCCTCGCGCATTGCCGACAAGGTGGGGATGAACCCCAACTCCGTGGGGAAGTATCTCAGGTCGCTGGCGAGCCTCGGCATTATCGAGAAGCTCGAACCGCTGGGAGGCGGGGCCGCGGCCAAGCGGGCGGTCTGGACGTTCGGGGACCCGTTCTTCTCCTACTGGTATCGCTTCGTGAGCAGGTACGTTGGCTCAATCGAGGAAGGCGCGGGCCGCACTGTGGCGAGCTACGGTACGTCTGGCGAGGCGTTTCTCACGTATGTTGGCAAGCAGTTCGAGGACGTATGCCTGCAGTGGGTGCGCCGTGAGAGCATCGCTGGGCGGCTTCCCTTTGCCGCGCTGGAGTTTGGTCGCTGGTGGGGGACCGATCCTCATGCGCGCGAGGAGGCTGACATTGACGTGGTCGCGGTCAATTCGATCGAGCGCGAGCTGCTCGTTGGGGAGTGCAAGTGGCGGAACTCGTTCGACGAGTCCGGGGCGCTTCGAACGCTCATGAGTCGTGCCGAGCTTCTTCGTGGCTACGACCGAAAGCACTACGTGCTCTTCTCAAAGAGAGAGTTCAGTGACGGGATGAGGAAGCGGGCGAGCGAGGGCAGCGGCTTGCGGCTTGTGACCCTTGGGGATTTATACGCTGAGTTGCGTGCGTGATTGAGACGGCAGCTGACCGACAGGCATACGAAGATGCCGTGGCGGTCGACGATGGGGTTCGCTACGTGACCGATGAGGATCACGTGCCGAATGTTGGTGTCAGGCTGCGCCTGTCATCCTCGATACCGTCGACGTGCTCAGTCTCCCGAACTCGAGCTTGGCGGCCGCTGGCGACGAAAGATGGCTTGACCGTGCGGCTTAGAGCGTGCCGTGCGCATCGCCTGGGCCATGGCGCTTCACGTGGGCGTGCCC
>USBN01000063.1 GCA_900552935.1 uncultured Coriobacteriaceae bacterium | reverse complement strand
TACTGCCAGCACATGCCGTCGCAGTCCTCTTCCTGGACGGTGCCGACGACCATGACCTTGTAGCCCTCGGGGATGAGGTCGAGATCCTTCATCATCTTGGCAGCGTAGGTGGCGGAGGCCATGCCGCCCTCCTGGTCGGAGCCGCCACGGCCACCGATCAGCTCGTCGTCCTCGAAGCCCTTGTACGGGTCGAAGTCCCAGTTCTCGATGTTGCCGATGCCAACGGTGTCGATGTGGGAGTCAATGGCGATGATCTTGTCGCCGTCACCCATGAAGCCCATGACGTTGCCAAGGCCGTCGACCTTGACCTCGTCGAAGCCGAGCTTCTCCATCTCGGCCTTGATGCAGGCGACGACCTCGCCCTCCTCGCAGGACTCGGACGGGTGGCTGATCATGGCGCGAAGGAACGCGGTCATGTCCTTGCCGTAGTCCTCAGCGGTCTTCTTGATGAGGTCGTAATCGAGCTGCTTAGCCATGTCTTCAACCTTTCTGTTGGATGGCCCTTTTACCTGGAATCACTTGGCGCCGCATCTGGAGCGCCCGCAGTTAGTAAGGAAGTCCTCGCGGTGAGGCCGGGCCTGCGCGAAAGAAGCTCTCGCGATGAGACCCGGGTAGAGCGGAGCGCCCTAGAAGGTGGGGTACTCGCCCTCCCAGACGATCCTGCGATACTGCTCGGGATCAGTGTCGCCCTCGGTGGAGAAGCACAGGACGGAGCTGGTCTCGTCGAGGCCGATAGCCTCCTTGAGCTCGGCGTACTCCGGGTCCTGCATGAGCGTCATGACGAGGCCGCTCGTGACGGCGCCGGACTCGCCGGAAATGACGCGCGGGTCGCCCTTCTCGGGGGCGCCGAGGACGCGCATGCCGCGGGCGGTCACCCAGTCAGGGCAGGAGACGAAGGCGCGAACGTGGTTGCGCAGGATGTCCCAGCCGAGGATGTTGGGCTCGCCGCAGCAGAGGCCGGCCATGATGGACGGCATGTCGCCGCCGACGATGCGGGGCTCGCCGTCGCCAGCCTTGGCACCCTTGTAGAGGCACGCGGCCGGGGCGCACTCGGCAACGACGAAGATGGGCGGATTGTCCGGGAAGAGGTTGGTGAAGTAGCCCACGACGGCACCGGCGAGCGAACCGACGCCAGCCTGGACGAAGACGTGGGTCGGGCGCGCGACGCCAGCCTCGGCAAGCTGCTCGGCAGCCTCTGAGGCCATGGTGCCGTAGCCCTCCATGATCCAGGACGGGATCTTCTCGTAGCCCTCCCAGGCGGTGTCCTGGACGATCACCCCGCGATCGCAGGCGTCAGCCTCGGCGGCAGCCATGCGGACGCACTCGTCGTAGTTGACCTCCTCGATGGTGACCTTGGCACCCTCAGCGGCGATGTTATCGAAGCGGGGCTTCGTGGAGCCCTTGGGCATGTGGACGACGGCCTTCTGGCCGAGCTTGTTGGCAGCCCAGGCAACACCGCGGCCATGGTTGCCGTCAGTGGCGGTGAAGAAGGTGGCCTGGCCGAAGTCGCGAGCGAGCTCGTCGGAGGTGAGGTAATCGTAGGTGCAATCCGCGACGTCCTTGTTGGTCTCGTCAGCGATGTAGTTGGCCATCGCGAAGGAGCCGCCGAGGACCTTGAAGGCGTTGAGGCCGAAGCGATACGACTCGTCCTTCACGGCAAGGCCGGCGATACCGAGGCGCTTGGCCTGCTGATCGAGACAAGCAAGCGGCGTCACAGAATACTGGGGGAAGCTCTCGTGGAAGGCGCGGGCCTTCTTGACGTTCTCCAGGGACATAATGCCGAGGTGCGCGTCATCGCTCTTGGGCATCTCGTTAACGGCCCATTCGATCCTCTCGCTCACGTTTGCGTCCTTTCCGTCGCGACCGACTAGCACAGCGGGAACATCACCCGCCGAATGACCGACTATTTGTTTGCAAACCAAACAATTAGTTTGTTATTCCATATGAAACCATACTTCTTGTTCGAATCAAGGCAGGAATTGTGCCGATTGGCGAACGTACGGTTTTCAAGCGTGAACGGAGACGCACAACATAAACCAGACAAATAGCTTGGATAGGAGCGACGAACGCGCGAGATGAGCGACGGACACGGGATACGAGCGAGCAGCACACCCCTACCCCTCTGTTGGACGCGACACTCCCCCTCTAGATAGCAAACGAGCCGCAATCGCGGCTCGCTTGGTTACTTCGCAAATTGTACGGCAAGGCCACTTGCCAGACCTGAAAAAGGGACTGTACCTATTTCAGGTTGACAAAGGGACAGTCCCTTTGTCAACTTTTGTCGACTAGGCGCTCGCGCTCCTCGGGGGAGAAGGCGGCCTTGTCGACCAGGTCAACGGCCCTCGTGCCAAGAGCGATGGCCTCGTCGAACAGGTCAAGCGAGCGCTCGAGCGAGGTGCCCTTGTCGCGCACCGCGGCAACGATCTCGTCGAGACGATCAGTCACGTCCGAAAAGCGCTCGTAGCTCGAGGTGTCCGGCTTAGAAGCCATGGTTACTCGCCCTCTCGGGCCCACTCGGGCACGTCAGAGGCCTTGTAATCGGCATCGTAGAAGTCCTCGCGCTCAGGCGCGAAGGCTTCTTCCGAGGCGTATTCGCGGTCATCCTCGTCGCCATAGGCGGCGGAGGCAAGCTCCGCGGCGGAGTCCTCGTAGTTCTTGCGAGCGGCCTCGATCACATCAACACCGTTGTCGATGTCCGCGGCGACACGGCCGAGAACGCCGTTCACGAAACGCGAAGACTCGTCCGAGCTGCCAAAGGCCTTCGCAAGCTCGACGCACTCGTCGATGCTGACGGCCTTGTCGACATCATCCTCGAAGAGAATCTCGTACAGGGCGACGCGCAGAAGGTTGCGGTCCGTCGCGGACATACGGGAGATGCTCCAGTTGCGAGCGGCGCCGGAAAGGACGTGGTCGAGCTCGGCGCAATGCTCATCGGTACCGCGAGCGAGCTGCTCGCCGTACTCAACGAGGGGACCCTCGGAGAGCACATAGTCACCAGCGAGGACATCGGCGACGCTGCGGCCACAGGCCTCGGCCTGGAAGAGCAGCTGAAGGGCCTGGCAGCGGGCGAGCGTGCGCCCGACGATACGAGAGCTAGAAGACAAGGGACCTACTCCTTGGGAAAGATGAGTTCGTCGATGCAGACGTCAATGCTCGAGACGCGAACGCCAATCTGCGCGTCAACGGCGTTGGCGACGGCAGAACGGACCTCGGCGGCCAGCTTGGTGAACGGGTAGCCGAAGAACACGACGAGACGAACGGTAATGACGAGGGAGTCGTCATCCGCGACCGAGCACTCGACGGCGTTGGTGGTGGGCTGGGGCTTGGACGTGAGCATGGCGATGAGGCCGCGCGCGATGTCCTGACCATAGATGGCAGCGACACCCTCGACCTTCTCCGCGGCAGTGCCCACAATCTGGGAGATGACGTTCTTCGACACGCCCATGCCGGCGATTCTCAGCTCATTGCTCATGCCTGCCCCTTTCCATGAGGGAAGTGAGGCCACGCCGGGTGGCGTGGCCGTGGGTTTGTGCTAGACACGCGCGACGAACTTGCCCTCGCGAGTGTCGACCTTGATGACTTCGCCCTCGTTGAGGTACATCGGGACCTGGATGACAGCGCCGGTCTCGACGGTGGCAGGCTTGCCGCCGCCCTGGACGGTGTCACCCTTGAAGCCAGGGTCGGTCTTGGTGATCTCGACCTCGATGAACATCGGCGGCTGGACGGTGAGAAGGTCATCGTCAGCGTACATCAGCTGGCAGGTGTCGTTCTCCTTGAGCCACTTGGAGTTCTCGCCGATGAAGTCAGCGGGGACGGGGATCTGCTCGTAGGTCTCCATGTCCATGAAGTAGTAGTTGTCACCGTCGTTGTAGAGGTACTGCATCTCCTTGGTGGAGAGCATGACGGAGTCGAACTTAGAGCCAGCGTTGCAGGTCTGGTCGCCGATGACGCGGCCGGAGCGGAGGTCCTTGATCTTGTAACGGACGAAGGCGCCACCCTTACCGGGCTTGACGTGCTGGAACTCGACGAGGGTGTAAATCTTGTCCTTGATCTTGAGACCCATGCCGTTCTTGAACTCGGCGGTGCTGATCTGCTGCATCTGGCGACTCACTTTCTTATTGCTGCCCTCTCGGGCCGTTACGCATACGACTGATGGATTATATCACCTCGCGGGCTAGCGGCCCAAACGCGACAAACTCCGCACGCCTGCCTTGAGAACGTCGAGGAGCGACGGGCTCCTCTGCAGAAGGTCCTCCGGAAGATGCTCCCTCATGGCGCGCAGCGTCGCCTTGTTATCGCGCGTCGAGAAGTCGAAATGCCCATTTTCCTTGGTAAAGATCGCGAATCGGGCGATCTTCTTCCCGGGCAGGACCTCCGCGGCCACGTAGTCGACCTCATCCCACGGGATCTGGATGAAATCCTCCTTGTTGCGCTCGTTGTAAAACTCGAACGCGCGGTCGCCAACCATAACGTCACCATAGGTGGTGAGCCCAGAGAGCGACGAGGCCCTCTCCGTGTAGTCGACCTTCGTGTTCTGAGACTGGACCATGCTTGTCTCCTTAGGCGTTTGACGAAAAGGCCGCACCCACCAGCTAGCGCCAGGGGTGCGGCCTGCTAGGACGCTATGAGCGTCTCATATCCTACATGAAGCCGAGCAGACGGCCCACGATGCCCACGGCGAACAGGGCAAGGATGATGACGATCGGGCTGACCTTCTTCTTGAGGAGCTTGCAGACCAGAAGCGTCAGGCCGACAGCCGCGAGACCAGGAATGAGCTGGTCGAGGTTTGCCTGGAGCGTGGTGGTCTTGACCGGGTCAAGCGCGGTGGCGCCGATCGAGCTGTACGCCGTCAGAGCTTCCTTGATGCCCTCAGAACCGGCGGGCAGGCTCGCCCAGTCGATGTAGGCGCCCTCGGACTGCGTGATCTGGGAAACGATCGGGGTGAAGGAGATCGAGACCCAGCGCTCGACGAGCGAACCGATGATGAACATGCCGAGGATGGAGGCGCCCTCGGTCACCTTGCCCATGAGGCCGCCGGAGAGGTCCTTGGCGATGGAGGAACCCACCTTGTAGCCAAACTCCTGCGTGTACCACAGGAACGCGTAGCGGATGATGTTCCACGCGAAGAAGAACAGAAGCGGTCCCATGATGCTGCCGGAGAGCGCGATGGAAGCGCCCAGGGCGCCGAGGATCGGGCGAAGGGTGAACCAGAAGGCCGGGTCGCCGACGCCGGCGAGCGGGCCCATCATGCCAACCTTCACGCCCTGGATGGCGACGTCGTCAATGGGGGCGCCGTTAGCACGCTCCTCCTCAAGGGCGAGCGTGACGCCGATGACCGGCGCGGACACGTAGGGGTGCGTGTTGTAGAACTCGAGGTGACGCTTCAGGGCGGCGATCTGGTCGTCCTTGTCGGTGTAGAGCTTCTTGATCGCGGGGATCATCGCGAAGCACCAGCCGCCGTTCTGCATGCGCT
>USBN01000062.1 GCA_900552935.1 uncultured Coriobacteriaceae bacterium | reverse complement strand
ACTGGCGGCTTGCGCATGGGTGCTCCATAGGTTGCGTGTTGTTGCGGGCGCGGGGTTCGTGCGTCCGACGGCTACTGATGCATTTTAAGCGGCTTGATATCCAGGCAACTCATCAGATTTTTTGTGTCACAGCTTTTATTCCAAGAGCGATAAGGCTCCGCCACCGCAAGCGCTACATAAAACAGTATCAACGGCCTTGCCTTTCCTACCCAAAAAGAAAACAAGGCCGATAATTAAAAGACACATGGGAAGCACAACCATGACAGATTTAACCTGGGTGCTGGCTTTACATGCATAGTCAAAGAAAGGGGCAACGCCAAGGACAGAAAAAGGGTGAACGCAAGATACGCACCGAATACCAAGAGGGTCATTCGCATCGCTGCACCCAATAAATGTTCACACCTCAAAAACATAATCCTCCAAATTAGCGGTGATTCTTACGCCTCATGCATCTCATGCATGAATGCCGTCAAGTTTTTCATGTTGCGCTCGATACATCTTCGCCCAAAGCACCGCAGCAGCTTTACCTATAAACCACAACCTTAGTGCCGCGCGGGATGTTGTCATAAATCCACTTAGCCTGGTCAATCTGCATCCGGACGCAACCGGCTGAGATGTTCATGCCAAGGCGTCCGTCCATAATCCGACGCGTTCCCGCGTAGTACTTAACGGAGTGGAACAGGTAGTCGGCGTAGAACTGTGTCCAGTAGTAGCACGAGTAGCCGTGGTCCTCACCGAACGAGTAGCCCTTGTTGCCAACCGTGAACTGACCGACTCGGGTCGGGGTGTTCGGGGCGCCGGACGAGCAGAGCCAGAAGTTCTCGAGATGCCAGCTGCCCAGGCTGCCGTTAAAGATGCCCACGCGGTTCTGGGTAATGTCGACCAGGATCAGCCAGTTAGTCGCACTGTGATAGCCCTGCGCCTTCAGAGCCATCGCCTGCTGCTCGGGCGGGAGATACGTTGTCCGACCAAACGTGAACCTCTGCCCAGGAGCGCCGGCATCAGCGTCAATACAGACATTGGCACCCGAAGACGGGCCACCGGCAATGGTTAGAACGAGAGACGAGTCGAGCGCGGAGGAAATCACGTAGCCACCCGCGCGATACTCGATGTTCCAGCGCTGGTTCTTCCCCCCGTTGTCCGCAAACTGCAGGACATTCCTCCCGGCAGCCGCAACGCCGCTCTCGACATCGAGGACCTTCCCCGTCGAGCAGTTCTTAAACGTATAGGTTCCATCCGCATTGCGCACAATGTCCCATTTTTGGTTGCCGCCACCATTGTTATCCCACGCCAGTACATTGGCGCGATTCTCATGGGAGTTTCCCGCAACATCGATAACTTTGCCAGGGTCCGATGCGGCGCGAACATGATAGATTCCCGACGGCAGATTAGTGTTCGCAAGCGCAATCGCAAACAATTGCGTCGGAGAGGTGGATGCCTGGCTGAGGCCCACGGCAGAGTCGAAAGCCACGCTTGCGTTGAGACGCTTACCGGGATTCGAGACGCTCTCAAACGACACCGCGCCGGAATCGACGATGATCCTCCACCACTGCGAGGGGTCATCCGCCGCAAGGCGCTGCGCGACGCCGCCGTTGACCGCAGCAAGGCGCTTGGAGGAGCACGCCGACTCAATCGTGTAGACATCGTTACCTTGGGCCTCAACTGGCGCGATGTACCACCTCTGGTTTGGGTCGCCCGACGCGCGCCAGGCAAGTATCTTTGCACTGTCTTCAACAGAGCTGTTTGCCAGATCGATTGCGAGGGTTGAGTCCGTCGCAAAGGTAATAGAGTAGACCCCGGCAGAAACAAGACGGTCTCTTTTCACGAGCCTGAAGCGCTGAGTGGCCGTCCTATCTATCCTCCAAGCGTCAACGTTGGTCCCAGCGGCAGCCGAGCCTCCAGACACGTTGAGCGCGAGTCCCGTCGCCTTATTGACGAGAGAGACCGTTCCGTCACCGTTCGAGCGGAGGGAGAAGAGCCTGCAGGCCTTCGAAGCATCCGCAGGCTGCTGCGCGACGTTAGCACCAGGGAGGACGTCGGGGCTCTCCACGTTAAACGCAAGGCCCGAACCCGCGTTGATGACGAGGTAGTAGCCGTCGTGGCGCTCGAAACGGAACGCCTGGCCCAGCGTGCCGTTCGCATACCATGAATCGATATTGGCGCCGGCGCGCCTCGAGGCTCCATACACGTCGAGCGCCATACCCGGGGCGCACTCCGGAATGATGTCATACCATGCGCTCTCGTCAATGAGCCCTTCATCGCTCGCCGGCACGCTGGGACGTGCGTTGACGAATTCGAAGGTCTGCGGGGCACCACCGCTAGCGCTCCAGATCTGTATGTTGGTGCCATTCGCCGACAGCCCGCGATTGACGTCAAGCACACGGTCGGGGCGAACCGCGGAAACGAGCGTCACGCCGCCGTTAGAGGCGGGTACCGCGACCCACTTCTGGTTCCAGGCTCCGTTGTCCTGCCACTGCTGGACGTTGTCACCCTTCGCGCCGCCGCTCGTTGCGGTGGCGAGGACCTTACCCGAGCCGACGTTGGTGAGTGTGACGTAGCCCGCCGCGTCATGCGAGACGGTCCAGTGCTGCTGGCCGCCCATGTTGGAATCCCAAATCTGCACGTTGGCGCCATTCGCGGCGCTACCGCCGCTTACGTCGAGGACTCCCCTATTGGCGCAAAATGGCCTGATGGCATAGGTGCCGTCCGCGATGGTAGCGCGATTGGCGTCCGCGAGGTCATCGAGGGTCTGGCGCCACGTCTTGGCAGGCTCGAACGAGAAGGACTGCGAGGCGTCATCGCTGGTGCTCCAGATTTGGACGTTGGTGCCGTCCACGGACAGGACGCGGCCGGAGCGAAGCGCGGAGACGAGCTTCACGCCGCCGTTGGAGTCGGGGATCGCGATCCACTTCTGGTTCAGGGTGTCGGTGGCATCGCGCTGCTCAACGTTATCGCCCTTGTTGGCGGTGCCCCACGTGACAGCGAGGACCTTTTCACTCCCGACGTTGGTGAGGGTGACGTAACCCGCCGCGTCGTGCGAAACAGTCCAGCACTGACTATCAAGCGACGTGGCATCGCTAATGCGGACGTTAGCGCCGGAGCTTGCGCTCGAACCCTCGACATCCAGAACGCTACCATCAGAGCAAAGCGCCTTGATGGCATAGGTGCCGTCGGCGATGGTGGCACGGTTGGCATCGGCGAGTGCGTCGAGGGCCTCGCGCGTGGCTATGGGCTGTGAATCGCCCGTCACGGGGGCGTCGCCGCTGGCGCCGACCTGAGCGTCGAGCGACTCGTTGACATCCGCCGAGGCAGGCGCAGGGGCGAGGACGAGAGCAAGGACGCATGCCACCACGGAGGCAGCGGTGAGCGACTTGAGCACGGCTGGGCGTAAAGAGCGCATGGGACCCCCAACGATCGCGTTTTAAGCCAACTAACAGGTATAGCTAGCAGTAACGATACCACCCTGGGCGCAAGCCGCGTCCAGGGTGGCAATAAAGGTCGGTGACGGGGGTCTATACGGGATGCCGCCGCTTGGAGCGCTAGGCAGCAGCTCGGCGCGGCCAGGTCTACACGAGGCCCTTGTCGCTCATCCTGCGCAGGAACGCGGCCATGTCGCAGCGCGCGACGTCGCGCATCCCGCCGAAGGTGCCGTCCGGGAAGCCGGCGGACACGCCGTTGGCGGCGAGCCAGCAGACGTCGTCGGCGTGGTTGGCCTCGTCGTCGTCGCGGACGTCGCTGAACGGGCTCGGGCCGACGCCGGAGACGTCGTGGCCGGCCCAGGAGCTCAGCCTGCGGAGGAACGCCGCCATGTCCTGCCTGACCACCGTGGCGTAGGGGCGGAAGGTCCCGTCGCCGTAGCCGCGGGAGACGCCGCTCTCGGCGAGCCAGCAGATCTCGCGGTAGTGCGGCGTGCTGGGCGTGACGTCGGAGAAGGGCGAGGTCGCGGGGGCCTCGTAGGCGGGCGACCCGGCGATGCGGTACAGGAACGCCGCCATGTCGCAGCGGGCGACCGAGTCGTAGGGGTGGAAGGCGAACGTGCCGTCGCCGTTGGCGAAGCCGGTGGAGATGCCTTGCTCGTAAAGCCAGGCAACGTCATTTGCGTGAGAGGTGTCGACGAAAACGTCCGAGAACACCCCAAGATGGGCGCTCATGAACTGGAAGGACTGGGCAGCACCGCCGTTGGTGGTCCAAATCTGCACGTTCGTGCCAGACGCCGATGCGCCGCCGGCGACATCGAGCGCGCGATTCGAGCGTAGCGCGGAGACCAGGGTTACGCCGCCGCGAGAGTCAGGCACGGCAATCCACTTCTGGTTCCAAGCGCCAGACCCCTGCCATTGCTGAACATTAACGCCCTCGCCCGCCGTACTGCCAGTGGCTTCGAGGACCTTCCCCGACTTCACATTGGTGAAGGTGATGTAGCCGGCGGAGTCGTGCGACACAATCCAACGCTGGCTGTTTGAGTTATCCGCTTCCCAAATGCGAACATTGGCGCCATTCGCGGTGCTGGCACGGGCAACGTCCAGAACGGCCCTGCTGGAACAGAGCGCTCTGATGACGTATGCGCCATCAGCGATAGCATCGCGATTGGCAGCCGCCAGCGCGTCAAGAGACTTGCGGTCGCTCGCAGCCGCCTCCTTAATAACAGCGAGGTAGTGCGCTTTCTCGTCACGATAGCGGTTCTGCCAGCCCTGGTGATACTGCGGCTGGCTCGGATAGCGCTTGGCGACGTTGTTGACGACATAGTCGCACAGCGTCGTGACGAGGGTCTCGTCATCCATGGAGCTATTGATACCAGAGTTCTTGATGAACCAGATGGCACCCCAGTAGTTGCCATTACGGATCTCGTACTTGCCGCCGCCCTTGCCAAAGAGGTTGGCCATGCCCCAGACGAGGCTCTTCACGCAATCGGAGCGGTCGTCGATGTTGATGCCCAGCTCGACGAGGCTCCCGCGAATGCCGTCGCTGCTGTCATAGTACTGCGTATAGGCCCAGTCGTTCTGGAGGCCGGAGAACTCAGTCGGGTCGGCGTTGTAGCAAGCGTGCCAGGCGGCGTTGAGGTCCTTGCCGAACTCGGTGAAGTCACCGTCCTTCCTCGTGTCCCGGTTCACGTTCCACCCGTACTTGTCGCCGAGGACCTTGAGCGCCGAGTACTTGGTGGGGTTATAGCTGTAGACCGAATAGAGGAAGGGCCCGAGGTCATAGCGGTTGTCGAACTGGAAGTAGCCCATGGCGTGATAGCCATCGCCCCAGCTGAGACCCTGGTCGTAGTTCTGGCCGCTCTCCCACCTGCAGAAGTAGAGCATCTCGGGAGAGACGTTGCGCGGGGACAGGGACCTCGCGACCTGGTCGGCATCGAGGAGCATGACGCCCGCATCGGAGTCGCCGGCGGCGGTATCGTCGGCAGCGGCAGCCTCGGGCTCGAAGCTGCTGTCGCCGGCTTCGAGGACGGCGACGCGATCGTACTCGGCCCCGTAGAGATCAGAGACGACATCTGCCGAGGCGACCGCAGGGGCGATGGCGAGAATGCCCGCCAGCGCCGAGACCGCGATGGCGGACTTAAAAGCGA
>USBN01000061.1 GCA_900552935.1 uncultured Coriobacteriaceae bacterium | reverse complement strand
AGTAGTCGAACTGGGTCTTCACGTAGGTGAAGCCGTTGATGCGGGCGATGATCTGGGCGGCGTCCTTGCCAAGGCCGTTCAGGATGACGCGAAGCGGCTTCTGACGGGCCTTGTTGGCATTGAGGGCCAGGCCGATGGCGCCCTCAGCGGCGGCGAAGGACTCGTGGCCGGCGAGGAACGCGAAGCACTCGGTGTCGTCGGAGAGCAGCATGGCGCCGAGGTTGCCGTGGCCGAGACCGACCTTGCGGTCCTCAGCGACGGAGCCGGGGACGGTGAAGGCCTGGATGCCCTCGCCGATCACGGAAGCAGCCTCGGAAGCGGACTTGACGCCGCGCTTGACAGCCAGGGCGCAGCCCAGGGTGTAGGCCCACTCGGCGTTCTGGAAGGCGATGGACTGCGTGTTGTGGACGATCTCACGCGGGTTGAAGCCCTTGTCAGTGCAGATCTGCAGGGCCTCCTCGAGGGAGGCAATGCCGTTGTCAGCGAGGCACTTGTTGATCTTCTCAACGCGGCGCTCGTAACCTTCGAACGTAACAGCCATGGTTATATCCCTCCCTTTCTACTCGTGAACCGGGAACGTGCTGGCGACGGAGTGGGTCTCCTCGTCAGTGCGCGGATCGATGTACTTGGCGGCGTTGTCCCACTGGCCGTAGTGGCCCATGGCGCCCTGGATGGCGTCCTCAGCGGACTTACCAGCCTTGAGGGCGTCGGTGAACTTGCCGAGGTTCAGGAACTCGAACGCGATGATCTCGTTCTTGTCGTTGAGCGCCATGCGGGTGACGTAGCCCTGGGCGAGCTCGAGGTAACGAGCGCCCTTGGCCTTGGTGCCGAACATGGTGCCGACCTGGGAGCGAAGGCCCTTGCCGAGGTCGTCGAGGGAGGCGCCGACGGGCAGGCCGCCCTCGGAGAACGCGGTCTGGCTGCGACCGTAGACGATCTGCAGGAAGATCTCGCGCATGGCGACGTTGATAGCGTCGCAGACGAGGTCGGTGTTGAGGGCCTCGAGGATGGTCTTGCCGGGAAGAATCTCGGAAGCCATGGCGGCGGAGTGGGTCATGCCGGAGCAGCCGATGGTCTCGACCAGGGCCTCCTCGATGATGCCCTCCTTGACATTCAGCGTGAGCTTGCAGGCACCCTGCTGGGGAGCGCACCAACCCACACCGTGCGTAAGGCCAGAGATGTCAGAGATCTCCTTGGCCTGAACCCACTTGCCCTCCTCGGGGATGGGCGCGGGGCCGTGGTAAGCACCCTTGGCGACGGGGCACATGTTCTCCACTTCCTGTGAATACTGCATGCCTCTCCTTTCTTTGCGCGAGCCGGCACGCCAAGACGGCGAATCCGGCGCATACGGACCACGACACTCCCCGGTGCCGCGGCGTCCATCGTGTTGCGCGCCCGCAAGCGAACGCGGCTTCCACAGACGTTGCAATCATAGCGCAGACGAGCCTGCGCGCGAACGTCGCGAGTTGCCCATTTGTAACGTTTCCGCACGTAGAATGCGAGTTGTACAGAGTTGGGCGGTCAACTTCGCATCCTGCGAGCTAACCTGAATAGCCCTGAGCGGCCTATAGATAAAAACACGAGCGAATCCCGCCCGAACGTCTCCATCCATCGCTCACAGATGAAGGCATACGCGCAAGCCCCGCACGAGACGGTAACCGGGCGGCGGCGCGCGAGGCGCGGGCCGAGCCTACCCTGCGAGCGCAGAGATCACGGCATCGGCGACGCGGAGGCCGTCGGTCGCGGCGCTCATGATGCCGCCCGCATAGCCCGCGCCCTCGCCCGCCGGGAAGAGGCCGGCATGGCTCACGCTCTGGAAGCCCTCGCCGCGCGTGACGCGCACCGGCGAGCTCGAGCGGCTCTCGACGCCTGTGAGCACGGCCTCGGCATCATCGAAACCGCGGAGGTGGCGTGCCATGGCGGGAATGGCCTCGCGCAGGGTCTCGGCGACGTAGGGCGGAAGGCACCCGTCCACCTCGCCCCAGGCAACGCCGCGCGGGTAGGTGGGCCTGACGCGGCCGGCAGCACTCGAGGCCTCGCGACGCAGGAAGTCTCCCACGAGCTGCGCCGGGGCGACGTAGCCGCCGCCACCCATCTCAAACGCCGCGCGCTCGCACTGGCGCTGGAGCTCGATACCGGCAAGCGGGTCGTCGCCGGGGAGATCACTCGGCAAGACGTTGGCGAGCAGACCCGAGTTCGCATTGGTGCCGGCACGGGCCGCAAGGCTCATGCCGTTCGTGACGACGCCGCCCTCCTCGCTCGCAGCGGCGACCACGTAGCCGCCGGGGCACATGCAGAAGCTGTAAGCGCTGCGGCCGCTCGGGAGATGTGCCACGAGCTTGTAGGGAGCTGCCCCAAGCGCGGGGTGGCCGGCGGAGAGACCGTACTGCGCGCGGTCGATGTCAACCTGGAGGTGCTCGATGCGCACGCCCATGGCGAAAGTCTTGCGGTCGAGAGCGACGCCCAGGTCACGCAGGAGCTCGAAGACGTCGCGGGCGGAATGTCCGCAGGCGAGGACGAGGGCGTCCGTGCGAAGACGCTCCTCCACGAGAAGGCCGGACGGCTCTCGGCGCTCGAGGGAGACGGCCTCGACGCGCGGCGAGGTGGTGCCGCCCGCCATGTCGATGCCCACGAGCCTCGTACGGAAGCGGATCTCGCCGCCAAGCTCGCAAATGCGCGCGCAGATGTGGTCAACAACACCCGGCAGGACATCCGAGCCGATATGCGGCTTCGCGTCCCAGGCAATCTCTGGCGCAGCGCCCGCCTCCACGAAGGTGTCGAGGACGAGGCGGTGCAGGGCGCTCTTCGTGCCGGTGGTGAGCTTGCCGTCGGAGAAGGTGCCGGCACCACCCGCGCCGAACTGGATGTTGCTCTCGCAGTCGAGCTCGCCCGTCTCGTTGAAGCGGCGGACGGCCTCGCCGCGGCGGCTGGCATCGTCGCCGCGCTCGACCAGGATGGGATCGAGCCCTGCCGACGCGAGCGCGAGCGCGCAGAAGAGGCCCGCGCAGCCTGCGCCGACCACGACGGGCCGCTGGGCTGGGGACTTCGCGACGCGCGGCGGGAGCAGCGGCGTATTGTCCTCGACCTGTTGGATACCGCGGTCGTTCTTGCGACGCGCGAGCTTGGCGAGGAGGGTCCTCTCCGCATTCGCCCCGCCGCGCAGCGTCACCCGCGCCGTCACCGTGAGGTGCACGTTGTCGCGCTTGCGAGCGTCAACGGAGCGGCGGCGCAGCTCGACGCCCGTGACGTCATCCGGCGCGACGTGCAGGCGACGAAGAACGGCGGCGCGAACCGCGCGGCGCTCAGACTCGGGCGTGCCATCGAGTCTGGCGAGGGCGATCTTGAGGTTTGAGATCTCTAGCATGCGGAGCTTCCCTTGGCTTTTGAGCTGGACGAACGTGAAGCGCAGGAGCCAGCGGGCACGACGGCATCGAAGCCCTTCTCGGCCTCCACCACAGACGGGCGTGCGGCGATACCCGCCTCGGCAGCGGCAGCACCGACGCGCAGCCCGCTCGACCACGCCCAGGCGAGGTTGAAGCCGCCGCAATCGGCGTCCACGTCGATGGCCTCGCCGCAAGCGAAGAGCCCGGGCGCACCCGCGATGGCGAGAGTGTCCGCGGAGAGCGCGGAGACGTCGATGCCACCGCGGGTCACCTGCGCATGTGCCTCGTCCGCAAGGCCGGTCACGCGGAAGGGCAAGCCCTTCACGAGCGGTGCCACGCGCCAGGCGAGGCCATCCGCGCCAGGACCGCCGGCGAGGGCGATGAGCTCAGCCGCGATCACCGGATCGAGGATGCCGTCGAGGGCGGTCGCCTCGCCGGGATGACTCGCGACGAGCGTGTCGACCTCCCAGGCGCCAACGTCCGGGGCAAGGTCGAGCTCGACCATGTCACCGGGATGCGCCCTCCTCGACAGGTCGAACGAAACGATGCCGGAGAGCCCGTACGGACGGAAGAGCACCTCCCCCGCCTCGCGAAACACCACGCGACCCCCTCGCGTGAGGGACGCCACGCAACGGGCGCGGCGCCCGTCGAGCGCATCGAGCAACGAGGGTGCCGGCCCCACCGCGGCGAGCGCGCAAAGCACGGGAGACTCGTCCGCAACGGAAATGCCCAGCCCACGCACGAGCGCGGACCCGCCGCCAGAGGCGACCACGACGGCACCGGCGTCAAACGAGGCGGAACAACCATCCCAGGCTTGATCGAAGCGAACGCCCCAAGACGTGCCGCGCTGCTTGAGCGAGGTGACCTCGCGGGCGGGCGCGAACGTGACGCCGGCACGCGCCGCACGGGCGAGCAGGACATTGCGCACGCTCGCCGCCTGGCGGCTGCGCGGGTAGAGCCTGCCCTCCTCCTCCGCCCAAACAAGGCCGCAACCTGCGAAGAAGCCGAGGATGTCCTCGAGCGCCGCAGCCGGCTTCCCCATGACGGCGGAGACGAACTCGGGGTTGCGGTAGCGAGCTGGATCGAGCTCGGCGTTCGCGAAGTTGCAGCGGCCGTTGCCCGTGGCGAGGATCGTCCTGCCACAAGCGAGGTCGCGCTCGAGCACGACGACGGAGGCGCCTGCCTCGGCGGCAGCAATCGCGCACGCGAGACCAGACGCACCGCCGCCTATGACGGCGACGTCAACGCGCTTGGGCAGGGCAACGCCAGCGGCGGCAGCGAGGGCCTGTTCCCGCTCCCTCGCGCGCGCCGCGCCGGCGGAAGTCTTGCGGCGAGTCGCCACGCTAGACCTCGCTCGGGGTCACGTCGACGGTGTCGCCGCCATCCGCGGCATCGGCCTTCTTCGCCTTGTAGGCGGCAGCGGCGGCAGCGGCTCGCTCTGCCATCGTGGGCTCGCGAGGCTTGGGCTCCTGCTCGGCAACCTCGAGCTCGGGGAGGTCGAGGGCAAAGGCGACGGCGTCGGACAGGAGGCCCTCGGGCAGGGCGTCCTCGAAGGTGCCGTCATCGCAGGCCGCGGCGATGGCGGGGTCGATCGGGAGCGTACCGAGCACGGGCAGGCCGTAGCCAGCGGCGACCTCCGCGAGCTTGCTCTCGCCAAAGACCGCGATGTGCTCGCCGCAGTGCGGACAAACCGCGTAGCTCATGTTCTCCACGAGGCCGAGGACCGGAATCTCCATCTGGGCGGCCATGTTCACGGCCTTGCCCACGATCATCGAGACGAGGTCCTGCGGGCTGGTGACGATGACGATGCCCTCAATCGGTAGGCTCTGGAAGACGGTGAGCGCGACGTCGCCCGTTCCGGGAGGCATGTCGACGAGCATGTAGTCGACGTCGCCCCATGCGGTGTCACCCCAGAACTGGCGGATGGCACCGCCGAGGACGGGACCCCTCCACAGGACGGGCTGAGACTCGTCCTCAAGGACGAGGTTGGCGCTCATGACCTTGACGCCATGCTTCGAGACGCACGGGAGAAGGTGGCCGTCCTCGACCTGGGCGCGCTTGTCGGCCATGCCGAACATGTGCGGGATGGAGGGGCCGGTGATGTCCGCGTCGAGGATGGCGACGGTCTTGCCGGCACGAGAGAGCTCGCGGGCGAGAATGCCCGTCACGAGGGACTTGCCCACGCCTCCCTTGCCGGAGACGACGCCGATAAGGTGGTGCACGCGCGAAAGATCGCCCAGCTCAAACTGGGGAATTCCGTTCTGATCTGCCATTGGGGCTCCGTTTCTTGGAAACGCGACGGCGCGTGGCGCGCCGACGCCGCTTGGAACACGGACTCCATTCTACCCATGCG
>USBN01000060.1 GCA_900552935.1 uncultured Coriobacteriaceae bacterium | reverse complement strand
CCCAAGGCAGGTTGTTGGCGTCGGCCTCCTTGTAGATCTTGATCTCCTTGCCGTCGACGATGATGGAGTCCTCGGTGGACTCAACCTTGTGGTCGCGGCTGTAGTTGCCCTGCGTGGAGTCGTACTTCAGAAGGTAGGCGAGCATATCCGGAGAGGTGAGGTCGTTGATGGCGACGATCTCGGAGCCCTCGTGGCCGAACATCTGACGGAAGGCCAGACGACCGATGCGACCAAAGCCATTGATAGCAACCTTAACTGCCATGCTTTCTCCTTTCGAAGACCCCACGGGCGCCCCTTGCGCCGTGCGGGCCACGTTGGAAACACCATTTGTGATAATACCGCTAAATCGCTTCGGCTATACGGTTAAGAGATGATTAGATTTCCTAAATTGTGCCGTTTACCTGCGAGTTGTCCATAGTTCTATGTACAACCACTTCGCCAAACGAGCGCATGCCCGGAGTCCTTGCCGCAGGTAGTCATAAGGTTATGGGCGATGCCCGCCAGAGGTGATACTCGTGTGGTCATCATGTTTCCATTTTGTTACGTGCCTCAGTTACTCAGCAATGGAGGACACGCATGCAAGCGGGGCGAGCCGGCACCGGAACACGCCAGCGCGAAGCCCGGGCAGCGTGACGAAAACAAAGAGCTCCGTCACCTACTCGAGGAGCTTCTCCAGGCGAAGGACGCGGTGATAGAGCGCGCTCTTGGAGAGTGGCGGCATCATCTGGGCCCCAAGGTCACGGAGCGAGAGCTCCGGATGCTCGCGTCTCGCCACGCAGAACTGCAAGAGCGCGGGCGGCAGGGCGTCGAAACCAATCTCACGCTCGACGCGGTCGATGAGGGCGAGCTGGTCTGCCGAGGCACCGGTCGAACGAGCCTGGTTGGCAAGCTCCGCGTTGACACGCCGGTTGACGTCATTCTTGACGGACTTCATGACGCGGATGTTCTTGACGGCGCGTGCCGTGCGCTCCGCCCCCACGACGCCGAGGAGGGCGGCGATGTCATCGAAGCTCTTGAGGTAGATGGCATAGGAGCCGCGGCGACGGTTCACACGCGCGGTGATGCCCTCGTCATCGAGGAGCTCCAGGAGGTCATCGGCGAACTCGTCACCTGTGACCGCTATCTCGAGGTGGAAGTCTCCGCGCGGGTCAGCGATGAAGCCGCCGGCCATGAAGGCGCCGCGCAAGTACGCCGCGCGACAGCACGGGCGGGCGACGACACGCGCCGCGATGCCGCTCGAGAGGCCGCGGCCCAGAATGAGGACGCCCATGCGAATGAGCGCCTGCTCGAGGCCCTTCTGCTCCGGAATCTCAATCAGGTAGTTGCGCGACCTGTGGAGGTTCGAGCGGCGCACAGTGAGAGACGTGTCCAGGTCGAACACCTCGTGCGCGAGGCGGATGACGGTGCGCGCCACAGCGCCCGTCTCCGTTGAGACGCGGATAGAGTAGGCGCCCGAGCCATGGAACGACAGCGCGCCGCAGACGCGGACAAGCGCCGCGAGTTCCGCGACGTCGCACTCCGGGCACGAGCCGCCCACGCGAGCGAGCTCGTCTTTTACCTCGGCGGTGAATGACATTTAGCTATTCCTGACGTTGGCTAGGGCGAGGTCTCTGTGGGAGAGGCTCACGTGGTAGCCGCCCCGCTCGAGGTAAGCGGCGGTGGCGTTGGCGATCGCGACGCTCCTGTGCTGGCCGCCCGTGCAGCCGACGGCAATGGAGAGGTTGCTCTTGCCCTCCGTCACGTATCCCGGCATGGCGACGTCGAGGAGGTTGTACCAGGCGTCGAGAAACTTCTCCGTCACGGGGTTGCCGAGGACGAAGTCGCTCACGAGCTTGTCGTTGCCAGTGAGCGAGCGCATCTTCGGGTCATAGAAGGGGTTGGGCAGGAAGCGGACGTCGATCATGAGGTCCGCCTCGACGGGCATGCCATGCTTGAAGCCAAAGGAGAAGACGGACACCTCCATGAGCTGCTGATCCGTCAGCTCCGAGAAGGCGCGGCGCAGGCGGACGCGCAGATCGCGCACCTTGAGGTAGCTCGTGTCAATCACGAGGTCGCTCGCGTCGCGGACCGAGGCAAGCTGGCGGCGCTCGCGCGCGATGGCGCTGGTGAGCGACTCGCCGGGCTGCGCCAGTGGGTGGCGACGGCGATTCTCGTCATAGCGGCGGATGAGGACGCTGTCCGCCGCGTCGAGGAAGAGCACTTTGCAGGAGATCTCATGCTCGCGAAGCTGGACGAGGGAATCAGAGATCTCATCGAAGAGGCCCTGGCTGCGCAGGTCACACGTGACGGCAAGGTGGCGGCCGACGCCGGTATTGATGCCCACGAGCTGCGCGAGCTGCAGGATGAGGCGCGGAGGCAGGTTGTCGATGCAGAAGTAGCCCATGTCCTCGAAAACGTGCATGGCCTGCGTGCGGCCAGAGCCGGACATGCCCGTGATGACCACGACATCCGGAACGCGCGCGGCAAGCTCGCGGGCGCGCATCTGCTGCCCACCGGTTGCCGCCGGCACCGCCACCGAGCTCGCGGCACGAGCCTCGCTCACCTCCGCCGCCTGGAGCACGCGCGAACGCGTCACGTCCGTGCGCACGGCCGCCTCAGGCTCGGACGCCCGATTTTGCTTTTCCTCCGCCGCCATGGTCTCCTCCTTCGTCGTTGCCCTCCGAGTATACAAGCTCTTCCGGACACTATCCGAGGCCCCGAGTTACCGTCTCGAAAGGGACATCCCGGGGCCGCAAACAGGCGAGAGGGACACGCGCCGGACGGTCCCACGCCTCAGTCCGCTTGCGATTTCACCCATCCCAAGCACGCGATTCGCGTAATAATGGACAGGTGGACACGGAGACTGGAGGCAGCATGGCACGCACGATCGTTCTTGTCAGGCACGGCAAGGCGCAGGGGGCGAGGCCGGGCCTCTCGGACTCCG
This sequence comes from uncultured Coriobacteriaceae bacterium, assembly GCA_900552935.1. Taxonomy (GTDB): domain Bacteria; phylum Actinomycetota; class Coriobacteriia; order Coriobacteriales; family Atopobiaceae; genus Parolsenella. Next base: position 3,069 of record USBN01000060.1, on the reverse strand, counting down.
AGCGACCCCTCATGCCGGGCGCCGCCGAGGCCCTGGCGGAGACGCTGCCGCGCGCGTTCGCGCTGCTCGACGCCGGCGATGAGGCCGCGCGCGTCTGGGTGAGCCCGGCGCTCCGCGCGTGCCAGACGGCGGAGGAGGTCGCGACGGCGCTCGACGCGAACGGCGTCTCGTATGCCACGGAAGAACGCGAATACCTCTTCTACCAGGACCAGGAGGCCTTCCTTGACGATATCGAGGACACGCCGGAAGACTCGGTGATAGTCGCCGTCGGCCACATCCCCTTCATGGAGGACGTCCTCGAGCGCCTCACGGGCGAGTGCATCTCGTTCACCCCCGGGTCCGTCGCCGCCGTCACGCTGCCGGGCTCCCCGCGCACGCAGATCCCCGAGGGCGACGTGCTCTGGTATGTCCGCGGCCCCAAGGTCGCCAAGCCGCGTAACTAGCTGGCACTTCGCGCGGGTTCGCGTCGCCCGGCGCGCTCTCCATGCGCCGCCGCTCGCCAAGCCGCGCGGGTAGCCGCACCCCGACGACGCTCCCCCCACACCCGTCCCTTGCGGTAGAGTTAATCATTCGAAATTCCGCACGCGACGGCGCCCGCGCATCGACGGCGCGTCGTCACTCCGCGACCGCAGGGAGCAGCATGAGCGTCGAATCCACAGACATCGAGACCACCGCGTCGGACGACACGATCCTCGCCGAGGAGCAGGCGCACCTGAGCGAGATCTACGCAAAGCTCCTCGCCATGCGCGACGAGCTCGCGGAGGAGCTCGAGCACGGCCACGAGGGCGCCGCGGCAGACCTGCGCGAACTCTCCGACGAGATCCGCCCGGACTTCGGAGGCGCGGACGAGACGATGGAGACGCTCGCCGCCATCGAGACGCTCAACGCCGTCATCGACGCCTACAACCAGTACCACGACTTCTCCGTCGACAAGCTCCGCAGGCTCCTGCTCCTGCTGCGCCAGCCCTACTTCGCGAAGGTTCGCCTCAAGATGGCGCCGGACCGCGCCGCGCGCGACGTCTACATCGGCGCCGCCGGCATGACCGACGACCGCAGCCGTCCCCTCATCGTCGACTGGCGAAACCCCGTCGCCGAGACCTACTACAACCAGGACAACGGCCAGACCTCCTACACCGTCAACGGGCGCACCAAGACCGTCGAGCTCGAGCTGCGCCGCCAGTTCGACATCACGCGCGACCACCTCAACATGTACTTCGACACCACGGTCGCCATCGAGGACTCGCTTCTGCTCGGCGCGCTTCGCAGCCACCACTCCGAGAAGCTCCGCGACATCACGGCGACCATCCAGCGCGAGCAGAACAAGGTCGTGCGCCACGAGGACGTGCCCGTCCTCCTCGTGAACGGCATAGCCGGTTCGGGCAAGACCTCCGTCATGCTCCAGCGCATCGCGTTTCTCCTCTACCGCGAGCGCGAGACGCTGAGCCCGAGTCAGGTCCACCTCTTCGGGCCCAACGCCGTGTTCGAGCACTACATCGACAACGTCCTGCCCTCCATGGGCGAGGCGAACCCGCAGGTCTACACCTGGCGCGACTTCTGCGAGGCCCAGGGCGCGGGCGGCCGAGGCCTCGGCGTCGACACGGACCCGGCGAACCTCAAGCGCCTCGAGGAGGGCCTGCCCGGCCTCGAGCTCACCGTGGCGGATCTACGCGAGGTGCGCTGCGGAGAGACGGTCATGCTCAAGGCGAACCAGGTCGAGGCGGCCGTCGCGAAGTTCGCGAAGTTCGGCGTGGGCCCGCGCCTCTGCGCCCTCGTCAAGGACGAGCTGCTCAAGGGTGTGAGCCGCCGCATCACGAGCATGGCGCACAACATGGAGTACCAGGAGGAGATGCTCGGCCTCGACGTCGATGACCAGGTGCGCTTCTTCGGGGAGACCGTGAGCCCCGACACCGAAGACGAGACCTTCGAGCTCACGCGCCGCTGGCTCGAGCAGCGCTACGCCGGCGTGGAGGACGAGATCGAGCACCTCTCGTGGCTGCGCCTCGACCGCATCGCGATGCGGCTGCTGGGGACCCAGAGCGTGAGCTCGAGCGAGTGGCTGTACCTGCGCCTGCTCGTGACCGGCCGCGGCGACACCAACGCGCGCTACGTCATGATCGACGAGGTCCAGGACTACTCACTCGCCCAGCTCATGGTGCTTGCGCGCTTCTTCAGCCGCGCGCACTTCCTCATGTTGGGCGACGAGCACCAGGCCATCCGCGAGGGCACCGCGAGCTTCGACGAGATCCGCAAGCTGTTCGCGCAGAGCCACGGCAGCGTCGACGAGTGCCGTCTCCTCACGAGCTACCGCTCGAGCCCCGAGATCACGTCGCTGTTCAGCGGCCTTGTCGAGCACGACTCTCCCGTCAAGCTCGCGAGCGTCCACCGCGCCGGCGTGGCCCCACGCATCGAGGCCCTGCCCGGGCGCGACGAGTTCCTTGCCGCCCTCAGGGAGGTCGCCGCAGGAGCGGCCGAGGACGAGGGCCTCACCGCCATCGTCGCCGCGGACGACGGCGCCGTGAGCTGGCTCTCCAAGCAGCTAGGGGATGCGGCCGAGGTCATCAACCGCGACCGCGAGCTCCCGGCGACAGGCGTGGTCATCATGTCGCTGCGCCTGGCGAAGGGCCTCGAGTTCGACCACGTGATCATCCCGGACGCGAGCGCCGAGACCTACCCCGACACGCCCCTCGCGCGCCGGCGCCTCTACACCGCGATCTCGCGTGCGATGCACAAGGCGACGCTCCTGGCTCAAGGCGAGCTCAGCCCGCTGCTGGGGTAGGACGCGGAGGGCCACCGAGTGCCGTGCGGGCCCGCAGGGATTGCGCCCAAGTCCTCGTCGGGGTGCCGCCCGGTACTCTCCGGGATCACGTCCGAATCCTCGCCGGGTCCTCGTCCGTACCCTCTCCGGAGCCTCGCCTGGATCCAATTGTGAAGGTTTCTCCACATTCTTGACGGACATGGGAAGGCTGCGTATAGTTCTTTCTTGCGCTTAAGGCGCATCACATATTGCGGGGTGGAGCAGTCTGGTAGCTGTCTCTTATACACATCTGACGCTGCCGACGAGCGATCTAG
>USBN01000059.1 GCA_900552935.1 uncultured Coriobacteriaceae bacterium | reverse complement strand
GGACCAGTCTCCCTCTACAGTGACCTCGCCAGGGGAGCGATATGGGGTGGAGGGGGAGACGGCAAAGACGGTATAGTAGGCGTTTTGGTCGCGCTCGCTGGTCTCTGTGACGTGAACCCCGAACTGTTCGAGCGCACTGATCGTCAGGTTGACGTAGGGGCGGCTTTCGATGGGCGTCGTCACGCGAATCTCCGAGGGACCCGCGAGAAGGGGAGCCGCGAGCAGAAGGCCGCTGACGTATTGCGAGCTCACGTTTCCGGGGAGCTCAAAGCGCCCGTTGCGGAGCTTGCCGGAAACCTTGAGTGGGAAGGTGCCCTGTTCGGTGAGATCGCAACCGCCAGCGATCAGCTCTTCGTAGAGGGGCGAGAGCGGCCTTTCAGCAAGGCGCCCGTGACCCGTGAGCGCAGCGTCGCAGCCGAGGGCTGCGACTACGGGCAACATGAAGCGCTCCGTGGACCCAGACTCGCCACAGTCGAGGACCGCCCCGTAAGCGCCGACGCGGATGTTGTCAGACGAAGGCGCACCGGGGAGTGGCGCAACCTTTAGGAAGTCACCCTCGCGTTCAATTGAGGCGCCAAGGGAGTTGAGGCAAGAGATGGTGGCCTCGATGTCCTTTGACGATGTGGCGCAGCGAATCTTCGTGGGTCCCGGGCAGAGAGCGGCACAGATGAGCAGCCTGTGGGCCATCGACTTGCTGGCGATGGCCTCGATTGAACCCTCAATCTCGTGCGGGGTGATGATTACGTCCATTGACGAAGTCTCCTAGTTGACGCTGGACTGGCTCTGGTCTTCGGCGGCGAAGCCGATGCGTGCGGTGCCGCAGCCCTCATCCACGAGGCGGGCGAATTCGGCCATGCTTACGCGGCGGATCTCGACCTTGCCAATGCGGGTAGGCAAGATTACGTTCACGCCGTCACCATGTCGCTTCTTGTCTGACATCGCAAGGTTCACGATGACGTCATGAGGCAGGCGCGTGTCTGTCGGAAGTCCATGCGCGTCGACGACTCGCTCGATGCGAGTTGCAACCTCCGGCTCGCAGATTCCCTCGGCGGCGGCAGCTCGAGCGATGGCGCAGAGACCTATGGCGACGCAGGTGCCATGCCCTAGCGCGAAGTTGCTTGCGGTTTCGATGGCGTGGCCGATCGTGTGCCCGAGGTTGAGGGTCTGGCGAATGCCGCGCTCCTGCTCGTCGGCATTGACCACGTCACGCTTGATCTCAACGTTTCTCGCGATGACGCGCGCCAGCCTTTTGGCCGGGACGCCCTCGGAGGTAAGAGGCTCACTTTCGAGGTCATCGAATAGGGACGGGTCTGCAAGTACACCATGCTTGATGACCTCGCCACATGAGTCTCGGAAGAGGTCTTGCGGAATGGTTTTCAAGCAATTGGGGTCTGCGATGACTGCCCGAGGCTGCCAGAATGCGCCGGCAAGATTTTTGCCTGCCTCCAGGTCAATCGCCGTCTTGCCTCCGACGGATGAATCGACCATAGCGAGAAGGCTGGTGGGGACCTGGACGACGGAGCAGCCCCTCATGTAGCAGGCGGCAGCAAAGCCCGCGAGATCTCCCGTGACCCCTCCGCCAAGGGCAACAACGACATCGTCACGGGTTAGTCCCGCTGCGGCAATTGCCTCGAGGCAAGCTGCCCATGTCGATGCCCTTTTGGAAGCCTCTCCAGCCTCGAAGACAAATTGGGACGTCGTATAGCCCGATGCTTCGAGAGTGGCGCGAACTTGGTCCATGTAGAGCGGGGCCACGTTGGTGTCGGATACGATGAAGGCATTCTCACCGTCGGCGGCTTCTCGTACGAGTTCGCCCGTGCGGGCGATGACTCCGGGAGTCACGTGGACGTCATAAGACCTTGAGGTTGTGTCAACGCGAACGATCACGTCGTTGGAGGCTGAGCCCATTAGACCTCGTCCTCCTTTGCGAGGTCGGCGCGCTTGATGCGGTCGCCCTCGGAAAGAAGCTCCGTTAGACGGCTGGCGTCGTGCTTCTCCAGAGCATCCTTGTACTTGGAGAGCTCGGTGATGATGGTTCCGATCTCGTTGGCGAGGTTGTCGGCGTCATCGAGGAACAGCTCACACCACATCGTGGGGTTGAGCCTCGCCACACGAGTGAGATCTTTGTAGGAACCGGCGGAGAAGCCGTCGCGGAGCCCTAGCGTGGGGCTCTTGACATAGGCGTTGGAAACCACGTGCGCAAGTTGTGAGGTGTAGGCGATGACTCGGTCGTGACGCTCCGGTGTGGTAACCGTGAACTTGTCGAATCCGCACGGCGCGAGAAGGCCTTCGAGCCGGTCTACGAGAGCCAGGCATTCGACACCCCTCACCTCGGGCGCGGGGCAGACGACCATCGGCGCCCCCTCGAACATGTTCGCTCGGGAGTGTGCGTAGCCTGAGAACTGGGTTCCCGCCATGGGGTGACAGCCTATGAAGGTGATGCCAAACTCGCGGGCAATCTCGAAGCAAGGCTCGCAGATGGAGCGTTTCACGCCGCCCGTGTCGATGACGATGGCGTTCGGATTCACAAGACTCGCGTGCTCCCTAAGCCAGGCAACGCACGCCTCTGGGTAGCAGGCAAGAATGATGAGCTCGCAAGTGCTGATGAGCTCATCGGTGAGTACGCCAGAGGTGGTTTCGATGGCGGCGAAACTCGTGATCTCCTCGTTTGGGTCATAGGCATAGACCTCGCGGCCGCCCTTAGCTAGGGCGCGCGCGAATGAGCCGCCGATGAGGCCTAGGCCAACGATGCCCGTGCGGCCCGGGACAATCGAGGGAGACTCGACCTCAGATTGAGCGCTGCCTTCCTCCATCATTTACTCGACCTCCATCTTGACTGCCTCGCGAACGGTGGCGATGCGCGTCATGGCGTCCTTGAACTGCGCGGGCGTGAGTGCCTGCGCGCCGTCGGACCAAGCGTGCTTCGGGTCGTCGTGGACCTCGATCTCCAGGCAATCCGCGCCTGCGGCGGTGGCGGCGAGGGCCATCGGAGTGACATAGCGCGTGTGGCCCGTCGCGTGGCTCGGGTCGGCGCAAACCGGCAGGTGCGAGAGGTCATGGAGGACGGGGACGGCAGAGAGGTCGAAGGTATTCCTCGTGTGGGTCTCAAACGTGCGAATGCCTCGCTCGCAGACGATGACGTTGGGGTTGCCCTCACTCATGATGTACTCGGCCGCCATGAGGAGCTCGTCGATGGTGCCGGAGATGCCGCGTTTGAGCAGGATAGCGGCCTTGGTCTTGCCTACTTCCTTGAGCAGGGGGAAGTTCTGGGCGTTACGGGCACCGATCTGCCAGACTTCGATGTCGTGGGACACGAAGGCGTCGACGTCTCGAGGGTCCATGATTTCGGTCACGATGGGCATGTCGAGCTCGTCTCGAGCCTCGCAGAGAAGGTCCAGGCCCTTTTCGCCCATGCCCTGGTAGGCGTAAGGGGAGGTGCGGGGCTTATAAGCGCCGCCGCGAAGGAGCGTGGCGCCGGCAGCCTTGACCTGGCGGGCTATGCTGATGAGGTTCTCGCCCTCGACGGAGCAGGGACCGGCGATGACATGGAAGGTGCCGCCGCCGATCTTCACGCCGTGGCCGCAATCGACGACGGTGTCGAGCGGGTGGAACTTGCGGTTGGCCTTCTTGAAGGGCTCGGAGACGCGCTGAACGCGCTCGATGATATCCATGCCCTCAATAAGGTACGGGTCAATCTGGGTGGTGTCGCCTACGAGGCCGACGATCGTCGCGTTATGGCCTTTGGACACATGGGCGTCGAGGCCCTTGCCGTGAATCCAGGAGACAAAGTGTTCAAGCTGCTCTGGTGTGGCGGTGTCCTTGACGACGGCAATCATGCGATTCTCCTTTGGCGCTGTCTGGGTCAACCCGAGTTTTAGTTAGTTGACTGATGGTACTACAGCGCCCGATGCGAACCTCGCGCGAAACAGAGATGTAATGACCGCATATAAGAAAGGCCCCATAGCTGGGGCCCTGATCAAACGAATGGTGCTCTCTGTGGGATTCGAACCCGCGACCTTTCGCTCCGGAGGCGAACGCTCTATCCAGCTGAGCTAAGAGAGCATACGGCGTCATGCGCGTGCGCGAAAGAGAGTATAGGGCATGTAGCGCAATTCGGCGGGGATGGCTGCCTGATTCTTCAACGTTTCAAGTATGTAAGTGTTTTTAGCTTTCGATTTATGTGGCCCACTAGTCCGTACAATAAGAACTTACTGATTGTTGAGTGGAGGCATGATTACGCTGGGTACGGAAGATTTCGATATCGTCGCACCTGAGTTCAGGGGTCTTTCTTCGGCCGAGGTCGAGGACCGTGTCGCCGACGGTCGCGTCAACGCTGACGCTGGTCCGCAAACTAAGACCATCCCTCAGATCATTGCAACTCATGCGTTCACGCTGTTCAACGGTATCAACATCATCCTTGCCTGTCTGGTGGCATACACGGGCGCTTGGCGCAATCTTACGTTTCTCTGCGTCGTACTCTCTAACCTCGCTATCGGCGTTGTCCAGGAGATCCGCTCCAAGCGGACCATCGACAAGCTCTCGATTCTGGCGGAGCGCCCCGTCACGGTTCGTCGCGATGGTGGGGATGTCGAAGTCGGGCGTGCCGAGGTCGTTCTCGACGATCTGCTTGTTTTGCGACGCGGTGACCAGGTCTCTGCTGACGCGGAGGTTGTTTGGGGAGGAGCTGGCCTTAACGAGAGCCTGTTGACAGGCGAGAGCAAGCCTGTTGCCAAGTCAATTGGCGACAGGCTCATGAGCGGTAGCTTTCTTGACTCTGGTTGCGTTGTTGCGCGCGTGACGGATGTTGGCGCGGATTCCTATGCCGCTCGCATAAACGCCGAGGCCAAGTACATCAAGAACACCAAGAGCGAGATCATGGCGACGCTCCAGATGATCATCCGGACGTCTACGTGGCTCCTCGCTCCCATCGGCCTCGCTTTGTTTATTCGCACGCTTAAGGACGGATACGGCCTCAATGACGCGATCCTTACTACGGTGTCTGCGCTTGTTGGCATGATTCCGCAAGGTCTCGTTCTTCTCACTTCCACGGTTCTCGTCATCTCTGCTGCAAGGCTTGCGAGGAAGAGCGTTCTCATCCAGCAGTTCTATTGCATCGAAATGCTCGCCCGTGTCGATGTTCTCTGCCTTGATAAGACCGGAACCATTACGTCCGGATCCATGGACTTCGAGCGCGCAATTGGCGTGTCGGGTCACAGCTCCGCCGACGTCGAGTTTGCGGCCGCGTGTGTTAGCCGTGCTAGCAGCCATGACGCCAACGAGACGGCTACCGCCATCCTTCGCCATGCTGATGAGACGGGCATCGACACTCCGGATTGCCAGCGCGTCGTGGGCTTTTCGAGTGCTCGCAAGTATTCAGGGTGCGTTACCGCTGATGGCCGAGCGCTGGTCATGGGCGCGGCGCAGTTCGTGTTCGCTGGCGGCGTACCCCGGGAGATTTCCTCCGCGCTCGCTTCTACGGGTGAGAGGGAGCGCGTGCTCGTTCTCGCGGAGTGCGATGGCTTCGACGGCGAGGATGCAATTCTTGGTGTCCCTAGGCCTCTCGGAATCATCTCCATCTCCGACCATATTCGAACGAATGCTCCTGCAACGATTAAGTACTTCACGGAGCAGGGGGTACAGCTCAATGTCATTTCGGGCGACGACCCCCGCACGGTTTCAAGCATTGCCGCCGAAGCTGGCGTGCCCGATGCCGACAAGTGGGTTGACGCCTCGACGCTCGTAACTCCCGAGGACGTCAAGCGCGCTGCGCTAAAGTACCGCGTGTTTGGCCGCGTGACTCCCCAGCAGAAGCGTGAGCTCGTCCTTGCGCTTCGCAGGGCAGGCCATACCGTGGCAATGACGGGTGACGGTGTGAATGATGTTCTGGCGCTTCGCGAGGCTGACTGCTCTGTCGCCATGGCATCTGGGTCCGACGCGGCTCGCAACGTCGCCGAGGTCGTTCTTGTGGATGATGACTTCGCCCACATGCCTGACGTCGTCGCGGAAGGACGT
>USBN01000058.1 GCA_900552935.1 uncultured Coriobacteriaceae bacterium | reverse complement strand
GTTCCGGTGTTCCGGTGTTCCGGTGTTCCGGTGTTCCGGTGTTCCGGTGTTCCGGTGTTCCGGCGATTATCCTACGTTTCAGTGACACAGCTTACACGAGCGAGCGGCCACACGTAACGATTTCGACCGCCTCGTCCACGTCATCCGTGACTTTCACGAGCTCAGGATCGAGCGGAGAGATCATGCCCGCGTCCATCACGGGGCCTTCGATCCAATCGAAGAGGCCGCGCCAGTACTCCGAGCCAAACATGACAACCGGCATGCTCTTGACCTTATGAGTCTGGATGAGGGTGAGTAGCTCGAAGCCCTCGTCAAGCGTGCCGAATCCACCCGGAAACACGATCGCTCCGCTCGAGTACTTGACGAACATGGTCTTGCGCACGAAGAAGTACCTGAACGTCATGCCGAGGTTGACCCAGCGGTTCATGCCCTCCTCATGCGGCAGCTCGATGCCGAGGCCCACAGACTTGCCACGCGCGCTCGCCGCTCCCCTGTTTGCCGCCTCCATGATGCCGGGGCCGCCACCCGTGATGACGGCGAAGCCACGCTGGGCGAGAAGCCTTCCCACACGGCGCGCCGCGGCATACATCGGGTCATCGCGCTTGGTGCGGGCCGAGCCAAAGCAGGAGATGGCGGGGCCGAGGTCGGCCAAGGCGCCAAAGCCATCGACGAACTCGGACTGGATGCGAAGGACGCGCCAGGGATCCATGTGGAGCCACTCGGTCGAATCCTCGGAGTTGAGGAGCTCCTCCGTCGTGCTTTGCTCGGGGATGAGGTCCCCTCGGAGGATGACCGGGCCCTTGTGATACGTGACATCGAAGGGCTCGTCTGAGAGGTGAGGCGTGTCGAATGGCGCGACAGCAGGCTGATGAGGGCCAGGCGAAACGTCGGGCCCGGCACGCTCGGCTAGGTGCATTTCGATCATGGCAGCCTCCAACTAGAGATTTCCGACCATGGCATCCTTCGCGAGCGCCGCGCACTCACGGACGCAGGCCTGCGGCAGGTAGAGCGGGTTTGTGGGCGCTGAAATGCCATGGACGTTACTCAGCCCCTGGCGACGCGCGATGCGGGTGGCGCGCAGCACGTGGAAGTCATTCGTGACGACGCCCACGGAGGCGCCCGGGAAATCGAGGAGCGCCGCGGAAAAGCGCAGGTTCTCGGCCGTGGTGGTCGAACGGTCTTCAAGCAGAATGCGCGAAGCATCTACGCCAGCGGCCTCAAGGTAGTGGGCCATCGCCTCTGCCTCGCTACATGGTTCGTCAGAACCCTGACCACCGGAGACGATGCACGTGGTCTCCGGGTTCCGCTCCAGATAAGCCGCAGCCTCATCCAAGCGATAGCGAAGCGTCTCCTTGGGAGAGCCATCCGCGTTGAGATTCGCCCCGAGGACGACGATGCAGTCTAGGTTTGCCGGCGGAGTCGAGACAGCCGCGCGCATGATGAGCGCGCAACCTGCAAAAACACCGCACGCAACCAGCGCCATCACGGTAACGGCAATCCGGCGGGTCCATGCGGGAAGCGCTTGCCAGGCACCTGTTCGATGCGCCCATCCTGCAGCAAGAAGCGCCGCGCCCACGACTATCCACGCAAGGAAGAATCCACGAGCGGGATATAAGACACCCATCGCGGCACCATAGGCGACGCTGACGACGCCAATAGCTATGAGGACGATTGTCATGACACGTACCTCCAATCAGCCAAGGAGCTCGAGGCCCGCGCGATAGCGGCCCGGCAGCACGCGATACAGAAAACGTATACCCAAGCCACCGAATCGATATCCCCTAAACACGCGGGCACAGTCCACCGGCAACGAACTGCCCAGCAAAGCAGGCCAAGACGCCAAGCACGAGGCTGAGCAGCACGTATCCCCCGCCGACAAACCAGTTACCGTGCTCGAAGAGCCCCGACGCCTCAAGGGCGAAGGTGGAGAAGGTCGTGAACCCGCCACAGAATCCGGTCTTGAGCAGAAGCGTCGTCTTAGGAAGAAGCGAGGCGGGGGCGGCAAGGCCAACGATAACGCCGATGCAAAAGGCACCAATCACGTTCGTGACGAAGGTGGCAACGGGAAACCCCGCATCCGCAGTGGACCCAAATGGCGCAAGCGAGATGAGCCACCGCGCAACAGACCCAGCACCTCCGCCAACGAACACCGCAAGAGCATCAAACATGATCGATCCTTCCATAAATGCGCGTCAATAAGCTCAAGGATACGAGCTGGGATACAACCTCGAGCCACGCCCCTCCCAATTAACGCGCATCAATGCGCTCAAGCATACGCCGAGAAATGAAGGGATACCGAAAGTGAGCAGCCAAATCAAACCTGCCAAAGTAGCCCATGGAACGTCAATCGATCTACCTGCGGGTTTACAAACGCAAATCGATCGTCTACTCGCACGGAGGCCATTTGGCTGCTCACTTTTGCATTTAAGGGACTTTCTGTCCCTTCTCCACATCAATCTAACGGCAAAAGCAAGGCAGCGAGGCATGATTCGGACAAAATAGAGGGCCCGGACATATGCCGGACCCTCCCAAGTCATCGCAATAGCCAAACCGCGTCGGCTCAGAAGCGACCGTTCGCAAGCGTTCGTGCTAGCCGAACCGCATCGGCTCAGAAGCGGGCGCTCGCAATAGCCGAACCTCGCCGGCCCAGAAGCGGGCGCTCGCAATAGCCGAACCTCGCCGGCCCAGAACGTGCAAGCCACAGACGCTTAGCTCCTGTTGTTGCCGCCAATCAGCTCGTCGAGAATCGACGGGCCCATCGGGTTCTCGTTGGCGATGCGCTCGCTATCGAGCACCTCGATGTGATGCTGCTGGCTAATGTGCAGCATCACGACAGCGATGGCAACACAGAGGTCATCATGGGCGGTATCGCTAATCTCGATGTTGTGGGAATCGGCACGGCGGCAGCCAGACAGAGCGAGCGTGCCCTTGGAGTCGCGAAGCTTGAAGTCAAAGTTGAGGAGATCATCGCCCTTGATCTTCCAATCCGTCTCACCGACCGCAATGGTGTGGGGAGTCTTCAGCAAATCGCGAACAAGGCGAACAGAATGGCCGTTAGAAAGCTTGATGTCATAGACGTGGCTGGTCGAGATGACCTGGCCGCGAACCGAGCCGAGGACAGAGCCGCCCGCCGCGCGAATCTCGGCCTTGGGCCCGAAGGCGCCCGTCCTGCCGCTAATCTCGAACACGGTGTTGCCAGACCCGTCAACGATATTCATCTCGGAATCGAAGACGTCGGCAGCGGCACCCTGGAAGTGCAGCTTGCGAACGGCACCGGTAACGGCAGTGAAGGCCTTAGTCTCGGACTTCTCGCCCTCCTTGTTCTTGGCCTTGGTCGCGACGATGTTGCGCGCGCCAAGGACAATGAGCACGATGCCGATAAGGGCGAAGGACGCGCCGGCGATGGCCGCCATATTGGAGCTATTTGAACCTGGGGTCGTAATCGCGCCATACACGTAGAGGCAGCCAGTAATGACCAGGAGGGTACCCCAACCAATGAGCATGTAGGCGAACGTCTTCGCCATCGTACGCTGGGTCTTATAGTCTTGGGTCCTGATGTCGTACTTGTTCTTTGCCATGCGTGCCCTCCTGGCCTGCGCACGGCGCCCGCGCAGCCTCGGCGGCGCACGTTGCGTGGCAGGGTTCTCTGTTGCGAAATTGTTGCGTAGAGAAGTGTACCCGAACGAACGCAGAGCAACCTCGCAAATGACCGCCCCCGCGAGTCATTCTCTGGTGGGCGGCGGCGAGCGCCTGGGCGGCGCCGCGGTCCGGCGGCAAGCGCGGCTCACCGGAATGCGGGTCCATCGGACCAAGAGCGCCGGCCTAAGCGCTCTTCTTGAAGAACGCCAACGCGATCGCACCGGGGCCGACGTGGGTGCCAATCGTCGCACCAACGGAGTAAACGGGCAGGTCATCGGCGCACACATTGGCCTCCCAGATGCCACGGGAGTCCTCGATGTACTTCCTGAGCAGGACATCGTCGAGACCAGCGTAGCCAAGCGCGATCGGCATGGAGAAGTCGATGCCACCGGACTTCTCGATCTGCTGGGTCAGGAGGTTGCGCCCGTTCTTGGAGCCACGCGCCTTACCCAAGACGACAACCTCGCCATCCTCGACGGAGATGACCGGCTTGATGGAGAGCAGCTGGCCCACGGCAGCGGCGGCGGCAGGCACACGACCGCCACGACGGAGGTACTCGAGCGTGTCGAGCAGACCCACGACGAAGATGTCGTCGCGCACCTGCTCGAGAGCGGTGGCGATGTCCGCCGCGGTAAGGCCCTCCCTCACGAGGCGCAGGGCATAGTCGACGAGGACGCGCTCGCCCACGCAAACGTTGCGGCTGTCGACGACGTAGACTCCGCCATCAAAGCCAGACGCAGCGGAAACGGCGCTCTCATACGTGCCGGAGAGCTTACCGGAGACCGTGATAACAACGGCATCCTCCTCCGCCTCGCGCGCCTTTCGGATGGCGCCCTCGAAGGCATACGGGTTCACCTGGCCGGTCTTCGGCAGGTCATCGCACTCGACGAGGAGCTCGTAGAAGCGCCTGTGCGTGAGGTCGACGCTGTCGGCATAGGTGTCCGAGCCAAAGGTGATGCTCAGGGGCAGAACCGTGAGCGCCGGGCTTCCGGCGGCCTCGATGTCTTCCGGGGTTATATCAGACGCGGAGTCCGTGATGATGCGAACGGCCATGGTGAATCCTCTTCCTTATCACACGCGCGCGAAGGCAAGGCCCACAAGGCCCACAAGAATAGAGGCCTCGTGACCCATCGCTACGCTTCGATGGATGCCTGAGCGCTAACGGCCGATGCCGCGCAGACACTCAAGGACGGATTCGAGGGAGTCATACAGGCGAACGCGCGAGCGGCCGTCAAGCGCCGAGTCGACCCTCGACATGACGCGCGAAATCGCCTGGTCGACGCGACCCATGAGCTCGCGGCCAGCCTGCGTGAGGCAGATCTCGGCGCGATAGCGGCGCGTGGTCGACTCTGGGTCATCCTTGACCTCGACGAGTTTGGCCTCGCTGAGGCTCGCGATCGTACGGCACACGGCGGCGCGAGTGACACCCGCCGTACGAGCAAGCTCTGCCGCCGTCATGCCCGTGGAGGAGCGGCCGAGATAGTAAAGGCACATGAGGTCCGCACCACGAAGGCCCAGGCGCTCGCACTCTACCGCACGGATGCGCTGAATCTCCTTTTCCGTCGAGGAGATAAGGCGAACGAACTCCTGGAAACGCTCGCCGTCCGTGTTTTTCTCGGCCATCGGCCTCCCTCTTTCTGATCCGTCCCGTGCATCATAGCAGAGCTTGTTTACCGCTCAACATCTCTACACAAGGTACTCGCATGCGACATGACTCACTTCGAGTCGCCGCGGACCGTTCGCACCATGTGCCTGGGCACGGCGTAGAGGACGTTCGAACCAATGACCTCGCTGGCAGCGCGCTTCGCGTCATCGCAGGCGCCATGGGGCGCGTAGGCGTGCCCGTGGGGCGCGAACCTCTCGAGCATGGCGATGTCGTTGCCGCCGTCTCCGTAGACGGCGACCTCGTCCTCTCCGATGTCATAGTTGGCCGCAAGCCAGGCGATCGCCTCGCCCTTGTCGACGCCCGCGCGCGTCACCTCGAACATGCTTGGGTTGAAGGGGGCGTTAACCACCTTGTCGGAGTGCTCCGCAAAGAAGGCATCGAGCTCGCGAATCAGACCGGGGTCAGTCGTGCGGCAGTTGATCTTGCAGATCTCGTTCGCAAGGATGGTGGAGGGCGTCTGATCGTAGAGCATCTCGTCCGCCGCGCGCATTCCGGGAGCGTGCATGGCGCGCAGGCGGACGTAATCCTTGACGCGCGTCACAAAGCCATGGGCGACGTACTCCGCGTCATAGGCCTCGCGAGACGTGCAGACGTAGCTGTGACGCCTGCCGATGCACAGAAACGGCGCCTCGGGAAACGCCGCGAGCGTCTCTTCGACAAACGCCGGGTCGAGCGTGGCGAATCGCAGCAGCTCGCCCTCCCTCGAGAGGACGATCGAGCCGTTCGCGAAGACGACGTCACATGGGAAGTCCCCAAAGCCATAGTCGCCGGGGCGGCGAACTGTCTCTTATACACATCTGACGCTGCCG
>USBN01000057.1 GCA_900552935.1 uncultured Coriobacteriaceae bacterium | reverse complement strand
CTCAAGAACCTCGGTGACCTTCGCCTTCGCGAAGGACTTCCCGTCGCTTACGAGCTCCGCCTCGACGACGTCTCCAGCGATGGCGCCAGAGACGAACACGCATTTGCCGTCTTCGGTGTGGGCGATTGCGTCGGGCCCGTAGGTCATCCGCTCTATGGAAAGTCTCATGTATGTCCTAGTTCTTCGTGCGTCCAAACAACGTCTTGAAGCCTAACCCAAAAATGGCAAACGCGGTGGCGACACGTCCGCGCGGACGCCTGGCGAGTTGCGTGGCCGCCGCGGCATTGCCCACGGCGCGTGGCTGATCATCCGCAACGTCTTCGATGAGGGTGGCGGTGACGTGGGCGGGTTCCTCTGCGGGCGTGGCCACCGGCGCGGGTGCGGGTGAAGTCACTGCGGGTGCGGGCGTTTCCGCGGTCGCGAAGACGGGCTCGGAGGGCTGGGCGAGCGCCTCAGCCGGCGCGGGCTCGCGCGAAGACGCGGCCATGGGAGCCGCCGCCTGCGCGGGCGCCTCTTCAGGCAGCGTTTCCGCTGGTACCGGACATTCGGTCTCGCCTGTCTCCTGAACGGCTGCGTCGTCCGTGGGCTCCTTAACCGCGGCCTGCTCAGCCGTGGCAACGGGCTTCGTCTCAATGGCGGGCTCTGGCTCCGCCGGCGCCTTCGCCGCAGCAGCGCACTCTGCCTCCATCGCGTGGGCGTATGCCTCTGCGATGAAGACCTCCTGGCAGTTCACGGAGGGCTCGCCGTCCTCTCGGCCGATTCTGGCCCAGGTTCCGTCGCGCGTGAGGCGACGCGCCTTCACGTTATCTGCGAGCTGAAGCTCCATGAAGTTCTTCACGATCTGCTGGCACGTCGGGTCGAGCACGGGGTAGGCGATCTCGACGCGGCGCTCTGTGTTGCGCGTCATCATGTCTGCGCTCGAGAGGTAGATGGTGTCCGCGTCGACGCCAAAGGCGTAGATACGCGCATGCTCGAGGAGACGTCCTACGATCTGGCGAATCTCGATGCCGGTGGTGCGGTTCTCGATGCCCGGCAGCATACAGCAGATGCCACGTACGATCATGATGACTTCGACGCCCGCCTGGCTCGCCTCGGCGAGGCGGTCGATGACGTCGCGGTCCGTCAGGGAGTTCAGCTTGAGGAAGACGCGGGCGGGGGCTCCCGTTCTGGCGCGCGTGATCTCACGGTCGATGCCGCGCATGATGAGGGGCTTGAGCGACAGCGGCGCCACGCCGAGGTAGCGATAGGAGCCACGGAGGTTGCCCAGGGAAAGGTTGCGGAAGAAGGCGTTGCCATCCTCGGCGATGCCGGGATGAGCCGTCATCAACATGAAGTCGCTGTACAGCAGGGCGGTCTTCTCGTTGAAGTTGCCGGTGCCAAGGCACGTGATGCGGGAGAGGCCGCGTGCGTCATGATAGGTGATCTGACAGATCTTCGAGTGACACTTGAATCCCTCGGAGCCATAGATGACGGTGCATCCCGCTTCCTCGAGACGCTCCGCCCACTCGATGTTGTTCTGCTCGTCGAAGCGGGCGCGCAGCTCCATGAGGACCGTGACGTCCTTCCCGTTCTCGACGGCGGTTACGAGGCTCTCGCACAGACGCGAGTGACGCGCCACGCGGTAGAGCGTGATCTTGATCGAGATGCAGTCGTCATCGTTCGCCGCCTCGTGGATGAGGCGCAGGAGGGGACTCATCGATTCATACGGATAGGTGAGCAGGACGTCGTGGTTCTCGACCTGGCCGCGCATGGGCTCGCCGTCGCGCACCATGGGCGAGGGCTGCGGAGCAAAGGGAGGGAACGTGAGCGCGCTCTTGCGGCTTGCGGGAACCTTGCCTTCGAGCTGGTAGACGAACGAGAGGTCTGAGGGCGTCGAGAGGTGGAACATCCTGCGCTTCTCGAGCTCAAGTTCCTTGCGGACGAATGTGACGAGCGACTCGTCGAGGTCTCCGGTAATCTCGGCACGGACGGGCTGGAGGCGGCTTCTGCGCTTGAGCACCTTCTTCATGTGCTGGCGGTAGTCCTCCTCCTCCTCGACTCCCACGCCGTCAGGGTCGATGTCGGCGTTGCGCGTGACGCGCACGACGCCCGAGCTCGTGGGGACGTAGGAACCGAAGCAACGGCCAAGCATGGAGATGATGACGTCCTCAACGAGGGTGTAGCGGATGCGACCCTCGCTGGAGGGAAGCCAGATGATGCGATCGGCGGTCTGCGGGACCTCGACCATGCCGAGAACCCCGTGCTCATCGTTGCCATCGAGGGAGCAGACTACGTGCAGGACACCGTTCTTGAGGTTGGGGAAGGGATGACGCGGGTCGACGATGAGCGGCGACAGGATGGGAGCCAGGCGGCTCTCGAAGTAGCGGGAGACGGTGACGAGATCGGAGTCCGTGTACTGTTCTGGCGCCAGACGCTTGATGCCCTCCATCTCGAGGGCGCTCTCGAGATGGGTGAAGCAGCGCTCGCGACGTTCGTACAGGCCCGGGAGGATCGAGAAGAGCTGGGCGAGCTGCTCCGACGGGGTCTCGTCGCTCTTGTTGTCTGCCGGCTGGTGCTTGAGCTCAGCGAGGTCAGAGAGGCCGCCAACGCGGATCATGAACCACTCGTCGAGGTTCGACTGGAAGATGGCACAGAACTTGATGCGCTCGAGGAGCGGCACGGATTCGTCAAAAGCCTCGTCAAGGACCCTGTTGTCGAAGCGAAGCCAGCTGACCTCGCGATTCTGCGTGTAGGAGAAATCACGGGAACGCTTCTGGGGACGATTGGCATTGGCGGGCGTCGGGACGACGTCGGCGAATTTGGCGGCCTTGTGCTCGAGCTCGGCGGCGGAGGCCTTTTTCGAGCTCTTTGTGGACTTGACCTCGTCCTTTTTGCGCTTGGAGGCCTTGTCTGACTTGTGTGTTCCTTTGTTATTGCCCATATGTCGCTCCCGGCTCGTCACGTACGGCCTCGAATGCTTCCAACAGAACTAGTATCCACGTAATATTGGGCATCTCTTGTTACGATTCGGTAAGGGTCTCTATGCGTCTGATGGGCGTTCCGCTCAGGTCGCTTCCTCTCCCTGAATTGCCGCCCCATTTATCGACAAATTGCTGCTAGACCTTGCAATTGGCGTTTTATGGCCGTACAGTTCTTGCAAACGTGCTGCTTGAGGAGTTAATGCGGCAGCGCGCCGCAGGTGAACCGCTATCCCTAAATAGCTGACTAGATTTTTTCCAGAGGACGCGAGGAGACATATATATGGCTGAACCGAACAATCGCGCACGTGGAAACAAGCAGTCCCGCGAGCGCACGCGCGATGATCGCCGTCGCGAGCGGGCGAGCGCTGCCGTCGCCCATACCGCGGAGATGCATGATCGTCTTGGTGCGGAGATCGAGCGCTCGGTGAGGGAGACACGCTTCTATGACGAGATTCCCGCGACGCCGGCGGGCAGGGAGACCTCCGTCCCCAGCGTGAGCGTCGTCGACGCGGATTCCGTTTCCGCGGTGCTCGAGCTTGGCCGCGGCCGTCCCGATATGTGTGACCTCGCCGTTCTTGACTTCGCATCGTTCACGTATCCCGCGGGCGCCTACATCCGCGGTGCCATGGCTCAGGAGGAGGCCCTCTGCCAGGAGAGCTTCCTGTACAACGTCCTCTCGCGCTTTGAGGGCTGGTTCGCGGAGAATCGTCGTCACAACATCAACTGCGAGCTCTATCGCGATCGAGCCCTTGTCGTGCCAAAGGTGCGTTTCGAGCGCGAGCGCTTCCACTCGTATGCTGACGTCATCGTTGCCGCCGCTCCCAATCTCAAGAGGGCGAAGGTCAACTATCACGTGCTCGAGTCCGACCTCGCGCGTTCGATGCGCTCTCGCGTCCGCCTCGTGCTTGGCATCGCTGACGTTCTTGGCCATGACAAGCTCGTGCTTGGCGCCTTCGGTTGCGGTGTCTTTGGGTGGGACGCCCTCCGCGTCGCCCAGATCTTTGCCGAGGAGCTCGCGACTGGCAAGCACGTGGCAAGTCAGGTGACCTTTGCCGTGCCGAAGGGCCGCCGCGATGAGAACCTCGAGATGTTCCAGCATGTGTTTGCCACGTTCCCCAAGGCCAACGAGGAGCCGTACGCCTCCGCCCCGGAGCCCGCGCCCGCTAGCCGCAAAGAGGACGAGGCGGAGGACGACTGGCGCAAGTACCTTTAGGTTCTAGTCGCGATGCTAGCTTCTCCCAGGAAGTGGGGGTTAGCTTTTCCATCTAGTTGAGACATTGAGTCGCCGGCGCATTCATGGACGAATGTGCCGGCGATTCTGTATCGGGCGCACGCATTGTGATCAGTGCGCTGTGCTCAGAGCGCCTAATTCGTCCCGGACTGGAAGTTTTGGTCAGACTCGCCGCCGCCATCGCTGCGAACGTATCAAGCATTCATGATGTTGTGTAAACAAACGGAAAATTGCGAAATTACCGTATTTTATCGTGCTAATATGCATTCTTGATGAGAATCTAATGGGTTAGTACCCAATGACGAACGCAAATCGCCAGCGATCTTCGCTGCGTGGTTGCTCAAGCATAGCAGCTCGAAAGGTGTCGACGTGAAGAAGCGATATAACCGACAGGACGCGATCCGCGAGATTGTCCGCGATAAGTCCATCAAGACCCAGCGTGCCCTCGTCGAGGAGCTTGAGAAGCTCGGTTTCGTCTGCACGCAGGCTACGATCTCGCGCGACATCGCGGACATGGGCCTGCGTAAGCTTCCGGAGGGCGTGTATGTCCTCGCCGAGGACCTGCACCTGCAGCGCATGGTGTCAGACCTCGTCACTAATGTCGTGCGAGCTAACAACATCGTCGTCATCCACACGCAGGCTGGGGCCGCCCAGGGCGTCGCCGCCGCCTTTGACGACGCGAGCCTTCCCGACGTGGCGGGCTGCATTGCTGGGGACGACACGATCATAGTCGTCTGCCTCACTAACGAGCAAGGCGTTTCGCTCGAGCAACTTGTGAACAAGCTCAGGGGCGTGTGCGACTAAGCGTCTCTTGGCTGCATCGCATCTGTTATTCGACTCTCAAACAGGCATCCAATCGAAGGAGCATCTCTATGTCCGAAAAGGGTAAGGTCGTTCTCGCGTATTCCGGTGGCCTTGACACCTCGTGCCTCCTCAAGTATCTCCAGGATGAAGGCTACGACGTGGTCTCCTGCATCGCCGCTCTCGGCCAGCCGTCCGAGGAGCGCAAGGACATCGATGCCGTGAACGAGAAGGCCAAGATGCTCGGCGCCGTGGCCGCGTATGACGTCGACATCCGTGACGAGTTCTGCGAGGACTTCGTCGCCAAGGCGATCTTCGCCAATGGCATGTACGAGAACAAGTACCCGCTGCTCTCTGCCCTGTCTCGTCCCGCCATCTGCCGTCATCTCGTGAAGGTGGCCCAGGCCGAGGGCGCCGTCGCCATCGCCCATGGTTGCACCGGCAAGGGCAACGACCAGGTGCGTTTCGAGCTCGAGTGCAAGGCCCTCGACCCGACGCTCGACATCCTCGGTCCGGTTCGCAGCTGGGAGCTCACCACGCGCTCGAGCGAGATCGAGTACGCGCAGTCCCATGGCATCCCTGTTGACGCCACCAAGGAGAATCCGTACTCCATCGACGAGAACGTGTGGGGTCGTGCCATCGAGTGCGGCGTGCTCGAGGACCCGTGGAACTCCGCGCCCGACGGAGCCTGGTCGCTCACCGTCAACGCCGAGGACGCGCCTGACGAGGCCCGCGATGTCGTCATTGGCTTCGAAGCGGGCCTGCCCGTCTCCATCGATGGCCAGCGCATGAAGCTGTATGACCTCATCGCCGCGCTTAATGAGATCGTGGGCAGCCACGGCTTTGGTCGCATCGACATGATCGAGGACCGTCTCGTCGGCCTCAAGAGCCGCGAGTGCTATGAGCAGCCGGGTGCTCTCGCCATCATCATGGCCCACAAGCAGCTCGAGTCCCTGTGCCTGCCGGGCGACGTGCTCCACACCAAGCTTCAGCTCGAGCATGACTGGAGCCGTCAGGTCTACAACGGCCTTTGGTACTCGCCGCTCAAGGACGCGCTCGACGCCTTCTTCGCGAGCACCCAGAAGACCGTCAGCGGCGAGGTCCGTCTGCACCTCTACAAGGGCAACTGCACGGTCACCGGCTCTCGTGCCGACAGCTCGATGTATGACTTCGGCCTGGCTACCTACGATAAGGGCGACACCTTCGATCGCACTGCCGCCAAGGGCTTCATGGACCTCTTTGGCCTGCCCAACCGCGTCTGGGCCGAGCGTCGCATCGAGCGCGAGAAGGCCGCCGGCGTCGCCGCTGCCGCCCAGATCGCCGCGATGGGCGTGAAGGAGGCCGAGGCTGCCGGCACCGGCGAGGCCGGAGCCTCTGACACTAGCGCCAAGTAGACAATCCCTTACACATGGGACGCGCCCC
>USBN01000056.1 GCA_900552935.1 uncultured Coriobacteriaceae bacterium | reverse complement strand
GATCAAGGCGCTACCTGCCGACGAGGACGGCCGCGAGCGAACGTTCTCCGGGGCCCTTTCGCCCATCGAGCGCCAGGCGGCACGCGATACGCTCGCGGCATCGAATGGCCTCGCCCTCGCCCGATGGCGCGAGCAGCTCGCGACGCTTCCCGGGACTGACCCCGACGCGACGTGGGCTATGCTCGCAGACCTTAAGTCATCAACGAATAGCGAGGTAAAGAGCGCTGTTTTTGCCATCGCACGCACGTCGGCGGGCGACGCTTCGCTCGCACTCGTGCTTCTGCTCGCCCTCGCGCTTCTCGGCACGGCGTTGTTCGAGGGGCTCCCGAGAATCGTCCAGACCAACCTCTAGCATGCGCGCGCCTTGCTCCGCAGGCAGCACGCCCGCACGACCCGCGCAACTCGCATCCGCACGAACCGCGCCACAGACGCAACCCACACCGCAAGCGCACGGCCACGTTCCTCCCACCCGCGAAGAAGGGAACCACATGCTCGAAGAAGACAAGATGTCCTACGACGAGACCGACGTTGACAGCCAGAACGCCGCCGAGCAGGACTGCGAGTCCGAGGAAGAAGACGACAGCTGGTACGGAGGGCTCCCCATCGTGTCGACCACGGAGGCCCTCGCCCTCGTCGAGGGGGCAAACTCCGGCGGACTGAGGCGCTCCATCGCCGATCTCGTCCTCAACTTCGACGACATCTCGGTTGACAGCGTCAGCCTGCACAACCTCACGAACGTCTTCCTCACGAGCCATGACTTCGAGTACGCCCTCGACCTCGCGAAGCTCGGCCTTGACCGCTTCCCGAGGTCCGTCACCCATCTGGCGGACGCCGTCCAGGCCTGCGCCAGGCTCGGCCATATCGAGGAGGGCATGGCGTTCGTCAACCAGGCGCTCGAGATTCGCATGGATCGCTGGGACTGGTACCTCGTCGTTTGGGTCGCGTCCTTCTTCAAGTACGCGCTCGACTCCCTCCCCGACGACGAGTGTGAGGCGCTCGTCTCGAAGGCCGTCGACATCCTCAACTCCTACGAGGCATGCCACGCCTTCGACGAACGCGTGCGCAACCAGAAGGCAGAGGTCCTCGCTGCCGCCAACCACATGACCGAGGCGGCCGAGGAGCTCGAAGACGCGATCTTCTCGCCCCAGCGCACGCCCATCGACAAGAGCATGACCCTCATGCCCGCCTCCCAGTGTTGCATGACCTACCTGCAGCTCTTTGGCTCGACGGTTGCCGCGAGGAAGATTGGCGACGTTGCCAGGCGCGGATACGCCAGCCTCGCGCAGAACCATCAGAGCGCAAGCGCCAGCGCGTTTCTCCTCTACGAGGCCTTCGCGCTCGACTCCGAGATATCAAACCAGCGCGAATACGCCGATGGCTTTGGCAACGAGACCAAGGTGACGCAGCTGCTCGACGCCTACGAGATCGCCTACCGACAGGCTGACGACGAGGAGACGCGCGAGCTCATCCGCCAGCGTTTCGACGTCGCCTGCAGCAGGGCGCACCTGAAAAGCCGCACGCTCGAGTAGCGCGACAAGCGAGGAGAAGCCCCGCGCGCAGAACGGGCCACCCCACAAGTAGCCAACGCTCGCCCGCGTGGCGCTAATCGCACTCCCGCGCCACACGAAAAACCGAATCCCCAATCAATCCCTGAAGCGGCCCCCGGCATACCCCCGGGGGCCGTTGCCGTCTCGGTCATTGTGTTTGTCAGCAACCGGGCAGCCGGCCCAGTAGGACGACGGCCCATCCAAGCGGACAGCCAGCCCAGCAGAGCGACGGCCCGCCCAACCGGGCAGTCGACCCAACAGATGGCTGCCCACCCGAGAGAAGGGACAAGACATGGACTTCGGCAAAATCGACGAGCTCTTTGGCACCAGCAACGACAACGAAAACGGCGAGCGTCCGGCATCCAACCCCGACATCAGCCCCACGGAAGATCCCGCGGCCTGGGTTCGCAGCGTCCTTGCCGCCAACGACGACCTCACCTTCTATCCGGCGGGCGAGAACCGCTGGTGCGCCCGCGAAATCTACCTCAACAAGCCGGTGACCACAACCGTTTCGCTCGTGGACGGCATGGTCGAAGTCGAGGCGAGCGTGCCCATCGGCGTCAACGAGGAGAACGTCGCCGCTCTTCGCGCCTTCCAGATGCTCCGCCAGGCAAACTACAAGATTCGCGGCTTCAGGCGCGCCATGCCCGGTGAGCCCTTCGCCTCCGTCGCCCGTCACGCCGTCACTGACGACCTCGACCTGGACCGCCTCATCACAATCACGAACCACACCTTGTGCTCGTCCCTGCGCGACGCCATCGACATCCGCAACGGCGAGAAGAGCGTCCACGACGTCTGGCTCGAAAACACGAAGCGCCGCATGAAGTTTGCCTTCATGTCGGAGTACTTCTCCAGCGATAGCGACTAGCCGGTCGCGAGGTCGCTCGCGAGACCTGCCACGACGCCAAGAGCTCGGCGCAACACCCACAAGCATCCAAACGAAAGGACCACCATGCTCTGCGAGAATCCCAACTGCAACCGCCTCGGCTTCGCCTTCAACTGCACCGACTATGCCTTCGTCCCTTACGATGACGACAGCATGGGCACCCTGATTGAGATCGATGGCGAGACCTATCCCGTCACCGTCAACGCCTATGACGACGGCGACAAGAAGGGCCAGCTCCACGTAGTCATGAACCTCCCACAGATAGTTCCCGGCACCAGCGCCATCGACCTGCTCTTCGCCGTGCAGGAGTTGCCAGAGAACTTCGACTTCTCCGCCGATCCGGTCGACGGCGAGGTCCTCCTCACCAGCGCCCTCGAATACGACAGCGCCGAAGAGCTCAAGTCCGTCATAGAGCGCCAGATCGCTGCCGCGCGCCGCCTCCTCCCCGTCATCAACCAGTACGTCGCCGTGGCGGCCGAACGCGGCGAGAACGTCAACAACCCCTACAGCATCGACAACCTCATGGAGAAGGAGGACTAGCATGGCGGCCTACTACGGCGGCAGGCTCAGCTTCTCGGAGGAGCAGTTCGAGGCAGTCCTCGACGCCCTCAACCTGCTCGCCTCGAAGAACTGCCCGCTCGTGGTGGGCCACGCGAAGGTGGAGGGCGGGCAGGCCGCCCTCCCGCTCGCCTTCAAGTGCCAAGGCAAGAAGAAGGGCCTCGTCCTTGGCGGCGATTGCCCCACCATCGAGGAGGTAGAGGAGGTATTCAAGGGCGCCACGCTCGAGACGCGCCCCATCAACCCCAACGTCAAGGACAAGGCCTCCCTCGAGATCGCACGTGAGCTCGAGCTCGCAAACGAGTGCCGCCCCATCTCGATGTCAGAGATTACGCCGGAAAACGAAGTGTTCTCCAAGCCCTTCTCGCGCCTCACGGGCATGGAGGAGCAGGTTCGCCGCGCCGTCGAGTGCATGCGCGCCGCGCAGGCATACGGCCGCGATGCCGTCTGCCTCCACACGATGCTGCTCGGTAACCCTGGGTCCGGCAAGACCACCTTCGCCCGCGAGCTGCATGAGTTCGGCCGCGCCGCGAAGGTGCTCGACGGCGAGTTCGTCGAGGCGCGCGCCGACGACCTCGTGGCCCGCTACGTGGGTCACACGGCGAGCCTCGTCCGTGCGGCATGGCAGCGCGCGCGAGGCGGCACGCTCTTCATCGACGAGGCCTACAAGCTCGCGGACACCGCCGAGTATGGCCTCGAGGCCATCAACGCTCTCGTCGAGCTCATGGAGGCGGGACGCGGCGAGGTCGTCGTGGTGGCGGCGGGCTACCCCGCCCAGATGTCCCGATTCCTCGAGGTCAACCCGGGCCTCACCTCGCGTTTCTCCCTGCGCCTCAACTTCGACGACTATGACGCCGAGACCCTCGAGCACATCCTCGTCGACATCTTCGCGCCCCAGCGCGGCGTGACGATCGCGGAAGACGCCCGCGCGCGCCTCTCCGGAGCCTGCCGCGCCCTCACCCGCGCGCCCGGCTACGCCAACGCCCGCAGCGCCAGGACCCTGTTCGAGCGCTGGCTCATCAAGCAGGCAACCCTCGGGGCTGGCAGCACACTCACCGACGCCGCGCTCGAGGCGGCCCTCGCCGAGGATGATTTGGCAAGCCCGGCCAAGCACCCGATGGGTTTTGCGTAGCCGGGATGGCGAGACAGGGCGCGGGACGCCATCCCAAGCGGCCCACGCAGCGGTAATGGTTATCATTGAGGGATGTTTGTCGCCATTCCGCCGATTGGACCTCCCTTGAAGTTCAGTACCTCTCGCGCAGCCCGCACGAGCCACTCCTCCGCCCGTCGTATGCCCTCCTCGCGGCGCGCCACCGTTGTCGCGTTCGACGTCTGCTCCGCACTCGCGGCATGCGCCCTCGTCTGGCTCGTGCTCGCGACCCCCGCACTCGCCTATGTCGACCCGAGTGTCATGACCTACACCATCCAGGCACTCGCCGGTGTCGCCGTCGCGCTCTCCGCCGTTCTCGGCGTGGTGTGGCGTCGCGCCCGCCGCGCGCTGCTGCGAGCCCTCCACGTCGACGAGAACACGGGCAAGTGCGTCGAGGCCGAGGCGCGCGCCTGCTCGGACCAGGCATTCCTCGCATCCGCTGACGAACGCGCCCGCGCCATGCTCTCCGCGCGCGTCGAGCACCCTGCGCCCACCCTCTCCTGGCGCGCTCGCCTCGTGCTCGCGCTCATCGTTTCGCTCTCGCTCACGTACTGTCTCTTCTTCGTGTCGCCCCTCGAGGTGGTCATCCCCGGCTTCCAGTCTCTCTCGTTCACCCTGGCCAACGTCTGGCTGCCGCTCATCGCGCTCGTGGCGCTGACGGGCGCGGCACTCGCACTCGCCACCTCGCTTACCCGCGGCCGTGCATTCGATGTCGTCCTCGCCATCGCCGCGGCTATCTGCCTCTGTGCCCTGCTCCAGGAACTCGTGCTCAATAAGTCGCTTCCCGCGGCTGATGGCTCGCCCGTCGACTGGGCCGCCTATCACCGCAGGACGACGATCTCGAGCATCGCCTGGATCGTCATTCTCGCGGCAGCGGCGCTTCTCGCCTGGAAGCGACCCCTCGCAAGCCGCGTCACCGCCGTGACGTGTTGCCTCGTCATTGTCATCGCCCAGAGCGTCGCGCTCTGCGCCCTCAGCTTCCAGAACGCCGAGGCCCTAACTCGCCCGACGGTGACCAAGGAGGGCCTCACCACCGTCTCGACCAAGAGCAACGTCGTGGTGTTCGTACTCGACATGTTCGATACCAAGGACATGGACGATGTCATGGAGCAGTACCCTGACGCCGCGGATGACCTTGGTGGATTCACCTGGTACCGCAACTCCCTCGGCTCCGTCACCCCCACGCGCTATGGCGTTCCCTTCATCGTCACCGGCCATGACTTCGACCCTTCGCTGGACGAGTTCACCACGGCGGACCTCGAGTCCTGGTTCTCGGACCGCAATCTCCTCGACGTCGCAGCCGAGCAGGGCTATTCCGTGGGCGTCTACTCGGACTCCGTGTCCTACGGCGCGAACGCCCTCGCGAGCAAGACGATGAACGTGCACACCGTCGAGCCCTACATTGCCAACTTCCTGAGCTGCGCCAAGGCCCTTGGCGGATGCGGCCTCTACCGCGATCTCCCCTACGCCCTGAAGCCGTTCCTCTGGTTCACAACGGACCAGCTCAACGAGGCCATCGCGCCCACTGGCACCGAGTCAGCGGACAAGACGCCCTACGTCTTCGACGACAAGGGCATGCACGCGCTCTTCTCCGAACCCTGCCTCACCGCCACCGACGATTCCGCCGGCGGCGCCTACCGCGTCATCCACTGCCAGGGCACCCACTGGCCCTACACCATGGACGAGAACGGCAACACCGTCACGACCACGCAGGACCACGCGTCCATGATCTCGCAGGGTCGCGGCTCGCTCGGCATCGTCGAGGAGTACATCGAGCAGCTCAAGGAGCTCGGCGTGTATGACCAGACCACCATCGTCATCACTGCGGACCACGGCGTCTGGCCCTGGGGACACGAGGAGCTCACGAAGACAACCTCGCCGATCCTGCTCGTGAAGCCCGCCGGCGCGGATGCCTCACAGCCGCTGGCCATCAGCGAAGTCCCCACCGGCCACCTCGACCTGCCGGCCACGCTCGAGTGGGCCGTGGGCGCCTGGAACGGGACCGACACGGACGGTGCCTGCGGAAACTCCTCCGTCCTCGCCGGCAGCACGCCCGTCTTCATGGTCTCCGACGACCCGCGTCCCCGCTACTTCTTCTGGAACAACCACGACGGCAAACATGACCTGAACTTCCTCGAGTACGAGGTCAACGGCGACGTCAATGACTTCTCTGACTGGAGACTTACCGGCCGTAGATGGAACGTTGACGTCGACGGGTACAATTAGCCGTCGGACGCACGACCCCCGCGCCCGCAACAACACGCAACCTATGGAGCACCCATGCGCAAGCCGCCAGT
>USBN01000055.1 GCA_900552935.1 uncultured Coriobacteriaceae bacterium | reverse complement strand
AGGCTCGCGACGGGGGTCGAAGCCCGCTCGAGCGCCCGCGCCGAGGCGCACCGCCACCTGCGCGGCGACG
This sequence comes from uncultured Coriobacteriaceae bacterium, assembly GCA_900552935.1. Classification (GTDB taxonomy): domain Bacteria; phylum Actinomycetota; class Coriobacteriia; order Coriobacteriales; family Atopobiaceae; genus Parolsenella. Next base: position 6,983 of record USBN01000055.1, on the reverse strand, counting down.
TCCGATCCGATCGCCGGCGCACTCGAGAGGCCCGGGCTCTCGAGGCAGGCGATGTCGAAGAGGCCCGGGACGTCATCCGGCTCGCCGATGACGAAGTCATGCGTGTCACCCTTGGCGCGCACGCCGGTGAAGTTGGTGATGACGCCGCGCGTGGAGGCGCCCGGCCAGGTGCGCTTGGCGCCCGCGACGACGGCGGCGAGGCCCTCTGCCGTGGTGGCGAGGGCGTCCTTGTCGTCCTGCGCGACGGCGCTGGGGCCCACGAAGAGGTTGCCGTGGACGGTGGGGCTCACGAGGACGCCCTTGCCCGCGGCCGTGGGCACCTGGAACACCGTACGCGAGAAGTGCGTCTCGAGGCTGTTGTCATACAGGTTATACTCGCCGCGAACTGGGGTTATATGAAGCTTGCGGGCGGAGAGCTGGTTGTGGAGCTCGTCTGAGTGAACGCCCGCCGCGTTCACCACGGCGCGGGCGCGGATGGCCTTGCCGTCCACGAGAGTGACGGAGAAGCCCTCCCCTTCACGAGCGAGCCTGGAGACGCGCGCGTCAAACGCGACGCTCACGCCGTTCTCGACGGCGTTCTCGAGCGAGGCGGAGGCAACCTCATACGGGTCGCAGATGGCGCCCGTCGAAACGCGCAGTGCGCAGGTGACCTCGGACGACAGGGCTGGCTCGAGCTCGCGCGCCTCGTCTCCGGAGATGATCGAGAGCCCCTCGACGCCGTTGGCGCGGCCGCGCTCGAGAAGGCCCGCGAGGGCGGCCTCGTCCTCGTCGCCATAGCCAACCACCAGCGACTCGTTGTGAACGTAGGCAAATCCCAGCTCGTCCGCCCACCGGGGGAAGAGCTTCGATCCCGCGACGTTATAGCGGGCCTTCGCCGTACCCGACTCAGGGTCATAGCCGCCATGGACGATGCCGGAGTTGGCGCGCGTGGCACCGCAGGCGATGTCATCGCCCGCCTCGAGGACGAGGACGTCGAGGTCATATCGCGCGAGCTCACGAGCGCAACAGCACCCGGCGACGCCCGCACCCACGACAACGACGTCATACGAGTCACGCACGCCCGCGGACCCCACAAAACACGCCATGAGAGATCTCCCATCGGATCGACATGAAAACGTTTGCATTGTCCCCCACGGCGTGAGGCCGTGCCGTGGCACATCGGGGAACGGGCTTATGTAAGGTCGCGGACGCGCGAGCGCCACGCACGCGCTCGCGCGACCCACGACGTCCTCGCCCGCGTCACGCGGCCGTGTTACCATGCCAAGCCGTGAAACAATCGCCCGCGCCTACCGCGCTCGGGCAAGCGCACGATCCAACACCACAGCCGCGCGCGAGCGCACGCCGCCCGGCCTCAGCCAGGCACGCACGCCCCCGCCGCGCACACCCATAAGGAGCAGCATGAACGTCAGCCAGGCACTCGAGCACGCAAGCGCGCTCTTCATCCCCGAGATCGTCTATTGCGAGGGCTTCCCCGCCATGGACTCGGAGCGTCAGAAGAACGAGGAGGCGATGGCCGCGCTTCGCGAGGAGTTCGCCAAGAACGACAACCCCGGCTTCTCCTACGACGTCATCCGCGACCTCGCGGACCGCAACCGCGAGCTCTGTGACCAGATGGGCATCGATCGCCTCGCCAACACGCGCGACCACAGCCTCGCCCGCGGCATGAGCGACGAGGACCTCTGCGCGGGCGTCGCCGCGCTCCAGAAGCGCAAGGCCACGACCGTCATCCGCGAGATCCGCGGCGACCGCAACAACCTCGCCGTCTCCTACGTCTCCAAGCCCGTCAAGGGCACGATCCTCGGCATCGACATCGAGACGACAGACCGCTACCCGGACCGCGGCTACATCGTCAACGTGGGCTTCGAGCTCATGGAGCTCACGGCAGACGCAGAGCCCACCGGTGCCGAGGCCTACTTCTGCGGCATTCCGGAGATGTACGCCGAGAAGGGCGTGCCCCTCGAGAACATCCACCACATCACCTGGGCGGACGTCGACGGCAAGATCCCCTTCCGCGAGAACAAGGCCCTGCAGGCCAAGCTCCTGAAGCTCATGAAGAAGTACCCGATGATGGCGCACAACGCGGCGTTCGAGGACTCCTGGTTCACGCTTCACCTCGACGGATATGCCGAAGCGAGGCGCGCGGGCAAGATCGTGCCGGTCGACTCCCGCGACATCTGCCGCCAGCTCGACCCCGAGGTCAAGACCCTGCCACGCGAGAGCTCCCCGGCGTCCCTCGAGAACTGGGCCCGCAGGCGCGGCACCCTCGCCACCAATGAAGCCGAGGTACACCAGGGTCTCGACGACACGGAGCTCATGCTCAGGACCGTCCAGGCCGAGTTCGCCGCCCGCAACTGCTTCAAGGCATAACTCAGCCCGGGACCATTTCAAGGCACAGCTCGACCCACAACCACTTCAAGGCGCAATCACCAGGGCCGCTCGCCTGTGACACGTACCGTCACGGGCGGGCGGCCCTGAGCTAGTGCGAGAAGAGTCCTACATCACCGAGCGAATAAGAGGCCCTACATCACCGCGCGAACGGCATCGATCAGACGGGCGTTACGGATGGTGGCGGCAAGCGGCATAACGGGGCTCTCCGTGGCGTCGGCGCGCATGAGCTCGCAGAAGTGCGCGATCTCGCCGTGGAAGTCATCCGGATTGTAGGGCGCGGCTATGACCTCGTCCTCCATGCCCGGACGGCTCACCACCGCACGCTCCGGACGGTGCGCGCGCTCGACGAGGATGCTCCCCCGCTCGCAGCGAATCAGAACGGAGCAGTCATACTCCGCGGCGTCACCCGCCCAGTGGATGGTCGCACGCACCTCTCCAAAGTCGAGGTTGGCGTCGCCAGACCAATCGACGCGCCCACCGGAGACGTCGCGCCAGTTTGCACGCGCGCTAACCTGGGGCTCATTGCCTTGCGTAAGTTCCTCGACCCAGCTCATCGGGTAGCAGCCGAGGTCATAGAGCGCTCCCCCGCCAACAGGGCCGACAAGATAGCGGAGGTTGTCCTCTCCATAGTCGACGCACTGCGAGCACGTCAGCTCGTAGACGCGCCCGAGCTCGCCGGAGTCGATGAGAGCGCACACACGGGCGTGGAGCGGCACGAAGCGGCACTTCATCGCTTCCATGAAGAGGGTGCCCGAGCCACGAGCGGCATCGGCGAGTTGGCGGGCCTCCGCCTCGGTAAGAACGGCCGGCTTCTCGCAGAGCACGGGCTTGCCCGCCTTGATTGCCTCGAGCACCCAGCGGAGGTGCATGGAGTGTGGGAGCGCGAGGTAGATGGCATCGACCTCAGGGTCTGCAAGGAGGCTTGCGTGGGCGGAGGAGCCATCCGCACCATCGGCATAGATGCGGGCAGGAGCAAAGGCGGCAAGGCGCTCCGCCGAACGGCCGGAGACCGCAACGAGCCTGGCACCTTCCACGGTCTCGAGACTAGCCGCGAACCTCTTCGCGATTCCGCCCGCCCCGAGGATTCCCCAGCGGATTTCCGGTGCACCCATCTTGACCTCGCCTTCATTGATTGCGTGCCTGGTATGAGGATAGTGAGGGGTCCATATCTGAGGCCCCATGCATCGCCCTTGAGCACGTTCGCCCGTTTCGCGACAATGGAACAGAGCGTCAAACACCCCCACGCCTCACAATAATCGATCGGAGCGCGTCATGACTCGTGATACCGCCTCAAGCAACGAGATCAGCCTCGCTTATGACCCGACCAGCGCTGACTCCATTATCGAGTACGCCAAGCGCCTCGAGGGCAAGACACTGCGCGAGATGTGCGACGCACCAGACCTGCCAGACCCTCACACAAGAGGTGGTTCCTTCGGCAACGCAGTCGAGCAGTATTACTTCGGCTATGCCATCAATAGTGACTCGGCTCCAGACTTTGCTGAAGCAGGTCTTGAGCTCAAAACAACTCCCATGAAAAAGAGGGCAGATGGTCAGCTCGTCGCCAAGGAACGCCTCGTCCTAACGATGATTGACTACATGCACGTCCCAATGGAGTCTTTCGAGGATAGCCACCTACTTGATAAGGTCGCTGACCTCGCGCTTATTTCCTATCTGTATGAGCCGGACAAGAACCCCGTCGACTATAAGATTCAATTCGCGGAACGTTGGCAGATTCCCGATGGCGATATCCCCCAGATTAAGAAGGACTGGGAAACAGTTGTCGCCAAGGTCATGAACGGTCACGCCGAGGACATCTCTGGCAGCGACACCATGTACCTCGAAGCTTGCACAAAGGCAAAAGACAGCTCCGTCAGAACGTCGCAGCCCTTCTCGGACGTTCCGGCGAAGCCCAGGGCATGGGCATTTAAGGCGTCTTACATGACCGGCGTGGAACGGCAGCTCCTCGCTCATTCCGAATCGATCAGACGAGAAAGCGGTGAAGAGTCCCTTGGCATTCTTGAGCTCATTCGTAAGAGGTTCGAGCCCTATTTCGGCATGAATCAAGACGAGCTCACAGAGCTGTTTGAGGTGAACTCCTCAGCAAAAAGCGCATACGCGCTCGTGACCAACCGAATCCTCGGTGTTGGCGACAAAAGCACCATCGCAGAACTCGATAAGGCGGGCGCTAAGCCCAAGACGATTAGACTTCGTCCAAATGGGACGCCAAAGGAAGCCGTTTCATTCCCGGCAATCGACTATTTCGAGCTTGAAGAAACACCCTTCGAGAATTCGATGTTCAAGGAGCAGCTTGAGCAGCTCTATCTATTTGTCGTCTACCAGGACGCTGGAGACGAGAACTACGTCCTGAAGGACGTCTTCTTCTGGAGAATGCCAGAAGAAGACATGCCTGAAGCAAAGCGCTGCTATGAGCAGATGCGAAGCAACGTCAAAGAGGGCAATGCAGAAAGCTCGGTATAGTCTTCGGAGAACCGCTGCTGCCACGTTCGTCCTCATGCTCGCAACAAGGCCGACACGCTGCCGCAGCCACACGGAGAGCCCGTTACGAAGAAGTGTTTCTGGCTCAATCCGTCGTACCTCAGAGATGAGATTGCCAAGATGATGACGGCTGAGAAGTAATTATTGTCCGTATCCATGCGGAGACTTCTCTCCTCGTATTAATGTTGCGTCCCGCTCTCACGAGAGTGGTCTATTTGGCTCCTATCCGGCAATAAAGCGACTTGTCAAAACTGATAGAGATCGAGTAGTGTATTTGGGTTAGCTCTCTTGGGCTAACCCGATAGGACACAGTAGCGATTGGAGAAACGTGTCCAAGGAAATTAAAGTTGCCGAGCTCTTCGCGGGGGTCGGCGGGTTTCGTCTTGGCCTCGACGGCTACCATGACCCCGCGCATCCCAAGTTCGATATGCCCTCCGCGGGCCCCTTCAAGACCATCTGGGCCAACCAGTGGGAGCCGCCCGGATCCAAGGCTCGCCAGTTCGCCGCTCGCTGCTACGAGTCGCACTTCGGCGAAAACTCCGTCGTAAACGAGGACATCAACCAGGTCCTTGACCAGGTCGAGGCCGGAGAGAGGGAGCTTCCCACCGTCGACATGGTGGTGGGCGGGTTCCCGTGCCAGGACTACTCCGTCGCTCGCCCGCTCTCCCAGGCGCACGGCATCGAGGGCAAGAAGGGCGTCCTCTGGTGGGACATCTACCGCTTCCTCAAGCTCCAGAACGACAGGAGCGAGGACGCGGCACGCTATTGCCTCTTCGAAAATGTCGATCGCCTGCTCAAGAGCCCCGCTTCCCAGCGCGGCCGCGACTTCGCGATCATCCTCTCCTGCCTCGCCGAGCGCGGTTACTCGGTTGAGTGGCGCGTCGTCAACAGCGCCGAGTACGGATTCCCCCAGCGCCGCAAGCGCGTCTACATCTTTGCCGAGCGAAACGCCGACTGGGCAATCGAGACGCGCCTCCAGGACGGCGTCATGTCCCGCGCCTTCCCGATGGAGGCGCCTGGCGAGGAGAACGTCCGCGAGGTCTTCGTCCCCGAGGACCCCTACGACGCTTCGGAGAACTTCAACCTCACGGGCAAGACCTCTCCGTTCATGGACGCTGGCGTCATGGTCGGTCATCGCGTCCTGACGTGCCCCGTCATCGAGAAGTACGGCGGTGCTCGCAAGATTCTCGGCGACGTTCTTATCCCGCTTGACGAGGTGCCGGAGGAGTTCTTCATCGAGCCCGAGCAGCTGCCCAAATGGGAGTACCTCAAGGGTTCGAAGCGCGAGGAGCGTACCAATAAGAAGACGGGCTTCACCTATTGGTACTCGGAAGGCCAGATGGCCTTCCCGGATGCAACCGACAGGCCGTCTCGCACCATCCTCACCGGCGAAGGCGGAAGGGGCGCGAGTCGCTTCAAGCACGTCATCAAGTGTGAGGACGGGCGCTATCGCCGTCTTGTGCCCGATGAGCTCGACCAGCTCCAGGGCTTCCCCCGCGGCTGGACGAATACGGGCATGACTGACGGAAACCGCGCCTTCTGCATGGGTAACGCCCTGGTCACGGGCATCCCCCACCTCATCGGAAAGGCAATTTGCGAGCTCAGGTAACATGACCTGCCTCTGATTTAGTGTCCGGTTTATCTCCGATAATGGTTTAACAACGGAAGCGGACGAAAGGACACCCATGGCAGCAGTCGAATTCTCCCAGCAGCTAGAGCAGATCGAGGTCCTCGCAGAGCAGATCAAGGCACACCTAGATTCGAACGAGATCGATGGTGCCTATGAGGGCACCGAAAACCTGCTCGAGACTGTCAAGTCCCTTCGTGAGGACTACGTCTTGTAGCGTGGATGTCTTTCGCTAGACTCGGAGCCCGCCCTTGGCCAATCATTCAGGCCAGGGGCGGGTTTTTCTCGTCCAGCGTCCTTCTCGTCTTCCTCGCCTTCCCCGCCCTCCTCGGCATTCACGCGCACTCCCTCGGACACGCCCGCGTCCGCGCGGGTAGAATCTCCTCGGACGAAACGCGATGCCGACGCGACCGGCGAACAGGAGGACCATGGCAGACAAGAACCTGCACGTAGCAGCCGCGATCATCGTGCG
>USBN01000054.1 GCA_900552935.1 uncultured Coriobacteriaceae bacterium | reverse complement strand
CCCGCACGCCTTCCGGTGCGGTCCACGTCGAGGGCAACGCCGAGTTCACCATGACCGGCGGCCGGATTTGCGGCAACAGCGCCGCTGCCGACGGCAAGGGTGGCGGCGTCTGCGTCGTCGACCCTGGTGTCCAGGGCATCGGCGCCGAGATGAACACCGTCTTCGCCATGAGGGCGGAGGGTGAGGCCGAGGGCGGGTCCGCTTCCTGCGGCGGCGTCATCTCCGGCAACACCGCCTACTGTGGCGGCGGCGTGTACTCCTTCTCCAACGGCGTCACTCTCGGCGCGGGCTCCATCACGGACAACACCGCCTGGAACATGGGTGGCGGCGTCTACAGCGAGGGCAATGACAGCCACTACAGCACCCTCCACGTCGATAACGCCCAGGTTACGGGGAACAGCGCCACCGAGCAGGGCGGAGGCATGTGGTTCTGCCCGACGGGCGACTCCAAGATCTATGTCCAGGACGGCGGCCTCATCGCCAGGAATACCTCGGACGGCGTGGGCGACGACTTCGTCTTCACGGGCTTCGAGGGCGATACCCACACCCTGACCCTCGCCAACCGCGCTCCTGGCGGCGGCAAGGTCTCCTGGTACCGGGACGGTGGCCTGTTCGCGCCTGTGGGCATGTTCGCCGCGGTCAACCCCGACGTGCCCCGCTTCGTCGAGGGCGGCGACAACGGCGACCCCCAGACCTTCACCGACGCGACGCCGAACGTCGCCCTCAAGTCCACCATTGCCGACGAGGCCTATGACCTCGGCGCCGCTCAGACGACGCTGCTCATCACCGGCAACACGGCCACGCGCGGCGGCGGCATCGGCGCGAACGGCGGCGTGGTGGTTGGTAGGGACGAGCGCGTGAGCGTCTCCGTGAGGAAGGTCTGGGACGCCTCCGCGTCCTCCCACCCCGAGAAGGTCACCGTCAACCTGCTCAATGGTGCGACGGTGGTCGACTCGCTCGAGCTTGGCGAGGACAACGGCTGGACCGGCACCTTCGATGACCTGCCCAAGTACGCGCTCGACGGCTCTGAAATCGAGTACACCGTGGCCGAGGTCGCGGTGGATGGCTTCCGCTCCGAGGTGACCGGCGACATGGCGGGTGGCTTCACGGTGACCAACACCGCGACCTCTGCGCCTCCGGCGACGACTGATCCCGAGCCCGGCAAGCCCACGCCCGATTCTGGCAATCCCGATTCCGGCGCGACCAAGTCAGGCGCCGACCTGCCGCAGACCGGCGACTCCGGCACCTCGGCGGCGCCTCTGGGCGCCTTGGCTGCGGTCGCCCTCGTGGGCTCGGTCCTTGCGCACCGCAGGTCCTAGCGGACCTTTCGTCGCCGATAGCTAGTGCGTGACGCGCGTCGTCCGGATTCCCGGGCGGCGCGCGTTCTCATGTCTGGCATGGCGGACACGGTACGGTTGGCGGGTGGGTATGCGGCGTGGTCGCCGAGCGACCGTGGGGCGCGACGTGGTCGGCGAGCGGCTGCGAGGTGCTCTGCGGCCGGCGAGCGACCGTGGGGTGAGGCGAGGCCGGCGAGTGACGCTCGTCGCGCCTCGCGTGCGGCAACAAAAAGCCGGCGGGACGGACCCGCCGGCTGTGTGAAGCTCTATGTCGCGTGCACTGAGGCGCGCTAGGCCCTGCGACGGGCGAGGAACGCCGCGCCGAGTGCCGCGAGTCCCACGGCTGCCAGCGGGGCGACCAGCGTCAGGCTCGTGTCGCCGGTCTGTGGCAGCTTGCCGTCGTTGCCGGGCTTCGCCGGGTTCGAGGGGTTGGCGGGGTTCGAGGGGTTGGCGGGGTCTGCCGGCTTGGACTCTCCGGTCGCGACGCGCTCCCACTGGGCGACGTAGACGGCGTCGCCGGTGACCATCTGCGCGACGCTGGGCTCCCAACCCTTGAAGACATAGCCATCGCGCGTCGGGGTGCCGTTGAAGGCGGGGGTGGCGACGCCAAAGCGCAGACCGTCGGTCACCTGGTCCTCGAAGACGTCCTCGCCGTCAACGCCGTCCGTGTAGGTGACGGCGTAGAGCTTGGGCTCACCGTACAGGACGAGGCTCTTCTCCCTGGCCGAGGCGCCGGGGACGAGGTCGGTGTAGAGCGTGCTCGCGATGATGCCCTTGTGGTTGTGCGTGAAGTGCGTCATGTACGGCTCGGCGTCATCAACCTCGAGGACCTTGCCGCCATAGGAGACGCTCGCCGGGACGACGACGTCTCTGCCATCGATGGATTCGCCTTCAAACGAACTGAGCTCGAAGTCATTCATAGAGTCGGAGCCGTTGACAAGCGACACGACGCGGTTCTCGTCGATGCTGTTGTCGTTCGTGTCGACCATGCAGCCCAGACGGATGTCACCCTCGACCGTCGTGTTGACGCCGTCCAGGTACAGGGTGCCGTCCTGGGCGATCGCGTTGCCGTAGTATGCGCGCTCGCTGGCGTCGTCGAGTGTCGGGTAGCCGTCCGTCGCGACGTTGCCGCTGACGGTGCCGCCCAAGAGGCAAGCGACTGCGTCCGTGTTGTCGCCGGCGAGGCCGGAGTTGATGGAGATGCCGCCGCCCTGCGCGGCCTTGTTGTTGCTCACGGAGCCGCCGGTCATGTAGAGCTCGTCGCCGAAGGCCTGGAGGTAGACGCCACCGCCGCTGCCGTTGGTGGTGTTGCCGGAGATCTCACCGCCGGCCATCTCGACGACGCTGTAGTAGTCCTGCGAGTTATTGCCGAACAGGCAGATACCGCCACCGCGGGTACGGGCGTGGTTATCGGTGATGCGCGCGTCGCCAGAAATCTTGACGTTGGCGTTGCCCTGCCAGTAGTTGTCGTGGGCGTAGACCGAGATGCCACCGCCATAGGAGGCCTTGTTTCCGGAGATCTCGCCGCCATTCATTGCGAACTCGTTGGTGATCGTCTGGCCGTTTTCCCGTGTGCCGAGGATCGCGATGCCGCCGCCGAAGGCGCTCGTGTCGCTCGTCGCGGCGTTGTCGCGAATCGCGCCGCCGTTCATGGTCATCTTCGCGGGGGTGTCGTAACTCTCGTCATAGTCCGCACGGTTGGCGCGGATGAGGACGCCGCCGCCGTGTGCATTTATGCTGATGCTCTGGCCACCGATGGTGTAGAAGTCGCCGACGGCCGTGTTGTCAGCGACCGTGCCGCCGTTCATGACCATCTCGCCGCTCAGGTAGACGCCACCGCCCATCTCGGCGGAGCAGCCTGTCACGGCAGAGCCGTCGTTCATGACGAGCCTCGCGCCACCGTCGACGACGATGCCGCCGCCCCAGTCGCTGGGACCGGTCGTGCCGTCCTGGTGGACTGCGCGCCCGTTGCAGACCGTGGCGCCGCTGTCGAGCGTGAGTGTGGCGCCAGGGCAGACACGCACGCAGCGCAGGTCCTGGGCCTCGGCGTCGACGGTGGCGTTCCTGAGCGTGACGGACGAGGGGACCTCGGGGTCCCTCTCGGAGCCGACCTCGAGCGCGTAGAGGTCGGAACTCGCCGGGGCGCAGGTGATGACGGGCGCGACGTCGCCGGCCTTGCCCTCGATCGTCACGGACTTGCCCTGCGCCAGCACGAGCTTGCCTTCGGTCTCGATGTCGGAGAGCAGTCGGATGGTGCCGCCGTCCTCGACCTCTGCGCAGGCCTTGGCGATTGTCTTGTACGGGGCGGCCTCGGTGCCGTCGTTGGCATCGTCGCCGGACGCCGACACGTAGACGGCGCTGCTGGGCGAGGAGGCCATCGCATCGCCCTCGGCAAGGGCGGCGGCGGGCACCAGCATGAGGGCCATGCAGAGTGCTAGGAGGAATACCGAGATGCGTCTCTTCATCTGGTTCGCTTCCTTACGGCGGCCATCTTTCCGGATCCGGCGGAGACGGTCGCGCCAGGGCCAACGGGGGAGGTGCCCTGGTTCGTTACTTATAGTGCGGATTGCCTTTAAATCTTATCAGAGGGGCTATATGTTTTGCGTAAATGATGGACTAACGGTCGCAAATCGGCGGTGCGGCGTTCGGGACGCGACGGGTGGGCGGGGCCTTGCATGACAGGGGTCGCCCACCGGTTTTTGCAACAGAACCCACCTCTTGTAAGGGATTCGGGTCGTTTTTGCGGCCAATCCCTTACAAGAGGTGGGTTCTGGCGTTTGCTGCGGCGTGGGCGCGACGCATGTGGCCCGCGCGGGCGTGCGGGTGCGTGGTCCATACGGGCAGTTGCGTGTGTCTCGCCTGGCGTCTACTTGGCGACGCGGACGCCCTTGACCTTGGTCACGGCCTTGTCCTTGCGGCGGTCGTTGCCCCAGAAGACGAGGGAGAGCATGCCGGGGCCCACGTGCGATCCGATGGTCGGGCCGATGGTCGGGCGAAGGACCTCGAGACTGTCGTCGAGCGCGCGCAGCTCGGAGGCGACGCCGAAGCCCTCGTCCGCCACGTCAGCATCACCGACGGCGCACACGTTGGCCTCGTCCTCGAGCTGCACGTTCTTCTTGTAGTAGTCGATCAGCTTGCGCTGACCCTTCTTGCGGCCGCGCGCCACGGATCGAATGCCGAGCGAGCCGTCGAGGTTGAAGTGCAGCAGCGCCTTGACGTCGAGGGCGTCGCCGATGACCGCCACTCCCTTGGGGAGGCGCCCGCCGCGGTGGAGTGAGTCAAGGTTGTCGACCATGAAGAGGGTGTGGATGCGATAGCGCGCCTCCTCTGCCCATATGACGAGACGCTCGGCGTTCATGCCCTCGTCGCGCTTGTTGCATGCCTCGTTGAGCAGAAGCGTGAGGGCGGTCGAGGCGAGGAGCGAGTCCACGACGTAGATGCGGATCTCCTCGTCAGGGTGGGCCTCCTTGAGGCGGTCGAGGCTCATGACGGCACCGTTGTAGCCGCCGGAAAGGGCACTTGAGATGCAGAAGAGCACGGTGGGAACGCCCGACTCGTAGGCGGCCTGGAAGGCCTCGTCATACTCGAGCTGGGAGGGCTGCGAGGTCATGGGCATGGCTCCGCGGCGGATGGCGTCATAGAACTCGTGGGCGCTGCGAGACTGGAAGAGGTCGTCGTCGCCACAAAGGCCGCCGTTGGGCTTGTCGGCTTCGACGTAGTGGAAGGGGAGGATGGTGACGTTGCGCTCCGCCGCTTGCTCGGCGGTGAAGTCGCAGGTGGAGTCACACATGATGTTGCACTTTACGGACATGGGTTTCCTCTCGCCCGTGATGGGTGTTTGAAGTGTTGTATTTTACGCTAGACGGGTGAACAGGGTATTTCAGCTCTTTGTGCCCGTGCCCGTGCCCGTGCCCGTGCGCGGGCGTGCGGCGAGCGTGTGTGCGGACGCGGGCCCGTGCATGGACGCGTGCACGCGGCGTGCGTGCGGGCTCGGTGCCCGTGTGCGGGCGTGCGGCCGCGACGTCCGTGTGCGGGCGGACCGGGGTCTTGTTCGCAGCTTTTGTCTGGGATTGGTTGGACCGCACGTGGGCCTTGCTCATATAGACCGGGACTCTATTCGTGGTGGTCATACGGGATTGATGGGGAGGATGACTATCCGTGGTGCTTGAAGCAGAACGCTTGATTCTTCGCCCTTGGGAGGATTCTGATGCCGAGGCCCTCTACAAGTACGCCTCGGATCCCGAGGTCGGTCCTGCGGCTGGCTGGCCCGTACACACGTCGAACAAGATGAGCCGCGAGGTCATTCGCGACGTTCTCAGCACTCCGGAAACCTACGCCATCGTGTTGCGCGAGACCGCCGAACCCGTTGGCTCGATTGGGTTGATGAAGCCTCGGCTCCAGGATGTTGCCTCGACTGATCATGCGCTTGAGCTGGGATATTGGATTGGCAAGCCCTATTGGGGCCGCGGACTTGTTCCCGAGGCGGCCCGGGCCGTGATCGCGCGAGCGTTTAGTGACCTTGGGTGCGACCAGCTCTGGTGTGCGCACTATGCCGGCAACCAGAAGTCGGCTCGCGTGCAGGAGAAGCTCGGCTTTGTTTCTCATCACGTCGAGGACCATGGTCGTGTTGAGTTCTGGCAGGTTTATCGCGGCTGTTCTGGGCATGCGTGAGCGTGCCGACGAACTACGCCGTTTCGCGCGCGCGTCGCCTTGCCGCGCTCGCCGTGCCGACCGTCCCTCGTGCCTTGCCGCGCTGGCCGCCCCTCGCGCTTCGGTGCGTTCGTCGAGACATGCGTTAATTCGAGTTGCGACGGCGAATCAAGACGAATAACTCGAAGAAATGCATGTCTTGGTGGCTGGATTGGCTTGAGTTTCGAGACGCGCTCGCTGCGCGTTTCGAATATTGGCATCTACCTGCGCTATCAACAATTCCCACACATGTAGAAATAAGCTCTAGACAATGCGGCAACTTTTCCTGTATTATAACCCTCGCACCTGACACGGGGTATTAGCTCAGCTGGTTAGAGCGCCGGCCTGTCACGTCGGAGGTCGCGGGTTCGAGCCCCGCATATCCCGCCATTGGATGTTCGAGGGGTCCTGGTTCACGCCAGGGCCCTTTTTTGTTTTGGGAAGCGCCTGGGCAAACGCTCTGCCGCCGCGCCGTGAGCCGGATTGGCGCGCGGATGCGCGCTCGCGATGCCCGTCGGGGCACTGCGCACTTGCGTGTTGCGGCGCTGGCGACTGCGGCGTGGGGCGCTGCCGATCGTGCCATCTTCCATGCGGCTGGATCTGATTACCGGCCGCTGGCGGAACCCATTGCTCGAGCCGCTGAAAATAGGGTAGCGTTAAAACTAGGGGCTATCAAAACTGGGGGCAATCGGGAGTTCCGGGCGTTTAACGCGTCCGGGCAAGACGGGTGGTGAGACGGAGGCTGGCTGTTTGTTTGAGCTGATCATGGGCACGCTCGACTTCTACATGGAGAACATCGTCGAGGTCGCCATCCTGCTGTTTGAATTCATCGGCGTTGGAATCATCATTTTCTCGGGCATTCGCGGCTTCTATCTGTACCTGACTCGCTCGCCAGAGACTAAGCTCACGCTCGCGAAGGGTCTCGCCATGGGCCTCGAGTTCAAGATGGGCAGCGAAATTCTGCGCACGGTCATCGTGCGCGACTGGCACGAGATTGGCACCGTCGCGGGCATCATCGCCCTGAGGGCCGCGCTCACCTTCCTCATCCACTGGGAGATCAAGGAAGAGGAGAAGGAGGAGAAGGGCGAGGCTCGGCGGGCCCTCGAGGAATAGCGGGCGGCAACGACGCCCCGGATGGCGTGGTATTCCGCCGTCCGGGGCGCTAAACTCTCTTGCGGACAAAACAACGAGAGGAACCAAAACCATGCGCACCGATGACTTTGACTACCC
>USBN01000053.1 GCA_900552935.1 uncultured Coriobacteriaceae bacterium | reverse complement strand
AGTTCAGCGGGCGCGTTGTATCTTGCGCTTTACGCTCGGCCAAGACCGACTCGGGCAGGCCCCTACTCCGCGGAGTCTCCGGCGTCGAGCCACTTCTTGCGGGATACGAAGTTCCAAACCATGACGATCGCCGTCGCGACAAGCTTGGTGATGGTAACCATCAATGCAGAATCGCCCAGCACGTTCACGCCAATCACCATGATGATCTCGTTGATGACGAGACCGATCGCGGAGAGGATCACGAAAATTGTGAACTCGCGGCGACGGCTGATGTCGTCTCGGCGCGTGAAGACGTAGTGCATGCTTGCCACGTAGTTGAACACCACGGACACGACGAACGAGATGCTCGCCGAAATGACCGGATCCATACCGATGACCTGGGAGAGCAGCATGAGCACGCCATAGTCGATGAGGAACGCGATGGCTCCCACCACGCCGAACTTAAGGAACTGCTCGATAAGACCCTTCATGCCGCACTCCCAAATACGCATATCACTCGGTTTTTCATTCAAGAGGATAGCCCCGCAGCTCGCTGGTTCACATAATCTGGAGAAAAGCACCGGGTCATTGCGTCCGGCAATCCGCCGTTCTGGGCTTCCGTAGCTCTCGGCACCAACTGAAGCGCCAACAGGGGCACTCGAGCCGCCAATAACTCGCCTCAAGCGCCCCAAACAACGAAAAGGCGCGGGACGCCATGTTGACGTCCCGCGCCTTCTTGACAGCCCGCTCAACGAGTGGACGAATGGCAGCGTCTACGAAGACTATGCCAGGAGCTGCGTCTTCGCGACCTCGGCGAGCTTGTCGTTAAGCGCCTGCGACTCCTCGCGCGTGGCACCGTTGCTGAACAGGTAGGCCTTAATCTTCGGCTCGGTGCCAGACGGACGAACGATGACCTTAACGCCCTCGCCCAGCTGGAACTCGAGCACGTTGCTCTTGGGAAGCAGCTGCTTGGGGCAGCTACCATCGCCACCGGCAACGGCCATCTCGACGTCGGCCTTGTAGTCAACGAAGCCCTTGACGGGCATGCCGGCAATCTCCGCAGGCGGGTTCTCGCGCAGGCCGCTCATGATGGCGGCCATCTTGTCCGCACCGGCGGCACCCGGGAAGCTCACGTTCACGACGCCGTTCAGGTAATAGCCATACTCCTGGTAGAGGGCCTCCATGGCCTCGTACAGGTCCATGCCGCGCTCGGCGTACCAAGCGGCCATCTCGCAGGTGAGCATGCTCGCCACGATGGCGTCCTTGTCGCGAGCGTGAAGGCCAACGAGGTAGCCATAGCTCTCCTCGAAGCCCATGAGGAAACGCTCGGGCTCGCCAGCCTCGACGAGCTGGTCCATCTGGCCACCGATGTTCTTGAAGCCGGTCAGCACACGACGGACCTCGAAGCCATAGTGCTTGGCCAGGGCATCCGGCATGGCGGTGGAGACGATCGTGGTGACGACGACCTTGCGGCTCACGTCCTCGCCCGCCTCGGCCTTCATGCGAGCGAGCCAGTCGATGAGAAGGATGCCCATCTCGTTGCCCGTGAGCAGCTTGTAGTCGTCGTCGTGCGGCACGGCGACGCCCATGCGGTCCGCGTCGGGGTCAGTCGCGAGCATGAGGTCAGGGTGGACCTTATCGCAGAGCTCAAGACCCTTCTCGAGCGCCTCGCGGAACTCGGGGTTGGGATAGGGGCAGGTCGGGAAGTTGCCGTCCGGCTCAGCCTGCTCGGGAACCACGGTGACGTTGGTGATGCCAACGCGCGCGAGGATCTTGTTCATGCACTCGATGCCCGTGCCGTTGAGCGGCGTGTAGACAACGGAGAAATCCGGGTTGGGCTTGGCGCCGATGGACTGGGACGCGACAGCGTCGATGAAGCGATCAAGGACCTCGTCCGGAGTCCACTCCACGAGGCCCTTGGCCACGGCCTCGTCGAAGTCCATGTGCTTCACGCCGGTGAAGATGTCGGTCTCGTTGATGGTGTTCTGGATCTCGTCAGCAGCCTCGTTCGCGATCTGGCAACCATCCTCGCCGTAGACCTTGTAACCGTTGTACGGCGCCGGGTTGTGACTGGCGGTGACGCAAATGCCCGCGGAGCACTTGAGGTCGCGCGTCGCGAAGGAGAGCGTCGGCACCGGCTCGATGCGCGGATAGACGTAGGACTTGATGCCGTTGGCGGCGAGAACGCCGGCAGCGGCCTTCACGAAGTCCTCGCCCTTGTTGCGGGAGTCGCGCGCGATGGCGACGGTGGGGTTCTCGTAGTGGGAGTTGAGGTATGTGGCGAGGCCCTGGCTGGCCTGCGACACCGTGTAGACGTTCATGCGGTTCGTGCCAACGCCCAGCGTGCCGCGCAGGCCCGCGGTGCCAAAGGCGAGGCTCCGGTAGAACGCGTCCGAGAGCTTCTCGGGATCGGGATCTGCCATGAGCTCGTCGAGCTCGGCCGCGAGATCAGGCTCGGTGACGTTGTCCTTCCAAAGCTGCGCGGCGGCAGCGATCTTGTCGTCCATTGCGTGCTCCCCCTTTTTCTCGGCACACGACAGCGGAACTGTCGGGCGCTCGTTACTCATATGTTCAAGTGTATCCCGGCGAACTCCGCACAACCACACCTGTCGGCGGATGGGCGAAAAAGAGACCCGTAGCGCCGCCCTAGCGCCACGGGTCTCTCGTCTTACGTTCTTCGACTGCGCCGTGCCGTCACGAAGCGAACGCCGGCCCTCACGCGGAGCCGCGTCTTACGCAACCGGGCACGAAAGCCAAATGTCGAGCTACTTGCCCTCGCGGATGGAAGCACCAAGGGATCCACCCGGGTGCCACTTCACATACTGCTTCGGGTCGAGACCGAAGTCCTCCTGGAGCAGGATGGACAGGCTCTGGAGCATGAGGATCTCGACGATGATGGAGGCACGGGGCGGCTTGTTCATCGGGTCGCCCTCCTCCTTCACGCCGGCGATGAGGGTGACGTCGCCCTCCTTGGCCAGCCAGCTGTCGGGGTTGCCGGTGAGGGAGATGATCTTCACGCCGTTGCCCTTGAGGCAGGTGACGGTGGCCTTGAGCTCGGAGGTGTTGCCCGAGTTGGAGATGGCGATGACAACGTCGCCCGGCACGACCTGGCCAGCGGAGCCATGGACGCACTCGGTGCCGTGAAGCTCGTAGGTGGGGGTGCCAGTGGAGGAGAAGAGCGAGGCAGCATAGCCGGAGACGTGGCCGGGCTTGCCGATGCCGGTGACATGCAGGCGGCCACCCTTGGCCTCGGCATCCTGGATCAGGCGCTTGGCAGCGGTGATGGAGTCGTAGTCGATGCTGTCAATAAAGGCCTTGACCTGCTCCTGCATGATGCCCAGGAAAACATCGACACGGGCCTTGTCGTCGGCAGCGGAAGGCATGCCGTCATAGGCGTTGATGAACTCACCCATCTTCTGGCCAATCTCCTCTTCGTTGGTGATATCAAAGATGCTCACGATGTGCGGGAACTTGCCCTCGATCTCCGAGGCGAGGTCGCTCATCGTAACGATGACGTCACCGTCGAAGCCGACGAGATCGTCGAGCTTACCGTGGTTGACCTCAATCTTGTAGCCGCGCTTGGCACAGATCTGCTCGATCTTGGTCTGGAGCAGCATGCTGGAGCCAACGCCAGCACGGCAGACAACCAATGCCTTGACCATGCGAAACACCTCTCTGTCGCGTCCGTTGTCGTTGCGAAAGCGGTCACACCCGCTTACTTAACAACTTAACTAACGAGCATATGATACTCGCACTTCTCGTTTTCAAGACAGATGGGAAACGGATTTTTCACAATTGGAAAGCGCGTGCGAGCGGGCGTGTCCCGACATGGCGAGCGCGGACGAAGGCGGGCAGGCCCCGTCGCAGCAACGCAGCGGCGCAGCGAGCGCAGATGAGCGCGAACGGGCCCCGGCTCGGTAACATGATGAGCGCGAGCGGATCCCAACTCAGTTAGTTCCGCCGCGGCGACGCGACGAGGGCCAGACGGTTGTATCTTGGGCTGTAGCACGCGCGATAGCACGCAGAACCCAGGCGAAAGGGAATCGTATGAGGACGAGCATCGAAGGCGAGCGGGCACTGGTCACGGGAGCGGGCACGGGCATTGGCGCCGCGATCGCCAAGAGGCTGGCGGCGCTCGGCTGCACCGTCACGGTCGTGGGCCGCACCGAGACGCGCCTGGTCGAGACAGCGAGGGCTTGCGATAAGGCAGCGGCTGAGGCGGGCTTCGACACTCACGCCGTCGTCCGCGCCTGCGACCTCAAGGACGAGGCCTCCATCCTCGCCCTCGTCGAAGCGCTCAAAGAACAGGGTGGCCTCGACATCCTCGTGAACAACGCGGCCATCGTCCAGGCAGGCCCGCTCGAGGGCGTCGCCACAGACGAGTTTGACGCCGTCATGGCGACGAACGTCCGCGCGCCGTTCATCCTCATGCGCGAAACGCTCCCGCTCCTCCGCGCCTCGAAGGCAGCGGAGATCGTGAACATCTGCTCGGTCGTCGCCCATGAGGGCTACCCCAACCAGAGTGCCTACGTCACCAGCAAGCACGCGCTATACGGCCTCTCCAAGTCCTTCGCGAACGAGGTGTACGACGACGGTGTCCGCGTTCACGTCATCGCGCCTGGCGGAGTCCTCACGGACATGGTCGCCATCACGCGTCCGGACCTCGTCGGCACGCCGATGATCGTGCCGGACGACATGGCGGACGCGGTCGAGTACCTGCTCTGCCACCGCACTGACGCCGTCTGCGACGAGATTCGCCTCCATCGCGTCACGAAGGCGCCGTTTTAGGCGATTGGACGCGGTAGCCAGTGCCGCTCGCCGCGCTTCTCGCACAAGACGGCCACGGCCGCACGAGACGAGTGTTCGTTAATACGAACGATGTTCCATTCTGCTACCACTCACCCAATTGATGCGCTAAAAGCACTTGACGCCGGGTATCCTTTTTGCTTGAAAAGCACGGCATACGGCCGGGCGCGCTGATCCGCAGCAAGGGGGCTTGCTCCGGATCACCAACACCCTAGGAGGGTAAATATGGCAGTCAATCGCTTCGTCCTCAACAACATCTCCTATCACGGCGCCGGCGCCATCAAGGAGATTCCCGGCGAGATTCAGCGTCGCGGCTATAAGAAGGCCTTCGTTTGCTCCGACCCCGACCTCGTGAAGTTCGGCGTCACCGCCAAGGTCACCGACCAGCTCGATGCCGCCGGCATCCCCTGGACTCTCTACAGCGAGATCAAGCCCAACCCCACCATCCAGAACGTCAAGGACGGCGTCGAGGCCTTCAAGGCTTCCGGTGCTGACATGATGATCGCCATCGGCGGCGGCTCCTCCATGGACACCTGCAAGGGCATCGGCATCATCGTCGAGAACCCCGAGTTCGCCGACGTCGTCTCCCTCGAGGGCGTCGCTGACACCAAGAAGCACGCCACCTTCACCATCGCCGTTCCCACCACCGCCGGCACCGCTGCCGAGGTCACGATCAACTACGTCATCACTGACCCGGAGAAGGTCCGCAAGTTCGTCTGCGTCGACGTCAACGACATCCCCGACGTCGCCGTCGTCGACCCTGAAATGATGGCCACCATGCCCGCCGGCCTCACCGCCGCCACCGGCATGGACGCCCTCACCCACGCCATCGAGGGCTACACCACCAAGGGTGCCTGGGAGCTCTCCGACATGTTCCACTTCAAGGCCATCCAGCTCATCTCCCAGAACCTCCGCGACGCCGTCGCCGAGGCCAAGAGCGGCAAGCCCGGCAGCGGCCGCGAGGGCATGGCCCTTGGCCAGTACGTCGCCGGCATGGGCTTCTCCAACGTGGGCCTGGGCATCGACCACTCCATGGCGCACACCCTCTCCGCGCACTATGACACCCCGCACGGCGTCGCCTGCGCCATGCTCCTCCCGATCGCAATGGAGTTCAACAAGCCCGTCGTGACCAAGCGACTGGCCGAGGTCGCCGTCGCCATGGGCGTCGACACCACCGGCATGAGCGATGACGAGGCCGCCGACGCCGCCATCGCCGCCGTCAAGCAGCTCTCCGCCGACGTCAACATCCCGCACGTCTGCGAGGCCATGAAGGCCGACGAGATCGACCAGCTCGCCACCGACGCCATGGCTGACGCCTGCTTCCCGGGCAACCCGCGCGAGGCCAACCACGACGACGTCGTCGCCCTCTTCAAGAAGATCTGCCCGAGCGCCTAGTGGCCACTCGCAGATTCTGAGCGCACATGGGCTCGTCGCCATCCGGCGGCGGGCCCTTTTCTTGTGCCGTGACAATGCCCGCGCGACAGGTCTGGCGCCCGCCAATAGGAGGTCGTCACCCGAGCGACGAGCCAACCGTTCGCCAACGTGAGGCCGACGCCCGCATTAGGAAGCCGGTGCCCTCGCGACGAACCAACCATCCGCCGATGATGCTGACATCCCGTCTATCGAATTCGAACCCCTCGCGTATGCTTGAACAAGATTCCGGGCGCTATCGCTAAGGCTCGATAAAAGAGCTGGTAGGGCGCTCGTGCACCCTAATATCCAGTCGACTCTCCCAAGGGAAGAGAGGAGCTCACCATGCAGTACAACATCATCGGAGGGACCTTCCCGGTCGTCACGTGCACCCTCGCGGACGGCGAGTCAATGATCACCGAGGGCGGCTCCATGGTCTGGATGACGCCCAACATGGAGATGAGCACCACGGGCGGTGGCATCGGCAAGATGTTCTCGAAGGCCGTTTCCGGCGAGAGCCTGTTCCAGAACATCTGGACCGCTCGCGGCAACGCGATGATCGCCTTCGGTTCAAGCTTCCCCGGCCGCATCATGCCGATCCAGATTGCCCCCGGCCAGAGCTGGATCCTCCAGAAGCGGGCGTTCCTGGCCGCGGAGCGCGGCGTCGAGCTCAGCGTCCACTTCAACAAGAGCGCCAAGACCGGCATCTTCGGCGGCGAGGGCTTCGTCATGCAGAGGCTCACCGGCAACGGCATCGCCTTCGCGGAGATCGACGGTGACCTGGTCGAGTACCAGCTCGCGGCCGGCCAGCAGATGGTCGTCGACACCGGCAACGTCGCCGGCTTCGAGGAGAGCGTTTCCATCGAGGCCCAGATGGTTAAGGGTGCCAAAAACATCCTGCTCGGCGGCGAGGGCATGTTCAACACCGTGCTCACCGGCCCGGGTCGCATCTGGCTCCAGACGATGCCCATCTCCGGCCTCGCCGCGGCAATCGCCCCGATGGTCTCAAGCGGAAACTAGCGGACGGAACCGCTGCCGACGCGCGATGACAACGGCAGCGCCAGCAACGGCACAGAGCACCAC
>USBN01000052.1 GCA_900552935.1 uncultured Coriobacteriaceae bacterium | reverse complement strand
CATCGACCTTGACGCGGATGCCGGCGGCATCGAGCTTGTCGGCGACCTGGTGGGCATAGTCGCGGCTCTTCTCGGAGACGGGAAGGACGTCGACCTGGACGGGCGCGAGCCACGTCGGGAACTTGCCGGCGTAGTGCTCGATCAGGATGCCGATGAAGCGCTCGACGGAGCCGAAGCAGACACGGTGAAGCATAATCGGGCGCTTCTTGGTGCCGTCGGCGTCGGTGTACTCGAGGTTGAAGTTGATCGGCATCTGGAAGTCGAGCTGGACGGTACCGCACTGCCAGGTGCGGCCAAGGGAATCCTCGAGGTGGAAGTCGATCTTCGGGCCATAGAAGGCACCGTCGCCCTCGTTGACCTCGTAGTCCATGCCAAGCTCGTTGAGGGCGGTTTTGAGGCCCTCCTCCGCGCGCTCCCAGTCCTCGTCAGAGCCCATGGAGTCGTCCGGACGGGTGGAGAGCTCGACGTGGTACTTGAAGCCGAACTTCTGGTACACGGAGTCGATGAGGTTCACGACGCCGACAATCTCGTCCGTGAGCTGGTCCGGACGGACGAACAGGTGGGCGTCGTCCTGGTTGAAGCAGCGGACGCGGAACAGGCCGTGGAGAGCGCCGCGCAGCTCGTGACGGTGCACGAGGCCGATCTCGCCGGCGCGGATGGGAAGCTCGCGGTAAGAGTGCGGCTTGGAGGCATAGACGAGAACGCCACCCGGGCAGTTCATCGGCTTGATGCAGTACTCCTCGTCATCGATGACGGTGGAGTACATGTTGTCCTTGTAGTGGTCCCAGTGGCCGGAGGTCTTCCAGAGCTGCTTGTTCATGATGAGCGGCGTGGAAATCTCGACGTAGCCGGCCTTGTGGTGGATCTCGCGCCAGTAGTCGAGGAGCGTGTTCTTGATGATCATGCCGTTGGGCAGGAAGAACGGGAAGCCGGGAGCCTCATCGCGCATCATGAAGAGGTCCATCTCGCGGCCGATCTTGCGGTGGTCGCGCTTCTTGGCCTCCTCGATCATGTGCAGGTGCTCCTCGAGTTCCTCCTTGGTGGCGAAGGCGACGCCGTTGATGCGCGTGAGCATCTTGTTGTCCTTGTCGCCCTTCCAGTAGGCGCCGGAGGTGCCGGTGAGCTTGAAGGCCTTGAGGGCCTTCGTGTAGCAGAGGTGCGGGCCGACGCACATATCGATGTACTCGCCCTGCTGGTAGAAGGTGATGCGGGCGTCATCAGCGAGGTCGCCGATGTGCTCGACCTTGTACTTCTCGCCGCGCTCCTCCATGAGGGCGACGGCCTCCTCGCGGGACTTCTCGAAGACGGTGAACTTGAGGTTCTCCTTGCAGATCTTCTTCATCTCGGCCTCGATCGCGGGGAAGTCCTCCTCGCTGATCTTCTTGTCGCCGAGGTCGACGTCGTAGTAGAAGCCGTTGTCCGTGGCGGGACCGTAGGCGAAGTCAGCCTCGGGATAGAGACGCTTGATGGCCTGGGCCATGATATGGGCGGCGGAGTGGCGGATGACGTGGAGCTCTTCCTCCGCGGGGCACTCGTCGACGTGGCCGTCGTTGTACAGAACCTTCATGGAAAACCTCTCTCGAGTATGTGCAAACAGTTAAGAAAAACGCCCATGCGCCATGACGGCGGTGGGGCGGTTATAGGGCGCCTGTCACATGACCTCGCGGCCCTGAAAGGGACAGACGCCTAGATAGTCTGAGTTCGTGTTCCCTGTGCGAGCGAAAGCTGCATCAGTTGGAGCCTTTCGAACGACGGCGCGGCAAACGCGCGCATTTACAGCTCTCTAGGTTTACCACAAAGCGCCCTTCACTGCAGCCGTGGCGGACAACATGATTGCCCCTCGCCAGCAGGAGATTTCGCAAAAAGGCCCCGTCGCGAAGACGAGGCCTCGTAGGCTGCATATGGGGCAGGCGCGCTACTGGATGCGCGTGCGGCAGTAGGGGCAGACCTTCCAGTCCGCGTTGAGCGGGCGGTGGCACGTCGGGCAGACGTTGCGGACCTGCGTGTTGCAGTTGGGGCACACGATGAAGTCCTTGTCGATGGGCGTGCCGCACTTGGGGCAGATGCCGTAGTGCGAGAGCTGGTGCTCGCGAAGCGCGATGTCGAGGTCCTGCTCCTCGCGGTCGACCAGGTAGGAGCTGGGACGAAGGATGACGTAGGCGAGAAGGCCCACGATGGGGATCACGGAGATGATCGCCCAGAGCCACCAGGGCTCTGCGCCACGGCGCTGAGCGTCGCGGATGACGTAGACGATCGAGAGCACGTAGAGCATGACGACGCAGGCGAGCATGAGGTAGAGCACCATGCGCACCTCGGGGGTGAGAATCTGGTCGATGAGGTCGGACATGTGACGAGCTCCTTTGTCATACGAGACGTTCACCGCGAGCAACGGCAGTCCTCAACTTAAGACACAACGAACGAGATTGTACCAGCCATCGGGCGACGGGCAAGGCGGCCGGGGACGTCTCCGCGTCAGGCACAAATTCAGACGCGAAGGGCCGGCGCTGCCGGGCTTTCGCGCTCAGGAGCGAGGCACAGCGCGACCAGGCCTCCGCGTTCAGGCGCGAGGCACCAGCGCGGCTAGGCCTCGCCGCCTTGCACTCCGGGCCTGAGGACGCCTGCGACCTCGCCCGCCGTCGTGATGGAGCCGCAAGCCACGAGTGACACGCCCTCGAGCGCGGTCAGCGCCTCCTCGACGCTCGCGAACACGGCCTTGGGCGCCTTCCCAGCGCGCTCGAACATCCCAGCGAGCTCGGCGGGCGCGAGGGCGCGGTCAGACTGGGTGCGCGTGACGTAAACCTCGGGGAACTCCGGGGCGAGAAGCCCCACGATGCCCTCGACGTCCTTATCGGCAAGGACCGCGCACAAAAGCGCCGGCCTGCTCGTGACGTCCGGGTCGACGCCACGCACGGCGGCAAGGAACGTCTGGACGCTCTGCGGGTTGTGGCAGGCGTCGATGAGCACGGGCGGCTCGGTCGAGACGAGGTCGAAGCGGCCCGGCGTGGGACAGGCGGCCACGGAGCGAAGGAGACTCTCCTCGTCGAGTGCGCAACCGAGGTAGTGCTCGGCCAGCGCGGCGGCGCACGAGATGTTCGCCGCCTGATAGCCGGGCTTGGGAGCCGAGACGCCACGGTACGCGTGGACCTCGGCGCCTCCCACGCCGGTCTCCACGTCGAGGACGAGGTTGTCGCCAATCCTCGTGGGACGGCTCGTGACCTCGTAGAAGGCGTGCGGCAGGTCCGCGTGCTCGCGCGGGACGCCCGGATGCATCTCGCCCGCGGCGTCGGCGAGGTCCCTGGGGCGCAGGAGCGTCGGGGTGACGCCGGCTTCGGCGCAACGCTCGAGGAAGACGTCCTCGACGCTCGCCGGGGTCGCCGTGCCCACGCCAAGGACGCAGGTCCTTCCGGGCTTGATGATGGCGGCCTTCTCGCCCGCGATGGCCTCGAGCGTGTCGCCGAGGATCCTCATGTGATCGAGTCCGATGCCCGTGACGGCGACGGACTTGATGTTGTGCGCGGCGCTCGTCGCGTCCCAGCGCCCGCCCATGCCGCACTCGAGCACGGCGACGTCAACGCCCGCCTCGGCGAAGACGACGAGGGCGGCCACGGTGAGCAGGTCGAACTCCGTGATGTCATAGGGCCTCTCCCCCGCGGCGCTGCGGCGCGCGTTCACGCGCTCGCCTGAGGTGACGGCTGCCGCCATGCCACGCGCGAAGCTCTCCTCGCTCACAGGGCGGCCCATGACCTCCATGCGCTCCGTGAGGTATACGAGCTCGGGCGAGGTATAGAGGGCGACGCGCTTGCCCTCCCCCATGAGGATCGCGGCGGTATAGCGCGAGGTCGAGGTCTTACCGTTGGTGCCTGCGATCTGAACGCTCTCGAAATGGTCATCCGGATTGCCGAGCTCTGCGAGCATGTCCTCGACGCTCTCGAGCAGGGGCTGGATGCCGAACTTCTTGGTGGCGTGAAGCCTCTCCATCGCCTCGTCGAAGGTGTAGGAGGGAATCTCAAACGGAATCTGATACATGTGCAAGGAACTCCTCAGGAAGGGGGCACGGCCGCGCCTCGCGCCTGGTGGCGGAGGGCGGCACGCGAAGGGTCGGGCGCGGACGGCGAACGAGAGCCTGGCGCACGCTACCTGCCAAGGAGGCGAAGGGCCTCCTCACGGGTCTTATTGTCGGTCTTGAGCGCGCCGCGGACGGCGCTCGTGACGGTCATGGCTCCGGCAGCACGGATGCCGCGCATCGTCATGCAGGTGTGCTCCGCCTCGATGACGACCATAACGCCCACGGGGTCGAGCTCGGCCATCATGGCGTCGGCCACCTGACCGGTGAGACGCTCCTGGAGCTGGGGGCGGGCGGCGAAGCCCGCCACGCAGCGCGCGATCTTCGAGAGACCCGTGATGCGGCCGTCGCGCGGGATGTAGGCGACGTGCGCGCGGCCGATGAACGGCAGGATGTGATGCTCGCACATGGAGTGGAACGGGATGTCGCGCATGACGACAAGCTCCTCGTTGCCCTCCTCGTGGAACTGTTTGCGCAGATGGCGGGCCGGGTCGTCCGCCAGGCCCGAGAAGAGCTCCTCGCACGCGCGCGCCACGCGGTCCGGCGTGCCCACGAGGCCCGGGCGATCCGGGTCCTCGCCGATGCCGATGAGCAGCTCGCGGACGGCGGCCTCGATGCGCGGCCGGTCGACGCCGGCGACGTGGCCGGCCTTGCCGGACACCGGGCACACGGCGGTGGGCGTTACGACGACAGGCGCGGACTGCGCCACCTCGGCGTCGGTCTGGGCCCTGAGATCTTCGGTCATGCTATTCCCCCTTAGTGCGGGCCGCGGCACGCTCCGCCGCCTGCACGACATGCTTCATAAGAACGGCGGTGGTGAGCGAGCCCACCCCACCGGGAACGGGCGTTATGGCGTCGACGACGGGCTCCACGGCGCCGAAGTCGACGTCGCCGACGAGCCTGCCAGCGCTCTCGTCCCAGTTGATACCCACGTCGACGACCACCTGGCCGGGACGCACGCAGTCCGCGCCCACCATGCGTGCCCGCCCGCAGGCGACCACGAGCACGTCCGCCTCGTGACAGCACCGCGCAAGGTCCCGCGTCTTGGAGTGGCACATCGTCACGGTGGCGTTCGCGGCCTGGAGCATCATCGCGACGGGCCTGCCGATCACGAGCGAGCGGCCCACCACGGTCACGCGAGCGCCCTCGAGCGACACGCCGGCAGCGGAGAGCAGGTGCATGACCGCATCCGCTGTGCACGGGGCGTAACCCTCGCCGGAGTCGGTGAAGACGCGAGCGAGCGATGTCGAGGTAAGGCAGTCGACGTCCTTCTCGGGAGCGATTGCCTCGCAAGCGGCCACCTCGTCGAGCGAGGCGGGAAGGGGACGAAACATCAGGATGCCGTGGACGGCCGGGTCCTCGTTAGCGGCAAAGATGGCGGCCATGAGCTCGCCTTGCGAGCAGGTAGGGTCAAGCACAACCTTGCGCACGTCAACACCGGCAGACGCGGCGCGCTTGAGCAGGCCTCGCTCGTAGGAGAGGTCGTCGGCGCGCTCGCCCACGCGGATCAGGCAGAGCGTGGGCACGATACCGCAGGAGCCGAGCTCCGCCGCGCGGGCAGCAGTCTCCTCCGTAAGCCTCGCCGCGACGGGTGCACCCTTGAGAAGCTTCGCCACGCTAACCCCTCCCCCTCACCGCGCGTGCGGCGGCGTCAGCCAGGGCGTCCGCCCGAGGCAGCCAGTGCTCGAGCAGTTCCTCGCACTCCTCCTCGAGCTCATAGGCACGCTTGCGATCGACCATGGCGGTAGTGTTGGCATAGAGCGTGAGGCTCGCGCTCATGAGGGCGGCTCGGCAAAGCTGCGCGCCACACGCCACGTCCGAGATGAGCAGGCGTGACACGTGGTCTCCCAGCTCCTCTAGAAGTGCCAGCGAGCGGGCGCAGGCCACCATGATGCGATACGGCGGAAGCGCCGCTTCATGGAGGGCCGCCTCGATGGCATCCGCGCGGCGCGGGTCGTCGCGATCGATCGCGTAGGCAGCCGAGACCGCCGCATACGCGCGGGCGTCCTCGTCCATCAGGACGAGGAGCTCGTGGCGGATACGGTCGGTCGCGGCGATCGTGTGGTGGATGCTCTCGTCATGCGCGGCGTAGGCGGGCTTGCCCTCGGTAAAGCGGCAGACCATCGTGCAGAGCGCCGTTCCCAGCGCCCCCACGTAGGCGGAGGCCCCGCCGCCGCCCGGGACGGGCTCCCGGGCGGCCAGGCGCTCGGAGAACTCCGCGCAGGTCTTCTCGGTCATAGAAACACTCATGAACTGGGGTGACTCCCTAGAAAAGGCCGGTGATGCGGCCGTCCTCGTCGACATCGATGTTCTCCGCGGCGGGGCGCTTGGGCAGACCCGGCATCGTCATGATGTCACCCGTGAGGGCAACGATAAAGCCGGCACCGGCGGAGACCTTCACCGAGCGGACCGTGATGCGGAAGCCCTCGGGGGCGCCCAGCTTCTTGGCGTCGTCGGAGAAGGAGTACTGGGTCTTGGCCATGCAGACGGGCATGTTCGTGAAGCCCTGCTCCTCGAGCTGCGCGATCTGCTTGGCGGCAGCCGGCGTGAAGTCGGCGCCGTCAGCGTGGTAGACGCGGCGGGCGATGGCGTCGATGGTCTCGCGGATACCGCCGAGCTCATAGGCCTGCGTGAACTCGCTGGGCTCGTCGCACAGGCGCCCGACCTCCTCGGCGAGGGCCAGGCCACCCTCGCCGCCCTTCGCCCAGACCTCGGACAGGGCGACGTTCACGCCCAGCTCGTGGCACTTGGCCTCAACGAGGTCGAGCTCGGCCTTCGTGTCCATGGGGAACGCGTTGATGGCGACGACAACGGGCAGGCCAAAGACCTCGCGCATGTTGGTGACGTGGCGCAGGAGATTGGGCATGCCGGCCTCGAGGGCCTCGAGGTTCTCCTCGGAGAGCGCCGTCTTGGGCACGCCGCCGTTGTGCTTGAGGGCGCGCACGGTGGCGACGACCACGCAGGCGCTTGGGGTGAGCCCGGCCATGCGGCACTTGATGTCGCAGAACTTCTCGGCGCCGAGGTCCGCGCCGAAGCCCGCCTCGGTGACGACGTAGTCGCCGAGCTTCATCGCGACGTCGGTCGCCATGACGGAGTTGCAGCCGTGGGCGATGTTAGCGAAGGGGCCGCCGTGGACGAACGCGGGCGTATGCTCGAGCGTCTGGACAAGGTTAGGCGAGACGGCATCCTTGAGCAGCGCCGTCATGGCGCCCTCGGCGTGGAGGTCATGCGCGGTGACGGGCGCGCGATCGAAGGTGTAACCAACCACGATGCGGCCGAGGCGGGCCTTGAGGTCCGCGATGGAGGTGGCTAGGCAGAAGCAGGCCATGACCTCGGAGGCGACGGTGATGTCGAAGCCGTCCTCGCGGGGCATACCGTTGGCGACGCCGCCGAGGCCACAGACGATGTTGCGCAGCTGGCGGTCGTTCATGTCGACGACGCGCTTCCAGGTGATGCGGCGCGGGTCGATGCCGAGGGCGTTGCCCTGCTTGATG
>USBN01000051.1 GCA_900552935.1 uncultured Coriobacteriaceae bacterium | reverse complement strand
CTCGGTCTACGTCTTTGACGACCGGGTCGTGCTCAATTTCAACTTCACGGACGATGCCAAAACGATCTCCCGTGAAGAGGTGTTGGGTTCGAGTGCTGTGGAGAATGCTCCACCATTGCATGCAAGGCCCCGGTAACCCCGGGGCCTTTTGCTATTTCTGGCCGCTGCGCCGCGATGCGGCCCTGGACTCGCGCTGCCGTGCCGTGATGTGGCCCTATTACCACGAGTGCGCCTTGGATGCATATGGCTCGCCTGGTTTTGCAAACAGTCCGGACTGCCATGTGTTTTGCTCCTGCTAACGCTTGTGAAATTTGGTATATCTTTTTGCAAATTGGTTACATCTATTTGCGAGCTGGCACGCACGTGAGTACCATGCTTCCGGTACGAATGACATCGGCCGGCGGAGCTGGCCGGGAGAGGGGAGACCCAATGGCACTGCTCGACAATGACCACGTGATTCTTGATTGCACCGCCACCGCTCGTGACGAGACTCTTGACCTTGCCGCGCAGAAGGCGGCCGAGCTCGGCATTGGTGCGGACGCGTCCACGCTCGCGGAGGCCCTCAAGGCTCGTGAGGCCGAGGGTTCCACGGGCATGATGGGCGGCTTCGCCATTCCTCACTGCAAGTGCGCTGAGGTCGCAGACCCCTGCATCGTCGTCCTCCGCTTCGCTGAGCCCGTCAAGTGGGAGACCATGGACAAGGCTCCTGTCAAGGTCGCCGTCGCCCTGTTCATCCCCGACGGCGAGCGTGGCACCGAGCACCTTCGCATCCTCTCAAAGCTTGCCGTCATGGTTTCGGATGCCAACTTCTGTTCCTCCGTCTTTGATGCCGCAGAGGCCTCCCAGGTCGTCGACGCGATCAACGCCGGCCTCGAGCAGTAGGGATATTTCTCGTCGCGCGGCGGCACGTCGGGCCGCGCCAGAAGAGTCCCTTACTTCTTGTCGGGTTCGTCCTCCGCGCGGAGGCGCCCGATGGCAAGATTTTTGCTAAAACCCAGCATATGGCCATTAAACGGAGGTCAACTTTTTGGCTGAGTGGCTCCTGAAAGCACTGTCAGGGGCCCTTTCGTGTGTCATACTGGAGTCTGCGAAAAACTGAGGAAGGAGCGCCCCTTGATTTACACCGTTACCTTCAACCCTGCCGTCGACTACGTGATGCACCCCACGACGCTCGACATGGGCTTCACCAACCGTTCCACAAGCGAAGAGGTTCGTTGTGGTGGTAACGGCATCAATGTCTCCAGCATCCTGAACGAGCTCAACGTTGACACCATCTGCCTCGGCATCATCGCCGGCTTCACTGGTGACTACATTCTCGAGACCCTTCAGAGCGCGGGCGTCACGTGCAACTTCGTGCGCCTTGAGAAGGGCTTCACGCGCATCAACGTCAAGCTCAACGGCATCGTGATGACCATCATCAACGGCATGGGCCCCAAGATCCCGAACGACAAGGTCGATGAGATGTTTGGCCGCCTTGACCGCATCAAGGCCGGTGACACCCTCGTCCTCACGGGTTCCATCCCCAAGTGCCTGCCTGATGACATGTACCAGATCATCATGACCCGCCTCGCCGGCCGCGGCATCCGCTTCGTCGTCGACGCTCCGGGCACGCTTCTGCTCCAGTCCCTCGAGTCGAAGCCCTTCATGATCAAGCCTAACCACCACGAGCTCGGCAAGCTCTTCGACGTCTCCCCGGAGACCCCGGAGGAGTGCCTGCCCTACGCGCGTCTGCTCCACGAGCGCGGCGCCCAGAACGTCGTTGTCTCCTGCGGTGGCGAGGGCTCTGCGCTCGTCGCGGCTGATGGCACCGAGTACATCACCAAGTGCCCGCCGTGCCGTCTCGTGAACGCGACGGGCTCCGGTGACTCGATGGTCGCCGGCTTCCTTGCGAGCCTCGACGCCGGCAAGTCCTATCAGGACGCCCTCAACTTCGCGAGCGCCTGCGGTTCCGCCACCGCTGCCAGCAAGGGCCTCGCCCAGCGTTCGACCATCGATAAGTTCTATGACAGCCTCACCAAGATCATGGACGAGGAGCTCGCCAAGAAGGCCACTGCTTCTAAGGAGAAGAAGCCGGCCAAGGAGGCAAAGGAAGCCAAGGACGCAGAGTAGCCGTTGTCGTAGATTCGATGGTGTTGACGAACGGAAGCGTTCTGGTTTGGTATTTAGGTTCCAGCGTGCTCATGGTCTGCTAGACTCGACCTAAGCACGTGGATGAGTCGCGGGGGTATCCGTCGGCTCATAGTGTTTATGGGGTAGGGCTCGCAAGGGCCATAAAGAAAAAAGAGGAGTTCAGCATGGTTTCCGAGAAGGTTACGCTCATCAATCCGCAGGGTCTTCACATGCGTCCGGCCGGCACCTTTGCCTCCGCCATGGGCAAGTTCGCCAGCACCGTGACCATCGTTGCCGATGGCAAGGAGACCAACGGCAAGTCGCCGATGGCCCTCATGGCCGCTGGCCTTTCCTGCGGTACCGAGATTGAGATCAAGTGCGATGGCGCTGACGAGGCTGACGCTCTCGCCGCCGCCGTCGAGCTCGTCAAGAGCGGCATCGGCGAGTAGTATCGCCTTTGGGGCCTTGGCCCCGTGCCACAGATGGCGTGTTAAGGAGGGCGGCGCACTGCGCTGACCCTCCTTTCTATTGCTACTTAGGGTACTTAGATCCAGGGGGGATTCATGTACAAGGGTGTTAACGCGTCTGACGGTATCGGCATCGGCTCTGCTCAGGTTGCCGTCGAGCCGGACCTGTCCTACGTTCCGGCCACGCACCAGGACACTGACGAGGAGGAGCGCGCCCGCTATCAGGCCGCCCTCGATGCCTTCTGCGCCAAGACGCAGGCTCAGGCTGACCGCATGAAGGTTACGGTCGGCGAGAAGGAGGCCGAGATCATGGTGGGTCACATCACCATGGCCAACGACCCCTTCATGATCGATGAGGTCAACAACCGCATCAACGACGGCAAGTGCGCCGAGCAGGCCATCGACGAGGTCTGCGACATGTTCTACGCCATGTTCGATGCCTCTGAGGAGCAGCTCATTCGCGAGCGCTGCGCTGACGTCCAGGACATCCGCACCGGCATCCTCGCCGAGCTTCTCGGCAAGGAGCTCGTCGACCTCTCCGTCCTTCCCAAGGACTCCATCGTCGTCGTGCACGACCTCACGCCGTCCATGACCGCCACGATCGACAAGGAGAACGTCGTCGGCATCGTAACCGAGGTCGGCGGCCGCACCTCCCACTCCGCGATCATCGCCCGCGCCCTCGAGATTCCGGCTGTCCTGTCGCTCGAGAACGCTTGCTCCCTCATCAAGAACGGCGACACCGTCGTCGTGAACGGCACCACCGGCGAGGTCGTCCTCGCTCCGTCTGAGACCGAGCTTGAGGGATTCAGGGATCTTGCCGAGAAGGCCGCTGCCGAGAAGGCCGCGCTCGAGGCCTACCGTGGCGTCCCGACGAAGACCGCCGACGGTCTCGAGAAGCTTCTCGTCGCCAACATCGGCAACCCCGATGACGCCAACGTCGCCGCCGAGCGCGACGACGAGGGCGTTGGCCTGTTCCGCTCCGAGTTCCTCTTCATGGATGCCACCGAGCTCCCCAGCGAGGACGAGCAGTTCGCCGCGTACCAGAAGGTCGCCCTTCGCATGAAGGACAAGCCGGTCATCATCCGCACCCTTGATGTGGGCGGCGACAAGGAGATTCCGTACCTCCACCTCACCCATGACGATAACCCGTTCATGGGCTACCGTGCCGTCCGCTACTGCCTCTCCAACGCCGATCAGTACAAGGTGCAGCTCCGCGCCCTGCTCCGCGCCTCCGCCTTTGGCGACATCAAGATCATGATCCCGCTGGTGACTGACCTTGACGAGGTCCGCGACGTCAAGAAGCTCGTGGAGGAGTGCAAGGCCGAGCTCGACGCCGAGGGCGTGGAGTACAACAAGAACATCGAGGTTGGCACCATGATGGAGACGCCCGCCGCCTCCCTCATCGCCGACGACCTTGCCGCCGAGTGCGACTTCTTCTCCATCGGCACGAACGACCTCATCGGCTACACCATGTGCGCTGACCGCGGCAACGACGCCGTGCGTTACCTCTACACCGTCTATCAGCCCGCAGTGCTGCGCTCCATCAAGCGCATCATCGAAGAGGGCAACAAGGCCGGCATCATGGTTGGCATGTGCGGCGAGGCCGCGGCCGATCCGCTGCTTATCCCGATGTTGATCTCCTTCGGCCTGGACGAGTTCTCCGTGAGCGCCCCGTCGATCCTGCGCACCCGCAAGATCATCTCCCAGTGGACGAAGGCCGAGGCTGACGCCCTGGCCGAGAAGGTCCTCGCGCTCAAGACCAAGGAAGAGGTCAAGGCTGCGCTCGAGGCTGCCCAGAAGTAGTTGGGCGGGCTTCGACGGCTGCCGGGAGCGTTCCGGGAGCTGCTGAGCGTCATGCGTATCGCGTGATATGGAAGCGGTCGCTATCGCTGCGTGCGGTGGCGGCCGCTTTTTTGTGTGCTTTGGGGGATGCGATTGCGGCATCACGGCGTGCAGAGACGTGCGCATGACAGCTGGGCGGACCCGTGCTGTTTGTCATCAATCGTTACGTCGAGTGCGGAAAACAAAACAGCCCAGAGGCTTGAATACCTCTGAGCTGCTGTTTTGCATGGAGCGGGTGACGGGAGTCGAACCCGCGTCATCAGCTTGGAAGGCTGAGGTTCTACCGTTGAACCACACCCGCATGCGTTGGTCGGGGCGACTGGATTCGAACCAGCGACCCTCTGCTCCCAAAGCAGATGCGCTACCAAACTGCGCCACGCCCCGGAACGCCGGTTAAGTATAGGCGAGCAGCCCGATTGGGGCAAACGAAAAGTTGTGCGATTGGAAAATGGTGGGCAAACGATGGCGCATCGATGGCCAAGCGATGACCAAACGGCGGGTCTGGCCATCTTGCGATGTGGCTTATGTTGCGCCGACTTTGCGCTCGCGCCATTTTTGAGCGGCAACCGGGCGGGCACACAGGTTCGAGCGACTGGTGGATGGCGCGCTAGTCTGAACGATTGACGGACGGCGCGCAAGTTTACCCGCGGCGTCACCGCTCGAACACCCAGGCTCGGCGCGAGTCTGTATTGGGGGATACAATGGAACGCAGTGCCGGCGCAGGACCGGCTGGATCCTCGGAGGGACCATGGCGTTCTCGCTCGGCCACACGCTCGTTATTGCAAACCCGGCATCGCAGAGCGGCGCCGGTGCCGAAGGCGCGGAGTTCGTTCGCCGCACGCTCTCGGCGTACGAGTCCGCGACGGACGGGTTCGACGTTCGCCTCACCTCCGGCCCCAAGGCGGCCATCGACATGGCCGCGGCGGCCTCCTCGTTTGACACGGTCCTCGCCCTTGGTGGCGACGGTGTAATCCACGAGGTAGT
Organism: uncultured Coriobacteriaceae bacterium; assembly: GCA_900552935.1. Taxonomy (GTDB): domain Bacteria; phylum Actinomycetota; class Coriobacteriia; order Coriobacteriales; family Atopobiaceae; genus Parolsenella. Next base: position 2,304 of record USBN01000051.1, on the reverse strand, counting down.
TAACGGCCTGATGAAGATTGACGACGACCACCGCCCGCGCCTGGGGGTCATTCCCCTGGGCTCGGGAAACGACTATGCCCGCACTCTCGGCATGATACCGAACGATCCGGAAAAGTCCCTCGCGCAGATCCTCCAAGGCACCACGCGCCGCGTGGACCTCGGCCTCGTAAATGGCACGTACTTCGATGAGACGCTGTCGTTTGGCGTCGACGCCGCCATCGCGATCGATACTATGGAGCGCCGCCTCGCGACCGGTGCCCACGGCACGCGTCTGTTCGCGGCGTCCGGCATCGACGTCATCCGCCGGGAGATGCGCCGCTGGCCCTTCCGTGCCGCGATCGACGGCGAATCGATCGAAGGCAGCTCCGTTATCTTCACCATCCAGGTCGGCCCTACGTACGGCGGAGGGTTCCGCATCTGCCCGGACGCCGTGTGTGATGACGGCCTGCTCAACATCTGCTATTCCGAGGGCTCACCCTCGACCATCGAGGCGCTCGGCATTCTCGCGCGCGCCCGCGTGGCGCTCCACACCGGATCGCGCTACCTGCGCTTCCGTACGGCGTCGAACATCGTGATCGACTTCGATGGCGAGCCGCCCTGCCAGACCGACGGCGAGCGTTGCGAGGGCTCCCACTTCGAGATCTCTTGCGCCCACCGCGCGATCGAGGTCATCCACCCCACGCGCCGCGCGTAGGGGAGGGGTCGCGCGCCCGCCGGAGCCGCCGCCGGTGCTGCGCGCACGTCGCGGCCGCCACGCCCACGCCTACCTCGTGCTCATCGCAGCTACCATGTCTGCTACGTCGCCGGTGCTGCGCGCGCATTGTGAAGACCTCGGGTTGAGTTTGTTACAACGGTGCTAATCGTGCCTGCGCGCGTGCTTTGCGGAAACACCTGAAATGTATTTTATTGAGCGTCTGTCCAACATTTGTCGCGCGTCGTGGGGGCACGGTTCGCGACCTGTGGCTTGGCGTGCCTGTCACCTGTGCTGACGAGCAATCTGCCAGGTCCGTTTGCGCCAAGATGGCGCATGAGAGGAGACGTCGATGACGTATACCGAAAGGGTTCTCGACGAGCTTAAGACCCGTTACCCTGAGCAGCCCGAGTTCCTCCAGGCGGCGACCGAGATTCTCGGCACCCTACAGCCTTGCATCGACGCGCACCCCGAGTACGAGGAGGCCGCCCTTCTTGAGCGTCTTGTCGAGCCCGAGCGCGTGATCATGTTCCGCGTGCCGTGGGTCGACGACTCCGGCAAGGTCCAGGTCAACCGCGGCTACCGCGTCGAGTTCAACTCCGCCATCGGCCCCTACAAGGGCGGTCTTCGCTTCAATCCCACCGTCACCCTCGGCATGCTCAAGTTCCTCGGCCTCGAGCAGATCCTCAAGAACAGCCTGACCACCCTTCCCATGGGCGGCGGCAAGGGCGGCTCCGACTTTGACCCCAAGGGCAAGTCCAACAACGAGATCATGCACTTCTGCCAGTCCTTCATGACCGAGCTCGCCCGTCACATTGGCCCCAACACCGACGTTCCCGCTGGCGACCTCGGCGTCGGCGGCCGTGAGGTTGCCTACCTGTTCGGTCAGTACAAGCGTCTCCGCAACGAGTGGACCGGCGTCCTCACGGGCAAGGGCCTCTCCTTCGGTGGCTCGCTCGCCCGTACCGAGGCCACCGGTTACGGCCTCGCCTACTTCGTTGACGAGTACCTCAAGAGCAACGGCGACTCCTTCGAGGGCAAGAACGTCGTCGTCCACGGCTCCGGCAACGTCGCCATCTACGCCGTCCAGAAGGTCTCGCAGCTCGGCGGTAAGGTCCTCGCCTGCTCCGACACCCACGGCTGGATCGAGGATCCTGAGGGCATCGATTACACCGTCCTCGAGCATGTCTACAACAAGAAGCGCTCCGGCCACGACAAGGGCGTCTCCCTCGCCATGTACGTCGACAAGCGCCCCGCCGCCACCTGGCATGAGGGTGACGGCCGCGGCGTCTGGCAGCTTCCCTGCGACATCGCGCTTCCCTGCGCTCGCGAGAACACGCTGCACCTCGAGGACGCCAAGGCCCTCGTTGCCAATGGCGTGAAGGTCGTGGGCGAGGGCGCCAACATGCCCACGACGATTGACGCGACCGAGTACTTCCAGGCCAATGGTGTCGCCTTCATGCCCGGCAAGGCCGCTAACGCCGGCGGCGTGCTCGTCTCCGGCCTCGAGATGAGCCAGAACGCCGAGCACCTCTCCTGGACCTTCGAGGAGGTCGACGGCAAGCTCGAGCAGCTCATGCGCGGCATGTTCCACAACGTGGACGACACCGCCA
>USBN01000050.1 GCA_900552935.1 uncultured Coriobacteriaceae bacterium | reverse complement strand
TTCCTCGGCCATCTCCACGAGATGATGGGCGGGCGGCTGTCCTGCCGGATCGACGCCAGTGCCGTGCCCGTCCTGCCCGGTGCGTGGCAGGCAGCGGACGACTGTCTTTTTACCGCCGCCGGTCAGCGAAACCGCAACCACACAGGCCCCTTCGTCCGGTTCGAGGGGGTGCCCTTCGCCATGGCACAGAGAACGTTCTACGACGTACTTGGCGTCAAGAAAGACGCCACTGCCGACGAGATCAAGAAGGCATTCCGCAAGCTCGCGGTGAAGTATCACCCCGATGCCGGCGGAGACGAGCAGAAGTTCAAGGAGATCAGCGAGGCGTACGAGACCCTCTCTGACGAGAAGAAGCGCCGTGAGTACGATCAGATGCTCATGTTCGGCGGCATTCCCGGGGGTGGCTACGGCGCTCCGGGTGGCGGCTACTCGTACACCACGAATGTGGGTGGCAACTGGTCTGACATCTTCAACAGCGTGCGGAGCGGAGACGGCGCCTTCGGAGCCAACTTCGATTTCTCCCAGATATTTGGCGGTGCCGCGGGCGCCTCTCAGGCGCGCAGGTCGATGCGTGGCGGCGATTTGACGCTCACCATCAGCCTCACTCCGGAGGAGGCCTTCAAGGGCACGAGTCGCGACGTCTCCTATATGGTTCCGTCATCCGGCGAGCGCGCGAAGCTCACCGTGAAGGTGCCGGCGGGAGCCTATGACGGCATGAAGCTCCGCTACCATGACCGTGGTGAGTACGGTAGGAACGGCGGCGGTCGTGGCGACCTCGTCATCACGACGAGTGTCGCGGAGCACCCGATCTTCAAGCGCGATGGCGCAGACGTGAAGATGGAGCTTCCCATGAGCATGTGGGATCTCGCTCTGGGCACCTCGGTTGACGTTCCCACGCCTTCCGGGGCTACGGTGCGCCTGCGCGTTCCGGCGGGCACTCAGGATGGCCGCACCTTCCGCTTCCGCGACCTGGGAGCTCCCAGCGTGAAGCGCAAGGGCTCGTGGGGTGCCTTGTTCGTCACCGTTCGCGCCAAGGTCCCGACTCGCCTCACCACCAAGGAACGCGATGCGCTCGAGGCTCTTCGCGACGCGGACGAGCGCAGCTATCATGCCGAGGTAGACAAGTACATCGGCGCCAAGGAGTAGGGACGCTAGAGAGAAACCGCCCGCCAGCGACGCCCGGCGGGCTCTGGGAGAGGGAGGGCCACCATGGCCCACAAGAAAGAGGAGAGCCGCAACAAGCCGCTCTACATGATCAGTGTCGCCGCCGAGCTCACGGGCATGCATCCGCAGACGCTGCGCGTCTACGAGCAGAAGGGCCTCGTGAACCCCGGCCGCTCTCGCGGCAACACCCGCCTGTACTCCCAGGCTGACATCGAGCGCCTTGAGCTCATCGGCCGTCTCACTGACGAGGGCATTAACCTCGCCGGTGTGGTGCGCATCCTCGACATGCGTGAGCACGAGGAGGAGATGGAGCACGAGATCGACGAGCTTCGCGACCGCGTGCGCGAGCTCGAGGACCAGGTGCGCGAGTTCAAGACCCGCGAGCGCATTACGGCTCTCGCCCCTTACGAGGGCATGACGCCTGAGAAGGTCATGCGCGGCCTTCTCGGCGGCAGTGTCGAGAAGCCGCAAGACGAATAGCGCCTCCAAGATATCCGCAATACCAGGCCGCGGTACCCCTCCCGGGTACCGCGGCCTTGCTATCCGCGCGACCTGTAAAACCTGAAAAAGGGACAGTCCCTTGAGTTGACAAAGGGACAGTCCCTTTGTCAACTTGCGAATCCTGCGTGTAACAAGGTTAGGAAATCTATAACACACACACTTAGATTTATGTTTGCGGGCGACGTGTGCGGGGTACAATCAACAGCGATAAACAGCGAGCCCACCGCGGGGATACCGTCGCGGCGGGCGCCCAAGAGAGGTGATAACTATGAGGCTAGATAAAATGGCCGTCACGGCCCAGGAGGCTCTTCAGGCCGCCATCGGCATCGCCTCGGATGCACAGGCTGGCTCTGTCGAGTCCATCCACCTGCTCAAGGCCCTGCTCGACTCCGGGGAGCGCAACCTGAGCTCCATCATCGAGCGTGTCGGGGCGGATCCTGACGCCGTCGCGAAGGCGGTCGATGACCAGATCGCGCGCGAGCCCAAGGTGTCTGGCTCGGGCCAGCAAGTTGGTCTCGCCAACGAATTCGTCAAGGTCGTTGACGCTGCGGAGAAGCTCGCCACCAAGATGGGTGACTCCTACGTCACGAGCGAGCACCTCCTCTGCGCCCTCGCGGACGATCACTCTGACGCCGGCCGCATCCTCAAGGACGCGGGCCTCACGGGCAAGCGCATCCAGGAGGCCTACAACGACCTCCGCGGTGACGAGCGCGTGACCAGCCAGGATTCCAAGCCGGAGTTCGAGGCGCTCGAGCGCTACGGCCGCAACGTGACGGACCTCGCCCGCCAGGGCAAGCTCGACCCGGTCATTGGCCGTGTCGAGGAGATTCGCCGCACCATCCAGGTGCTCTCGCGCCGCACCAAGAACAACCCCGTGCTCATCGGCGAGCCCGGCGTGGGCAAGACCGCCATCGTCGAGGGCCTCGCAGAGCGTATCGTCGCGGGCGACGTTCCTTCCACGTTGAAGGATAAGGAGCTCGTTGAGCTCGACATGAGCGCCCTGGTTGCCGGTGCCAAGTACCGTGGCGAGTTCGAGGACCGTCTCAAGAGCGTGCTCAAGGAGGTCGCCAAGGCAGACGGCCGCGTCATCCTGTTCATCGATGAGCTCCACACTATCGTCGGTGCGGGTGCGACCGAGGGCTCCATGGATGCCGGCAACATCCTGAAGCCGGCCCTGGCCCGCGGCGAGCTCCACGCGATCGGTGCCACGACGCTCGACGAGTACCGCAAGTACATCGAGAAGGACGCCGCCCTCGCCCGTCGTTTCCAGACGGTGCTCGTGTCGGAGCCCACGGTGGAGGACACCATCTCCATCCTGCGCGGCCTGAAGGAGAAGTACGAGATGCACCACGGCGTTCGCATTACCGACGCCGCCCTCGTCTCCGCCGCAGACCTCTCCAACCGCTACATCGCGGACCGCTTCCTCCCTGACAAGGCGATTGACCTGGTTGATGAGGCGGCGAGCCGTCTGCGCATGGAGCTCGACAGCATGCCGTCGGACATCGACGCCGTCGACCGCCAGCTCACCCAGATGCAGATCGAGGAGCAGGCCCTCATGAAGGAGGAGGACGCCGCCAGCAAGGAGCGCCTCGAGACCCTCCGCAAGGAGATTGCCACCACCCGCGAGAAGCTCGATGGCATGAAGGCCAAGTGGCAGAACGAGAAGGGTGCCATCGACCAGGTGCAGGACCTCAAGCGTCGGATCGATGACGCGAAGACCGAGGAGGAGCGCGCCACCCGCGCGGGCGACCTCGCCCATGCCTCGGAGCTCCGCTACTCCACGATCCCGGAGCTGCAGAGGCGTTATGACGAGGCGGAGGCGGCCCTCACCGCCAAGCAGCAGGAGGGCGGCCTTCTCAAGGAGGAGGTCACGAGCGAGGAGATCGCCGAGGTCGTGAGCGCCTGGACCGGCGTGCCCGTGTCGAAGATGATGCAGGGCGAGGTCGAGAAGCTCCAGAACCTCGAGGCGGAGCTGCACAAGCGCGTCGTGGGCCAGGACGCCGCCGTGAACGCGGTCGCCGCGGCCGTGCGCCGCAGCCGTGCCGGCCTTGCGGACCCGAACCGCCCGCTTGGCAGCTTTTTCTTCCTCGGCCCCACCGGCGTCGGCAAGACCGAGCTCGCGAAGGCACTCGCGGACTACCTGTTCGATGACGAGCGTGCCCTCGTGCGCATCGACATGTCCGAGTACATGGAGAAGTTCAGCGTCCAGCGCCTCATCGGTGCCCCTCCCGGATACGTGGGTTATGACGAGGGCGGCCAGCTGACCGAGGCCGTGCGTCGTCGCCCGTACTCCGTCATCCTCATGGACGAGATGGAGAAGGCGCACCCCGATGTCTTCAACATCCTTCTGCAGGTGCTTGACGATGGTCGCCTGACTGACGGCCAGGGTCGTGTCGTGAGCTTCAAGAACACGATCATCATCATGACGAGCAACGTCGGCAGCCAGGTGATCGCCGCGGGCGAGCAGAACGGCGAGGACAAGGCCGTCGTCGACAGGAAGGTCAATGACGCCCTTCGCGCTACCTTCAAGCCGGAGTTCCTGAACCGCATCGATGACATCGTCGTCTTCCATCCGCTTGGCCTGGCAGATATCGAGAAGATCGTGGACATCCAGCTCAAGGGCGTTCGCGAGCGCCTCGACAACGAGCGCATCTCGCTTACGCTCACGCCTGCCGCGATCGAGGCGCTGGCGCTCGATGGCCTCGACCCAGTCTATGGCGCGCGTCCGCTTAAGCGCCTGATTCAGCGCCAGGTCGTGGACAACGTCGCCAACCTCATCATTGCCGGCGAGCTCCACGAGGGCGACTCGGTTAAGATTGACGTCCGCGGCAACAACGAGTTCTTCGCCGAGCGCGTCGCTGCGTCAGACGTACCCGTCACGGCAGATGAGGTGGAGTAGTGGCAACCCCGGACGAGCCCATGGAGATTCCCGCGTCGCAGGCGGGTGCGCCCGTCGCGCAGTCCGAGGCGCGTAAGACTCCCGCGACCGACCCCTTCCTCCGCGCGGAGAACGAGGATGACGACGGCTACGACCCCTTCTCGGATCGCAGGCCGACGCCCGAGCCCCTCTTCGAGCGCGACCCGTGGTCGTAGTGGGGAGGCGTCACCGCTAGCCCCGCTGCCGCCGCGCCGCGGCACCCGCGGTCTCGCAGCAGCTGCGCCGCATCCACCGCTTTCCCGCGGCCTGTGGTCTCGCAGCCGCTGCGCCCATTAGAGCCGTAACACATAAGAGAGCCCGTCAGGCCGGTTTTACGCCGACTGGCGGGCTCTTTGCATAAAAATGCGCAGGAGGGGTAGGAGGTACTTGCCAGTAAACGCCCGCTTGCTGGTGTAGTGTGCTCCTTTCCAGCCGCTTCGACGGGACGGAGTCCATAAATGGTGACGAATTGCCCGATGCCTGCCGTATAAAACAAAAATGATTCCACATATTTGGAACGCCAGTACGTCGCCCCTTGTCCTAGTCGCGAGTTCTTCGTCTCAGGGAGTAACATGGTCGTCAAAGCTGCTGAGCGTAGCGCGTGTGAGCCCTTCAAGCCCCCGACCCTTACCTTCGAAGATGGCGTGCGCGGGTCTTGCCCGCATTTCAGCATCGCCATCCCGGACGGCTTCGCCCTCGCCGGCTCCCCTGGCGACGAGCTTGCCTTCGTGGCTACGCCCCAGGACGAGGCGAATCCTATTCGGATGATATCCGGCGTCGCGACGCCCATCTCTCTCGAGGATCTTCTCCAGTTCGACAAGTCCGGTTTCATCGAGCTCTACTATGCCTATGCCCGACTCCTCGTGCTTGACGTGCAGGAGCCGGGCTGGCGTTTTCTTGACGAGCGCGTCATCGAGGCACGGGGCTGCTCTGTGCTCGTCACGCGGTTCTCAGTCGTCGATTCCGAAGATCAGGTCTATTGGCTCCAACCCATCAACCACTACCCCGATCATGGCATCCGCGTGGATGTGAGGTGGGGACGGGATGGCGCGGAATCGCTGATGCCGCTCGTCGGCCAGCTCGTCTCTGGCGTCAGCGTGGGCGAGTGGAAGACGAGCGACCTCGTCTATGACCTTAATCGCGCTCGCAGTGAGGTCGTCGACCCCACGCGCTTCGGTGAGATATGCCAGTCCCTCTTCCGCCTGCTCAACAGCTGTCGCCAGATGCACTATGCGGCAGACCAGGCCCAGCACCTCTCAATTGCTGGGAACCTGTTCACTGCCGACCTCATGAACGTGGTCGTCTCCGGCATCGAGGAGTGTGGCGAGCGCATCCTCCCGTACGTGGAGGCGTGCGTCGAGGCGTACGAGGCGCAGCTCGGGCTCGGCGTCGACGACGAGACAATCCGCGCCGAGGGCCACGACGTGCTCTCCCTGCTAGGGTGCCTGCTGGTCAAGTTCGAGCCCGATGGGCGCGAGGAGGCGGAGTACATGCGCGAGCATGGTCCCATCGAGGTTCCCGACAGGTTCTGGGAGCTCTCTGACCGCATTGCCGCCGTCCTTGGAAGTCTCGCCTAGCCAAGCCTTCGCTCCCATGCGCAATCTGCGCGCGTAACCCTCATGTGCGTTACGTGCACGAAAATAGGGGCCCCATTCTGCGATGGTGCCCCTGAACCTGTCTATGTGGGTGACGTCGGCGTGTCGGGAAGCCCTCGCGCTGCCTCGCGGACGCTCGCCTAGAGCGCCGGGTTCGCCTTCATGATGCGAGGCTTCAGGGTCTTGCCCACGGCGAGGCGATAACCCTCGGTCATCTCGATGGTCTTCCTGAGGAGATCCTCCGCCTCCGCGCCATGAACGTCGACGAGCGACATGGACATGCGCAGATCGACCGCGAGGAGCTCGTCGAGCTCGCCGTCGAGATAGCCGGACTCGATACAGCGAATCATCTCGTTGAACGCTCCCTGAGAGAGCGTGACGGCGATCTTGAGTTTGGTGATGTCGCAGCTGCCGGTCTTGCGGGCCAAGATCTTCGAGAGCTGCTCGTGCTGAACGCGAACCTCGTCGTCGGAGACCTCGGGGTACGCGATGATGTCGACGTAGAAGCGGCGGAGGCGCTCGTTGCGATGAAGACAATCGACGAGCAGGTACTCGAGGATGCAGTAGGCAAGGGCGGGGTCATCCGTTGGGAAGCGACGCTCAACAGCATCGCGCAATGCCTCGACGTACTCGTGGTAAATGGCGGCAACAAGTCCGCCGCGGTTACCAAAGTGATATCCGACGAGCCCTCGCTGAACCCCCGCCTCTCGGCAGATGACGGCGTCGGACACTGAAGAGACACCCTGTTCGTAGAAGAGCGTTCGGGCGGTGTTCTTGATGCAGTCCTTGGTGGCATCTCCCACCGCGTAGGTTCCCATATCAACTCCTTATAGCTCTACGGGGCGCCGCTATTGTATAGCACGCGGCACCCCGTAGGCCAAGCTTATGCGTTCTCTAGGCGACTCATCTGAGAGCGGTTAGCACATCATGACGAGCACGAGACCGCCGAAGCAGATGCCGCAGCCGATGATGCGGGAGATCGTGACGCGCTCCTTGTAGAAGATTGCGCCGATGGCAAGCAGGCAGACGGCGAGGATAACGTAGAGGACCAGGCAAGCGACGGAGACGTCCCAGCCGGCGCGGTACTGCAGAAGGATGGCGATCTCCATGAGGACGAGGGAGAGGCCCATGGCGGGAGCTGACCAGTTGCACTTCTTGATGGCGCGGCCGTAATTCTTATCCTTTGCGGTGGCGAAGAAGAAGATGAAGGAGGCGACGCAGCAGGTTGTGTATGTGAGGAACACGGAGGCGACGGCGTTGACGTGTGCCGGGGTGAGCTTGGCCACGATGTTGTAGGCCACGTTCACGAAGACCATCAGGATGACGGGGAAGAGGAATGCGAAGCCCGTCTTCTTAGCGGTTTCAGTCATGGTAGTTTCCTCTCGGTTGCTCGACTTGGTTAAGCCTCGGCGTCGTAGGCGATACGGCCGTTGACGAGCGTCAGCTGCGACTCGGTAATCTGGATGTCCTTGGGATCACAAGTGAACAGGTTGTGATCGAAAACGACGACGTCTGCGAACTTGCCGCACTCGAGGGAGCCCTTGATTCCCTCCTTGTTGAGCTGGTAGGCGCCGCCCCAGGTGAAGGCCCACAGAGCCTCGGAGACGGAGATCTTCTGCTCGGGATGGATGC
>USBN01000049.1 GCA_900552935.1 uncultured Coriobacteriaceae bacterium | reverse complement strand
TCGGTCTCGTGGGCTCGGAGATGTGTATAAGAGACAGGGTTTGGAGGCGGGGCGCTTTGTGTTTGGAGCTGAGTTGCGTTTGGAGTTGGGTTGTGTTTGGGAGCGCCGCTCGCATTTGGGGCGCTTTGCGTATGCGGAGTGCTGCCTACGCTTGCGCCGCGCTGCTCGTGGGGCTAGATCAGGCCCGCATCGCGGAGGCTTGCCTCGAGCGCGCGAAGATCGTCATTGTCCGGATGGGTGCGGGCAACCTCGAAGTTCCTGATGAACATCTCCGCGCGCTTGGCCTCCGGACTATCTGGATCAGCATCGGCGAGCATCTTCTTGTAACGTCCAAGGACCGTCTCGGGCATCTTGCCCTGGCACATGAACGAGCCCACGAGGTTGCAGTTCGCGGCGAGGTCCCCACGCATGCGTCCGAGGACACCGTTGAAGTACTCGGCGGACTCGCCAAAGCCACAGGTACCAAAGATGAACACGTGCTTGTGGGAGAGGCTGCGGACGAACTTCGCCATCTCCGAGGTCGAGGTGCCCTTATCCGTCCACGAGCCAACGAAGACGATGTCCGCGTCAGTGGCGTTTGTGGGAGCCTGCTCGGGTGCGCCGAAATATACGCAGCCGTCCTCTCCCATCAGCTTAGAGATTCGCTTTGCAATGAGCTCGGTGTTGCCCGTCTTGCTCGAGAAGACGATGGAGTAGCTCATGGATACCTCCGAGATTGTGCGATGTGTGGTTGGGCGCGATAACTATACGTGAGCGCGGCGGTGACATGTCGATTGGTGCTGTCGCGTATGTTCGGTTATACCCGCGTTCGTGGCTGTCATACGCTCGGCGTGCATGGCGTCAGCAAAGAAGGCGGCCGCCTCGAAAACGAGACGGCCGCCATTTTGCGCAACGATGTTGGTGGTGACGCCGGGGTGCCCTGCGGACCTTACTGCTCCTTGACGCCGTACTGCTCGTAGTAGGCGTCGATGTCGGCCTTGAGGGCATCGTCGATGACGACCTTGCCCTCAATCTCGTGGTTGTGGAGGGTCTCGACGACCTCGGCCATGGAGACGATGCTGGCGACGGGGAAGCCGTACTTGGCCTCGATCTCCTTCTGGGCGGTGGTCACGCCACCCTTGCCGACCTCCATGCGGTTGAGGGAGACGATGAGGCCCTTGATCTCGACGTCTGCGGCAGCCTTGACCTTGGGGTAGGTCTCATCGATGGACTTGCCGGAGGTGGTGACGTCCTCGACCATGATCACGCGGTCGCCGTCCTGCGGCTCGTAGCCGAGGAGGTTGCCCTTGTCGGCGCCGTGGTCCTTGGCCTCCTTGCGGTCGCAGCAGTACTTGACCTCCTTGCCGTAGAGCTCGTGATAGGCGATGGCGGTCACGACGGCCAGGGGGATGCCCTTGTAGGCCGGCCCGAAGAGGACGTCGAAGTCATCGCCGAAGTTGTCGTGAATTGCCTGGGCGTAGTACTCGCCAAGGCGCTTGAGCTGGGAGCCGGTGACGTAGGCGCCGGCGTTCATGAAGAAGGGAGACTGACGGCCGCTCTTGAGCGTGAAGCTACCGAACTTCAGGACGTCGGACTCGACCATGAACTTGATGAACTCGCTCTTGTATGCCTCCATGGGGCTCCCCTCGGGCGTGGTTTGCACATTCAAATCTAGGATAGAGCAAATGCCGCAGCGAAGAGTTGACAAAGGGGACCTGAAAAAGGGACTGTCCCTTTTTCAGGTCTACTGCGTGTAGCGGGAGAGGAACTCGCGGGTGCGGGGGTGCTTGGGGTTTTCGAAGACCTGCTGGGGCGTACCCTCTTCGACGATGCTGCCGCCGTCCATGAAGACGACGCGGTCCGCGACCTCGCGTGCGAAGCTCATCTCGTGCGTCACGATCACCATGGTCATCTGTTCGGCGGCGAGGCCCTTGATGACGCGCAGCACTTCCGCGGTGAGCTCCGGGTCAAGCGCGCTTGTGGGCTCGTCGAAGAAGAGCACCTCGGGGTTCATGGCAAGGGCGCGTGCGATGCTCACGCGCTGCTGCTGGCCTCCGGAGAGCTGACAGGGAACCTTGTCCTCGTTGCCGGTGAGGCCCATCTTCGCGAGGAGCTCGCGCGCCTGCGTCTCCACCTCGTCCTTGTTGCGACGCTGCACGTGGATGGGGGCGTCCGTGACGTTGCGCAGAACGCTCATGTGCGGGAAGAGGTTGTAGGCCTGGAATACCAGGCCAAAGCGCTGGCGCGCGGCCTTGAGGGCACCGGCGTCGCCGTAGCGTGAGTATCCGGTTCCGTCATCCGTGGCGACCTTCACGTCTCCATAGGAAAGGCTTCCGCCGTCGAGCTTCTCGAGTAGCGTCATGCAACGAAGCAGCGTCGACTTTCCGCCGCCGGACGCGCCGATGATGGCTACGACCTCTCCGCGATTGACCTCGAGCGTAATCCCCTTAAGTATCTCGGTGTCGCCAAATGACTTGCGCGCGCCCTCGATCGAGACGACTCGCTGGTTCGTTGCGCTGGTGTCTGTTGCGATGGTTTCAGGCATCGAAGCCTCCTAGTCGTGGTAGTAGTCGAGTTTCTTCTCGAGTACGCCAAGCGCGACCTCCACCAGGAAGTTGAACACCCAGTAGAAGAGCGCGGCGATGGCAAACGGCACCATGCTCACCTGTGACGCCACGAGCGCCTTGGCGGTGGAGAACATCTCGGCGACTCCGATGGAGAAGGCGAGCGAGGTGTCCTTCACGAGGGTGATGACCTCGTTTCCCATGGCGGGGAGGATGCGCTTGGCAACCTGGGGGAGGACGATGCGGAAGAACGTCTGACCACTCGAATAGCCGAGAACCTCGGCAGCCTCATACTGTCCGCGCGGTATGGACTGGATGCCCGAGCGGTAGATCTCCGCGAAGTACGCGGCATAGTTGACGATGAACGCCACGACGCAGGCATGCCATTTGGAGTCCGGCGTGAGTTGAATGCCGAAGACGTAATAAGGGGAGAAGTAGATGGCGAACATCTGCAGCATGAGGGGCGTGCCGCGCAGCACGCTTATGAACGCCCGCGCGAGCAGCGCCAGCGGTCGCAGACGGCTCATTCGGGCGAGGGCTACCGGTATGCCCAGGGGGATGGCTCCGATGAGCGTGAGCATAAAGAGCTTGAGCGACACGCCAAAGCCCTGTATCAGCATGCCCGTCATCGTTGCTATGTCCATAGTGCCTCCTGTACCGTTCGCGCCGGCGGTGCCTGGGATATGGCGCCGCCGGCGCATGCCGGATGTTTTGTGCGGTGTCCCGCGGAGTTCCGAGCCGGCGAGCCTTGACTACTTGAGCTCCCAGTTCTCATAGGAGATGCCGTAGCTCGCGTACTTCTCGCAGAGGTCCTTGACGAAGCCGTCCGCGTCCATGGCCTTGAGGGTCTCGGTGACCTTGTCGGCGAGGGCCTGGGAGCCCTTCTTGAAGCCCACGGCGTAGTTCTCGGTGGAGAGGTCCTCGTCAAGCTTGGTATAGGCGTCGGGTTTTGCGGAGAGCTGGTACTCGGCGATGGAGAGGTCGCAGGCAACGGCGTCGACGGCGCCGGACTCGAGCTGCATGAACGCGGTGTTGTAGTCGCCGATGGTCTCGAGGCCGGCGAACGTCGACGCGAGGTCCGCCTTGTCGCCCTGCAGGACCTCGAGGGCGGCGGAGTCGGTCTGGGTGATGACGTTCTTGCCCGCGAGGTCGTCGAGGCCGGAGATGCCAGAGTCCTTCTTCACGACGACGACCTGGCCGTTCTTCATGTAGGGCGCGGAGAAGGTGTAGTCATCCTCGCGGCCCTCCATGGTGAAGCCGTTCCAGATGCAGGTGATCACGCCGGAGTTGAGCTGGGTGTCCTTGGCGTCCCAGTCGATCGGCTCGAACTCGATCTCCCAGCTGTTTCGGCGGCACACCTCGGCGGCGAGGTCGAGGTCGAAGCCGGTGAATTGGCCGTCGTCGCCGACGAAGCCGTAGGGCGGGTACTCCTGGTCGAAGCCGACGGTCAGTTTGGTGATGTTCGCGGAGTCATCGGCGGCCTCTGCCGTGGTGCTGGCTGCGCCGGCCGTCGTCGCGGAGCCGGAGCCAGCGCCGCAGCCGACGAGGCCGAGGCCGCAGACGGCGGCGATGCCGCCTGCGAGGGAGAGGAACTGACGGCGAGAGATGGAGTCGTTGGTGCGCATGTGAGCCTCCTTGGGGTGCCGGTGACGCCGAGCGTCTGCGTGGCGTCCCTTGGCACTTTAGTCTGCTAAAGTTGCTGACAAGGACTTTAGCAGACTAAAGTGCGTGACACAACGCGTTCTTAGTAACGGTCGTGTTAACAGAAAGAGGTGCACAATGGTTGACAAAGGGACTGTCCCTTTGTCAACCATGCCATAGGGAAAGGATCCTCCGGTGTCCGAGCCTTCCATTCTCATCGCGTCTGACTCGTTCAAGGGCTCTGCGTCGAGCTTTCGTGTGGCTGAGCTCATCGAGCGGGGCATTCGTAGGGTTCTTCCGCAGGCGAGCGTCAAGCGCCTGGCTATCGCTGACGGCGGGGAGGGTACGGTGGATGCCGTCATTGCCGCTCGGAACGGCGAGATTCGTGAAGCTGACGTTCTTGGTCCTCTCGGTGAACCCGTCCGTGCCCGCTACGGGCTCTTCGGCCGAGACTCCGCTGTCATCGAGATGGCGGAGGCGGCGGGGATCACGCTCGTGGAGCAGAATCGCTCGAACGCCCTGCTTGCCTCATCGTACGGCGTGGGCCAGCTCATAGGCGACGCCCTGGATGCTGGCGTCCGTCACATCTACGTGGGTCTCGGCGGATCCGCCACGAGCGACGGCGGCTCCGGCATGGCCAAAGCCCTTGGGGCTCGCTTTCTCAACGCGAACGGGGAGGATGTCGCCCCGGGGCTTTCTGGTCTCAGAGACCTCGCTCGTATCGATCTTGCGGGCCTCGACCCGAGGCTGGCGGATACGGAAATCGTTGCCATAACGGATGTCACGAATCCCCTGACGGGCCCCTCTGGCGCCGTCGCGATATATGGTCCCCAGAAGGGCATCGACGTCCGCGACGTGGCTGCCGCTGATTCCTGGATGCGCTCCTACGCGCGCATGCTCGAAGCCATATGCGGGCGTGACATCGACGCCGTACCGGGAGCGGGCGCTGCCGGCGGCCTCGGTGCGGCGCTAACGGCATTTTGCGGCGCGCGTGTCGAGCGCGGCATCGAGTTCGTGCTTGATGCCATCCATATAGACCAGGCTCTCGAAGGAGCTGACCTTGTTATCACTGGCGAGGGACACATGGACGCACAGTCCGCGTTTGGCAAGGCTCCCGTGGGCGTTGCTCGCCGTGCCAAGGCGAGGGGGATTCCCGTCGTGGCGGTTGTGGGCGGGCGCGCCGAGGACCTTGGCGAGGTCTATGAGAGTGGTATTGACCTCGTGGTCCCTGCTGTCATCGGGCCTTCGACGCTGGAGGAGTGCATGGCGGACGCCGCGACGCTGTTACCCATCGCAGGGGAGTCCGTGGCGCGCGCGTTCTTGCTCGGGACTCGTGCATGTCGTGTGTCGAGGCCCTGACTCGCTCGCAGCCTTGATTTGTCATGTTAAAGTTGACCACGGAAAAGTAGACAACCTAAGCGAGCCGCATGATGCGACTCGAGGAAAGGGTGCGTGCCCGTGGCAATCCATATCATCGAAGAAGCGGACCGTTGTCTCCAGTGCAAGAACCCCATGTGTCAGAAGGGCTGCCCCGTCTCCACCAACATCCCCGAGGTTATTCGTTTGTTCAAGGACGGCAAGCTCAACGAGGCCGGAGCGATGCTCTTTGAGAACAACCCGCTCTCCGTCGTGTGCTCCACGGTGTGCAATCACGAGGGCCAGTGCGAGGGCCATTGCATCCGTGGCCGCAAGGACACTCCCGTTCACTTCTCCGCCATCGAGAACTTCATCTCAGACCTCTACCTCGAGCGTATGCAGATCGAGCGCAAGCCTGCCAACGGTCGCTCGGTTGCCGTCATCGGGGCCGGGCCCGCGGGCATCACGGTTGCCGTGAAGCTCGCTCATGAGGGCTACGGCGTCACGGTCTTCGACTCGAAGGAGCGCATCGGCGGCGTCATGCGCTACGGCATCCCGGAGTTTCGCCTTCCGAGCTCCGTTCTCGATCGCTACGCGAAGCGCATGGCGGACATGGGCATCATGTTCCGCGCAAACACGACGATCGGCGGCGCCCTCGAGATTCGCGACCTTTTCCGTGACGGCTACGAGTGCGTCTTCGTGGGCACTGGCGTCTGGCGCCCGCGAACCCTCGGCATGCGTGGCGAGTCTCTCGCTAACGTGCACTTCTCGGTCGACTACCTTGCGGACCCGACGGCCTTCGAGTTGGGCGAGACGGTCGCCATCATCGGCGTGGGAAACTCCGCGGTCGACGTCGCGCGTACGGCGCTTCGCCGCGGCGCCCGCCACGTGACCATGTACTCGCGCTCGAAGGAAGTCACCGCCAGCCCGGACGAACTCGCATATGCCGAGCTCGAAGGTGCCGAGGTCGCCTACGGCAGGGCAATCACGATGCTTACGGAGGACGGTCCCGTCTTCAAGCGCGCCATCTTTGACGAGGAGGACAACGTCATCGGCTTCGACAATGACCTCGTCCAGTACGACGCGGACTCCACGATCATCTGCATCAGCCAGGGCCCAAAGAACAAGCTCATCCTCACGACGCCTGGCCTCGAGGGTGGGGAGCGGGGCCTGCTCCTCACCGACGACCGTGGCATGACCACGGTTGATGGCGTGTTTGCCGCAGGTGACGTGGTGACGGGCTCCAAGACCGTCGTTCATGCCGTCGAGGGCGCCAAGCGCGTCGCCGAGTCCATGCTCGAGTACCTCGACGCCAAGGCCGCCGCCGGCGAGGTCGAGAAGGAGCCGCTCGGCTACATCCACCACGTGCACGGCATCATGGACGTGTAGCGCGCAATCTCGCCCGCCGGCTCGCGGAACACTGGGGGCCGGCGGGCAAGCGACTTTACGCCGGGCGACACTACGCCGGGCGACATGCGTCGGGCGACACTACGCCGGACGACTTACGCCTGGCGACCCTATGTCGGGTGACATTACGCCGGACGACCCGTGCCATCTCGCGACCCTCTCGCCAATCGTCGGCGTTATGTGGGAGAAACTAGCACGCCATAATTGTATTTTTGCTGTTAAACGGCCCCGTCGTCGGTTTCTATCCGATAGGATTGACGAGTAAGGATAAGAGGGGGCCGTTCTCGCATGTTCGCGCGGCCCTACAGATGGGCGTCCTGCCCGGCGCGCTAATTGCCACGGCGGGCGTCAGAGCATCCGAAGGAGAACCGTGCTCCAATTTAAGAACTATGCGCGTCCAGACACCGCAGAGGAGGCGTACGAGCTTCTCCGGAAGGGGCGCATGAATCGCGTTCTCGGCGGCGGGGTCTGGCTGCGCCTCCAAGACAGGCGAATCAGCACGATGATCGACCTGTCAAACCTCGGCCTCGACCAGATCGAGGAAACCCCCGACAGCTTCGTGGTCGGCGCCATGGTGACGCTGCACGAGCTCGAGCGCCACGTCGCCTTCAATGAGGCCACTGGCAACGTCTTCCGCGATGCCGTCCAGGACGTGGTTGGCGTGCAGATGCGCAACTGCGCCACCGTCGGCGGCTCGGTCTTCGGCCGCTTTGGCTTCTCGGACGTCCTCACCTCGCTGCTCGCCCTCGATACGGAGGTCGAGCTCGTTGGTGCCGGCATCGTGAGCCTCGCCACCTTCGCCTCCATGCCCTACGAGCGCGACATCCTCACCCACGTGATTGTCCACAAGCATGACTACGCCGCCAATTTCCAGGCGCTCCGCAACTCCGCGACGGACTTCCCGGTCCTGAACGTCTGTGCCGCCGCCTGGGGAGGCGCCTGGCACGTCACCGTCGGCGCCCGCCCGCTGC
>USBN01000048.1 GCA_900552935.1 uncultured Coriobacteriaceae bacterium | reverse complement strand
CGGGTTCGGGCGAGCGAGCCGTTGCGGCCGCTACTTAATGACTCGCACGCGATAGATCGCGGGAATCGCCTTGAGGGCTTCGATCGTAACATCCTCGAGGTGCTCGTCGGTGTCGAACATGGTGTAGGCGTTCTCGCCGGCGCTCTCGTTGACCATGCGTTGCACGTTGGCGTTGTCCTTCGCGAGGATGGCCGTGATTTGGCCAATCATGTTGGGGACGTTTGCGTGCAGGCACGCGATGCGGCTCGCGGCGCGCGCCTTGCCCATCGAGCAGGTGGGATAGTTGACGGAGTTGGCGATGTTGCCGTTCTCGAGGTAGTCCTTGAGCTCGCTGATCGCCATGTCCGCGCAGTTGGCCTCGGCCTCGCCGGTGCCCGCGCCGGAGTGCGTGGTGATGAAGGTGTTGGGCATGCGGACGGTCTTGGGCGTGGCGAAGTCCGTCGCGAACCAGGAGAGACGACCGCCGCGGAGCGCCGCATCGACGGCGTCCTCGTCCACGATCGTCTCGCGCGCGTAGTTGATGAGGATGGCACCCGGCTTGAGCAGGCCGAGGACGTCCGCGTCGATCATCGAGATGGTGTCGGCCTTGCTGGGGACGTGGAGGGTGAGGTAGTCGCAGTTGCGGCAGAGGTCCTCGAGCGTGCCCACGCGCTGGACCTCGCGCGAGAGCACCCACGCGTGCTCGACGGAGATGAACGGGTCATAGCCGAAGACCTGCATGCCGAGATCGACGCAGGCGTTGGCGACCTTCGAGCCGACGTTACCCAGGCCCACGACGCCGATGCGCTTGCCCTTGAGCTCGTGGCCGACGAATGCCTTCTTGGCCTTCTCGGCGTCGACCAAGATGTTCTCGTCATCCGCGTGCGCGCGGACCCAGTCCATCGACTGCACAACGCCGCGGCTCGAGAGGATGAGCATCGCGAGGACGAGCTCCTTGACGGCGTTGGAGTTGGCGCCCGGCGAGTTGAACACGACGACGCCGCGCTTGGCGTACTCCTTGACGGGGATGTTGTTCACGCCGGCGCCGCAGCGAGCGATGGCACGGACGGATTCCGGTAGGTCATAGCCGTGGAGATCGGTCGAGCGCATGAGGATGGCGTCTGCGCCATCGGCATCGGGGACGAAGTCATAGCCCTCGCCGAACTCGACGTCGCCATCCTTGGTGATGTCGTCGATCGTCTTGATGTGACGCATTACGCATGCTCCTTCTCGAACTCGGTCATGTAGTCGACGAGGGCGCGGACGCCTTCGACGGGCACTGCGTTGTAGACGCTCGCGCGCATGCCGCCCACGAGTCTGTGGCCCTTCACGCCAGCGAGGCCGCGCGCGGTGGCGCCGGCCACGAACTCGGCGTCGAGCTCCTCGCTGCCCGTGCGGAACGTGACGTTGGAGATCGAGCGGCTCTCCGGCTGGGCGTGGCCGTGGAAGACCTTGCTGTGGTCGAGGAAATCATAGAGCAGGCCGCTCTTCTCGAGGTTGCGCTCGCGCATGGCCTCAAGGCCGCCTTGCTCCTCGATCCAGTGGTAGACCTTGCCGCACAGGTAGATGCCAAAGGTGTTGGGCGTGTTGAGCATCGAGCCCTTCTCGGCCTGGGCGCGGTAGTCCATGTAGGTGGGGCAGCTGGGGATGGCGGGACCGTCCTCGATGAGGTCCTCGCGCACGATGACGACGGTCACGCCCGCGCAGCCGGCGTTCTTCTGGGCGCCGGCGTAGAGCAGGCCGTAGCGGGAGACGTCGATGGGCTCCGCGAGGAAGCAGCTCGATACGTCGCCGACGAGCGGGAGCTCGCCGGTGTTGGGGATATCGTGGAACTGCGTGCCGAAGATGGTGTTGTTCTGGCAGAAGTACAGGTAGTCATAGCCGTAGATCTCTGCGAGCTCGCCGACACCGACGACGCTGGGCACGCGGTCGAAGTGGGTCCACTCGCTCGTGGCGACGACCTCGGCCTCGCCGTACTTGCAAGCCTCCTGGTATGCCTTCTTGGAGAAGTTGCCAGAGACGATGTAGGCAGCACGGCCCGTCGCCATGAGGTTCATGGGGATGCCGGCAAACTGAAGTGTGGCGCCGCCTTGCAGGAAGAGGACCTTGTAGTCGCTGGGGATGTCGACGATGCGACGGAGGGTTGCCTCGGTTTCGTCGAAGATCTGCTGGTAGGCAGAAGATCGGTGGCTCATCTCGAGGACACTCATACCGCAGCTGCGGTAGTCGAGCATTTCCTCGGCGCACTCTGCGAGCACGCTTTCGGGCAGGGCCGAGGGCCCCGCTGCGAAGTTGAAGACGCGAGCCATGTGACCTCCTTGCCGCCGGCGAACCGACGCCTCGTTGCCCCGCGGGATGTTGGGGCTAGTTGCAAGTGTCATTAGGATAGCCGTATCCGGTAGTTTTTCGTGTTAACCCTTGGTAACGGAGCTCGAAGGTTGGCGACGCTCGCGGGTGGCGTGCAGCGCGTCCGGGTCTCCGGCATGCGAGTGGGTCTTTGTCCGCGGGCGTCCGGCAGTTGCCGGCGGAGAGTAACGTGGAACCAGTGCCTCCGCCTATGACTCGTCCGTGCTCTTGGCTTCGTCGAGGTAGCTGTAGAGGGTGTACTTCGAGATGCCGAAGTACTTGCAGACCTTCGGACCGCTCTTGGTGATGAGGAAGGCGCCCGTGTCGTTAAGGTAGCTGATGGCGCGCACGCGCTCCTCCTTGTTCATGAGGGCGGCAGGCTTGCCAACGAGCGCGACGCTCTGCTCGATGAGGTCGTCAAGCAAGTCCGCGACGTTCTTGACGATGGGCTCGGGGTCGCCGGTCGGGTCATCGTTGGGGCCAATGCCGGTCAGCGCGGAGAGGGTGTCCGCGGCGGCGGAGATAAGCGTGATGTCATAGTTAATGCCGAGGATGCCGATGGGCGTGCCTTCCTCGTCGCGGATGAAAACCGTGCTAGAACGCAGGATGCGGCCATCGTCCGTCTTGGTGAGGTAGGCGAGACGGTCGTCGAGCTTGTGGAGACGGCCCGCCTTGGCGGCCTCGAGAACGACATGGCTGGGGCCGTCGCCGACGGTGCGGCCGGTGACGTGACCGTTCTCGATCGCGACGATCGAGCGACCGGGGTCGGTCGTCTCCAAGTCATGGATGACAACTTCGCAGTTCGACCCAAACTGTACGGCAATGGCGTGAGCGAGACGAGAATAGAAGTCGACTTGGGTTGCGTCCATGAGAGGCCTTTCAAATTGTTTAGGGTGAATCCGCTGGTCTCTCGACCGTTACACCGTATTGTAAACGGTCTACCTAACTTAAAGTATGGTACTAGATTACGACAAACAATTAGTAAGGGAGAGCGATGCCGCGCGCGCTGACGGGTGACTGGCCTGTGGCGTCGGCAAGTGGGGTCGGCTGGGCGACGTCTGCCAATCGCGCCACGTACCGCGCCGTCTGCCACGCCGCTTGCTGCCCTCCGCGCCGTCTTCCGCGCCGTCGGCAGCACCGCGCCGCTTGCTACCCGCGCTGCTTACTGCGCCATCGGCCGCGTCGCACTGCCCACCGCGCCGGCGCTCGCCATCGTCTTTATCGTTAAATACGTTCTAATTTAGGGTCGGAAGGAGCAAATCATGGATGCCAAGGCCTTCGTTCTCAAGGGTGACGTCTGCTATAACACCACCCCGCAGGAGGTCGCCTGCGCGCCATCCGGTTACGCCGTGTGCGTCGACGGCATCTCCGCCGGCGTGTTTGCCGAGCTTCCGGAGGAGTTTGCCGCGCTTCCCCTCATCGATTGCGGCGACAACCTGATCATCCCCGGCATGAGCGACATCCACATCCACGCCCCGCAGTATGCATTCCGCGGCCTTGGCATGGACCTCGAGCTGCTCGATTGGCTCAACACCCACACGTTCCCGGAGGAGGCCCACTACGCGGACCTCGACTATGCCGGTCGTGCCTACGACATCTTCGCGGATGATCTGCGTCGCAGTGCCACGACGCGCGCCGTCGTCTTCGGCACGCTCCACGTTGAGGCGACCGAGCTTTTGATGGACAAGCTCGAGGCCTCCGGCATCACCTCCTACGTGGGCAAGGTGAACATGGACCGCAACGGTGGCGTTGACCTCGAAGAGGACACTGTCCAGTCCGCGGCTGAAACTCGCCGTTGGCTTGCCGACGTCGACGGTCGCTATGACCACACGGCACCGATCATCACTCCGCGCTTCACGCCGAGCGTCACCGACGAGCTCATGGGCGAGCTCGCGTCGATTCGCGACGAGTTCGGCCTACCCGTTCAGAGCCACCTTTCCGAGAACCCCTCGGAGTGCGGCTGGGTCAAGGAGCTATGCCCGTGGTCGAGTTGTTATGGCGACGCGTATGACCACTTCGGTATGCTGGGTGATCGCACCGTCATGGCACACTGCGTCTATTCCGACGAGACCGAGACCGAGCTTTTGCGCAGCACTGGCACGTATGTGGCGCACTGCCCGCAGAGCAATGCCCAGCTATCCAGCGGAATCGCGCCCGTTCGTCGTTACCTCGACCTTGGCATGAACGTCGGCCTCGGCACGGACGTGGCGGGTGGCGCGAACCTCTCGATGTTCCGCTGCATGGCGGATGCCGTGGCGGTTTCGAAGCTGCGTTGGCGTCTTGTCGACGATGGCCTTGCTCCTCTGACGACGCAGGAAGCTCTGTGGCTCGCGGCGGCCGGCGGCGGCTCGTTCTTCGGTCGCGTGGGCTCTCTTGCCGAGGGCTACGAGTTCGACGCCCTCGTCCTCGACGATTCCGCGATTCGCACTCCGCGCGAGCTTGACGTTTGGGAACGAGTCGAGCGCTACGTCTACCTTGCTGAGGAGGGTGGCCGCCTCGTGCGCAAGTTTGTTTCCGGCCGCGAGATCGACCTCTCGTAGGAGGGTTGGCGCGGGTCCGTCCAACTGGGCGGGCCCGCGTTTTTTGTTCGTCTGACTATCCGTTGTCGCGGCTTTGCCTGGACCCACCCCTTGCCTGGGCCCACCTCTTGCCTGAACCCACCTCTTGTAACGTTTCGGGGCCGAAATCGATGGCGAACCCTTACAAGAGGTAGGTTTCGGCGAAGCGCGTCCGCCGCGCGTCGCGCCGGTCACGCTGTACGCTGCCTTGGGCCTTATGCCAGGCAACTCGTCGTGCCACCTGGTCTTTGCCTCACGTTGACGAGCGCTCCAAACAATCTGTTTGGCTGTGGGCGAATCCGTTGGCCATTGTCGTGCGTTGTTGTCGCTTGTGAGCAACGAAACCCCAGCTAACTCGTGTGGCAATGCCGACTAAAAAAGATACCGTTCGCCGAAACGTCACAAATCGCTCGAATCGCGAACGCGGGGATAAACCTGCAGATATAACAAATAGTTAGGGCTAAAAACATAATGTACGCGCACCGCCGCTCGCCAGAGGAATGGCATGGGTTCGCGGATGAATGGCAACAATGGGTTCAAGTCATGGTCACGAGGCCATGCTGCGCGCGGCGGGGGAGGGCCCGCCGGCGTTGCGCGAAACGGGGACACCCGCTCGCGCCGGGAGACGGCAGGTTCCGGTCCCAGCGAGACGGTCGGCCCGCCCGCGCCGGGAGACGGCACCGCCGCACGCCCGGCGAGACGGCACCCGCATGCGCCACGCGAGGCGGAGCAATCCGTCAGCCGGAGTCCGGCCGCGCTTCCATCAAAGAGTTGCAGGTGACAAACCCCGCCTGCCCGTTGGAGGGAGCACTATGCTGATCGTCGGCAATGGTCGTGTCATTACTCGCGACTCCAAGAACCCCTACCTCGAGCGCGGTGCCGTCGCCATCGATGGAGACACCATCTCCGCCATCGGCGATGAGGAGGAGCTCAAGGCCGCTAACCCTGGCTACGAGTACGTCGACGCCCATGTTGGCGTCATCATGCCGGGCCTCATCAACTGCCACACGCACATCTACTCCGGCCTCGCCCGCGGCCTTGCCATCGAGGGCTGCAACCCCACCAACTTCCTCGAGAACCTCGAGCAGCAGTGGTGGAAGATCGACGACAACCTCACGCTGGACGGCACCCGCGCTTCCGCCTACGCCACGATCCTCGACTCGCTTCGTGACGGCGTGACCACGATCTTCGACCACCATGCCAGCTTCTGCGAGATTCCCGGCTCCCTCTTCGCCATCAAGGACGTTGCCAAGGAGCTCGGCATGCGTTCCTGCCTCTGCTACGAGGTCTCTGATCGCCGTGGCGAAGAGAAGCGCGACCAGTCCATCGCGGAGAACGCCGAGTTCGCCAAGTGGACCCATGACGCTCGCGAGGCCGGTGACAACATGATCGCCGCGATGTTCGGCGGCCACGCCACCTTCACCCTGTCAGACGAGACGATGGACAAGATGGCCGAGGCCAACGATGGCCTCACCGGCTTCCACATCCACGTCTGCGAGGGCATGAACGACGTCTGGGACTCCCGTCTCAACCGTGGCGGCATCTCGCCCGTCGAGCGCCTGCTCCAGCACAACCTCCTCGGTCCGGACACCATGCTCGGCCACTGCATCCACGTGACGCCTGCCGAGATGGACATCATTCGCGAGTCCGGCACCTGGCTCGTCAACAACCCCGAGTCCAACATGGGCAACGCCGTTGGCTGCGCTCCCGTCCTCGAGTTCTTCCGCCGCGGCATTCCGGTCTGCATGGGCACGGACGCCTACACCCACGACATGCTCGAGAGCCTCAAGGTCTTCCTGATCATCCAGCGCCACAACGCCGCCATGCCCAACGTTGGCTGGGGCGAGGCCATGACCATGCTCTTCGAGAACAACGCCAAGATGGCCACGAAGTACTTCGGCCGCCAGCTCGGCATTCTCGCGCCCGGCGCCGCCGCCGACGTCATCGTCATGGACTACCCGGTCTTCACACCCTTCTCAGACGAGAACATCGACGGCCACATGCTCTTCGGCATGATGGGCAAGAACTGCCGCACCACCATCGTCAACGGCCAGGTCCTCTACAAGGACCGCGAGTTCGTTGCCTTCGACGAGGAGCGCATCAACGCCTGGACGCTCGAGCAGTCCAAGAAGCTCTGGGGCGACCTGAACCACCGCACCTACTAGTTTGTCCTCCTTCGGGCCGGCACGCCGCCGGCCCGTGGGCGTAGCCGGGCTGGGACCTGGCTGCGCGCCCTCGTCCGGACGGGGTCTGGACGAGGGCAAGGCGGCCTCCGCGGGGCCGTCGCGCGGGCGTAGACTCGCCCGCGTTATCCACACTCGCCACGTCGCGCGGTCTCGACGGGGCAGGAGAGGAGCTCACACCATGAGCGACGTCATGAGGCCGATCCCGTTCGCACAGCTGATGAACTGGATCATCACCGAACACGCAGACAAGGGCAGCATCTTCGGCATCCGCAAGATCGTACGTCACGAGGGTGGTGCCGACCCGATCTTCGCCGAGAAGATCGAGACGCCCTTTGGTCCCGCCGCTGGCCCGAACAGCCAGCTCGCCCAGAACATCGTCGCCTCCTACGTGGCCGGCGCCCGCTTCTTCGAGCTCAAGACCGTCCAGGTCATGGACGGCGAGGAGCTTTCCGCGTGCGTCAACAAGCCCTGCATCGTGGCTGAGGACGAGTGCTATAACTGCGAGTGGTCCACGGAGCTCACCGTTCCGCAGGCCATGGACGAGTACATCAAGGCCTGGTGGGCCTGTAAGCTCCTCGCCCGTGAGCTCGGCCTTGGCGACCCGGACGGCTTCGTCTTCAACATGAGCGTGGGCTATGACCTCGAGGGCATCAAAAGCCCCAAGGTCGACGCCTACATCGAGGGCATGAAGGACGCCTCCAAGACCGACGTCTGGGCGGAGTGCCATGCCTGGGCCAGCGCCAACCTCAACCGCTTCCAGAACGTTGACCAGGCATTCGTCGACTCCGTGAGCCCGCATGTTTCCTCCTCGGTGACCGAATCCACGCTCCACGGTTGCCCGCCAGCGGAGATCGAGCGCATCGCCACCTATCTCATCACCGAGAAGGGCCTCAACACCTACATCAAGTGCAATCCCACGCTCCTGGGCTATGACTACGCCCGCGAGCGCCTCAATTCCCTTGGCTTCGACTACATCGCCTTCGACGACAAGCACTTCCGCGAGGACCTGCAGTGGGCGGACGCCATCCCCATGTTCGAGCGCCTCATCAAGCTCACCGCCGAGCGCGGCCTATCCTTCGGCGTCAAGCTCACGAACACCTTCCCCGTTGACGTCACCCGCAAGGAGCTTCCGAGCGAGGAGATGTACATGAGCGGCCGTTCGCTGTTCCCGCTCACCATCCACCTCGCCCGCCGCATCTCCGAGCAGTTCGACGGCAAGCTCCGCATCTCCTACTCCGGTGGCGCTGACGCCCAGAACATCCGCGAGGTCTACGGCGCCGGCATCTGGCCCGTCACCATGGCCACGACCGTCCTCAAGCCCGGCGGCTACGAGCGCTTCTCTCAGATCGCTGGCCTTCTCGCCGACG
>USBN01000047.1 GCA_900552935.1 uncultured Coriobacteriaceae bacterium | reverse complement strand
GTCAACGGGCAGACCGGGCGGGCGGCAGCGGTCGTGTTCAGCGAGAAGCGCGAGACGCACATTGTGGCTCCGCTTGCGTCGGGTCTGGCTCTTTCGAGCGAGAGCACCGTGCATGCGACGCCCATCGAGGTCAGGTACGTCAAGTCACCGTTTTTGTACGAGATCGTCCGCAGGGGCGGCGAGGGTGCGGCACCGCAGGTAGCGGCGGCGCGCGAGGGATCACGTCGCGAGGAGAAGACCAAGCGCGGCGGCCTGTTTGGGGCGATCTTCGGGAAGTAGGGCACCGCTGCCAATCCGGGGCTCGCGTCGCGCGGTACCGGGGCGCGGACGGCAAGCGTGCCGATGATGCGCCGAACGAGACGCTTCTGCGAATATCGATGGCATGGCGGAGGAGAAGCGGGCGCGCATCGCCTCCGCGCTTGCGGCAAGTCCTTTCTTGTCGACGGTCCGCGCCCGTCGTTGCCGGCGCCGCCACGTCAGCCACTTATGGCATAGTTGTCATCAACAAATACGAGAGAAGCCTCCAGGACGGCGCGACGGAATAGGTCTGGCATGAGAAAGATCCTCAATCGCATTTTGATCGTCATTCCCGCGGTTGCCCTGCAGGCGCTCTGGCTGTTGCTGCTCACGAAGTGGCTCGCACCCTACTCCACGCTCATCGCATCGCTGCTCTCCATCGTGGCGGTCTTTCTCGTTCTCTTTATTGTCATCAAACGCGACGAGAGCACCTACAAGCTGCTTTGGCTGCTGGTCATCCTAACGATTCCCTTGGTTGGCGCGCTGCTCTACCTCTGCTTCGGCAACAAGCGTACGGCCAAGCCGCTCAGGCGTCAGCTCGAGAGCGTCAGCAAGAGCAATGACCCCCAGCCTCTTCCAATTGGCGAGACGCCCTTCGACGGCGAGAGGCGCATGGAGCAGACGCTTCGCTGGTTGGAGGAGAAGACACAGTATCCCCTCTATAGGGTCGAGGACGTGCGCTACTATCCGCTGGGCGATGATATGTTTCCTGACATGCTGGCGGACCTGAGGGGCGCCAAGCGCACGATCTTCGTCGAATACTTCATCGTCGAGCCGGGCCACATGTGGAACTCCATTGTGGAGGTTCTCGAGGCCAAGCTGAAGCAGGGCGTGGATGTTCGCGTGATGTATGACGACCTCGGGTGCTTCTCGACCTTCGATTTTGGCAACGCGCGCGAGCTGCAGGAGAGGGGCATTCCCTGCGTGCCGTTCAATCCGCTCCTCGCCCTGAAGGGCACTGCCAACTATCGCGATCATCGCAAGATGTTGATCGTCGACAACGAGATTGCCTATAGTGGCGGCGTTAACCTCGCGGATTGCTACATCAACCTCGAGCGACGCTACGGGCACTGGAAGGATATCGGCTTCCGGCTGACCGGCGAGCCGGTGCGCGCCTTCACCCACATGTTCCTGACGTTCTGGAACGCCTTTGGGCGCGTGCAGGGCTATGAGGGTCTTCCGATGCCAGAGGTGCTGGCTGGCGAGGCGGTTGATGCCGCGATTCGCCCGGGGACGGCAACTGCGGTTCGACCGGGGACGGCGGGCTGCCACGTAGCGGCGCCTGCGGATCCCTTGGCGGGCACGGAGGTCGTGGGGTGGCCGGCTTCGGCTGCCGCGGGAAGGCTGGCTTCGGCGATTGCGGGGCGACCGGCTTCGGCTGCCGCGGGCTGCACGCCGGCGGCGCCCTCGCGCGAGACCGACGGCTATGTCCTCAGCTACTATGACTCGCCCCTCAACCACGAGGCCACGAGCAACCAGCTCTATATTGACCTCCTCTCGCAGAGCACGGAATACGCCTGGTTCTTCACGCCATACCTCATGCTTGCCGACGACCTCATGGATGCGATGCTCGCGGCGGCAAGCCGTGGCGTTGACGTGCGAATCATCATGCCAGGTATTCCGGACAAAAAACTGGTCTTCCGCATGTCTCGCAGCTTCTATCAGGTGCTGTTGAACGGCGGCGTCAAGATTTACGAGTACACACCTGGTTTCGTCCACGCGAAGGGCTCCATGTTCGATGACCGCGTCGCCACGATCGGTACGGTCAACCTCGACTATCGAAGCCTGTTCCTGCATTTCGAGAACAACTCGCTGTTCTATCGCTCGAGCGTTATCTCAAAGATCAAGGCTGATTTCCTCGCCACGCAGGAGAAGTGCGTCGAGATCAAACCTTATGACGCAAGGCAGTACTCCTATCGCTGGGCAATCGACGGCCTTCTCCGCATCTTTGCACCTCTGTGCTAGGCAGGGGAGTGCTGTGCGCTCCTGCTGCGACGGGGCGAGACGTCGCTTCGCTTGAAGCGGCGCCATTTTGGCGTCACATCGGCGTCCGTCGTTCAACCGGATGAGGGCGGTGGCGACAAGGGTAAGCCTTGCTTGCGAGTTAAGCGAGCGGGGGGTGGAGTTAGCTGCATGAGGGCGGCGGCAAGGATAGGCGTTTATCTGCAACGTTGACGATCATGCGGCAAAATAAGGGTTTGCACGCAACGCTGGCAGCGCAAAGAAAAAGGGCGACGACCTAAGTCGCCGCCCCATCATTTATGGTGGAGAATAGGGGGTTCGAACCCCTGACCTCATGACTGCCAGTCATGCGCTCTCCCAACTGAGCTAATTCCCCGAATTGGTGCGAGGGATATACTACCAAACTTTTGGGCTGGGGAAAGCGACGATTTCAAATTCTTGTTTCAGACGCTGATTGATGGAGGGGTTATGGATGCATAGCCCCCTCGTGCCGTCTTGAGCGGTGGTCGCTATGCAGCTGGGTGCAGTTTTAGGCGCAACACTGCCGCGGGCGAAATCCAAGGCGCACCGTCGCCTATCACCGGACTCAGCCTTGAACAGGCGTCAATGCCATCATCCTGAGGCCAGATGGTATGGACCGCTGTCTTGCTAGCTTCTATGGAAAGGGGTTGCGTGAATCATTGTCAGCGGTGTCGCGTGACTAGGTGAGATTGTGACTAGGTGTGAGAGTGCCGCGGTTCCGCCTCGCAGCATAAGAAAGCCCGATAGGCGAATTGCCTACCGGGCTAGTGGTTCAAATGATCGTCGATCGAGATGAGGCGCGAGTCTGTGTGAACAGAGGCGACTACTTCTTGCGGCTTAGGGCCACGCCGATGACGATGCAGGCGGCTGCGGCAGCGGCGAAGATGATGGGGAGCATCGCGTTGTTGGTGTCGCCCGTCTGCGGAATCTGCTTGCTGTCGCTGGCGGAAGTGTCAGAACTGTCAGGCTTGTTAGAGTCCGCAGGCTTGTCTGCGGGGGCGACGTAGGTGTTCGTGAAGGTTGGGTTGTTGCCCTCGACGGAGGCTTCAAGCTTGCCCTCGTCATTGACGGTGACTACAACCTTGACGATGTGACTGTTGGTGTCGTAAGTCATGCCTACGACGTTGCCGGCAACCTCGCGAACGGTGAAGGTGTAGGAACCGGTTCTCCTGAGGGTAAGCTCGCGGAACGCGATTTTACCATCGGCGTCGTTAGTGGCTTGGCCCATAAGGTCATTGTTGTTCACGAGCTCGAAGGTGAACTCGCCGCCGGAGAGGTTGGCACCGTTGAGGATTTTCGTGGCGGTGATGCTTGCGCGCACGGGCTCGGGAGCGGCAACGTTGAACACGGGGGATTCAGCAAAGGCACTGGCCTGAGGGTCTAAGGCTGCCTCGACGCCATCGGTCTTCACGACGGGCGTGTAGTTGACGACAGCTCCGTCAGTGGCGTTTACGGCAAAGTCCTGAGCCTGACCACTAGCTGCCACCTCGTTGAAGGCATTGGCGCTGGGGCGGATGGTGAACGTCACGGAGTAGGTGACGCCATTCTCAAGCGCGTTGCTCCCAAGGTTCCAGGTGAGCTTGCCGCCCTCGATGGTGGCGGCGGGAGCGTTATCCCATTTAGTACCGCCCTTGGTGTAGCGAAGGTTGCCGACAGATCCGTCGTCGGCCTTAACGAACTCGGCGTAGTCAGAGAGCTGGTCAACGAGTTCGACGTTCTTGTAGCCAGCGGTCTTCGAGATGGTGGTGTCGAGGTTGGTGAGCGCGGCGGTGAGGTTGCCCTCCGTGTTGCCGTTGGCAAACTCAGCACCCGCCTCGCCGGCGAACTTGTTCACGATTCCGTTGGCGCTGTTCGAGAGAGAGACGGCAGTGAGGATCGCGCTGCCACGATCCTGGGCTGCGCGCAGGGCGGCGGAATAGTTGCGGCCCTTGGGATCGCCGATGGACATGCCGTACGTGCCGTCGAAGTGCGCGGGGCCGGTATAGCCTTCGGCACTGGTGCGGAGCGTCGGCTCGGAGTCGGAGAGGAACACGATGCGCTTCTCGACACCATCACGGCCGCTTAGGGCATTTGCCTTGGCAAGCGCAGCCTCCCAGTTGGTGCCCGATTCGGGGGCGGTCCTCGGGAGAGCATTGGTGACATCAGAAGCGCTGTTGGTGAAGTCCTGCTTCACTTCCGCCTTCCTGCCGTAGGTAATGACGGCCATCCGGACTTGTTGGCCGTCCGGCAGCGCCGCGTTCTCGGCGGTGAGATATTTGTTCGCGGCAGCGGTGATGGCGTTGCGGGCGGTCTTGAGGTCCGGCACCATGCTCAGCGAGGTATCCACGAGGTAGATGATGTCGATAGGCTTGGCAATCTCGGTCTCCTCCGTGGCACCGGTCACGGACAACGTCACGTCATACGTGCCGTCGCCGTTGTCCACGAGTGTGTCCGTGGGCGTCATGGCGTGATCGGGTGCCTTGGCGACGAGGTCGTCGATGACGTCCGCCATGGCCACTGTGGGCATGGCGGTTCCTAGCGCAAGCATGATTGTGGCCGCTGCCGCAAGTAAGCGACGCTTCCACATGCGCCTTGCTTGAGTGGTTGGTCTCATACGAGCCCCCTTCCCGGCGCGGGCGCGCCGATTGCGAGAGCTGTCTGCTTCTAGAATCAGAGCATAGGCTCAGCGTAGACAACTCCATTATTATCGGAGCTTATATTAACAGTTATTGTCCGTGGATATTACATATATGCATATTCTTTCTGCTAACGGTCTGTCACGAGATGATTGCTGGAGCGTCGCGCGGGGTGTCTTTTCCGCCGCTTTGGCACGTCGATAACCGACGTATCTGGACGTATATCGATTACTCAGTTTACGCGCGCCCGCCCTGGGTACGGTCTGCTTGCATGCAACCGAAGCTTACGCGCCCGTCCTGGGTGCGGTCTGCCTGCATGCAGCCCAACAGCATTCGCCCGCGCCCGCGGGCGACGGAGTAATGGAAGCGCCCACCCGCGCCCGCGGGTGGGCCAAGGGAACGGAGCGCGCAATGGCCGTTGACGCCAAGCAGTACGCACTTGACAAGCACAGGGAGTGGGAGGGGAAGATCGAGGTCGTGAGCCGCGCCTCCATCTCCACCCCCGAGGAGCTCGCCGTGGCATACACGCCCGGCGTCGCCGAGCCTTGCCTGAAGATTCACGACAACGTGGATGACTCCTACACCTACACCCGTCGCGGCAACCTCGTCGCCGTCGTGACGGATGGCACGGCCGTTCTCGGCCTGGGCGACATCGGACCCGAGGCAGGCATGCCCGTCATGGAGGGCAAATGCGCCCTGTTCAAGACGTTCGCGAACGTCGACGCCTTCCCGCTGTGTGTCCGCTCGAAGGACGTCGACGAGATCGTCCGCACCGTCGAGCTCCTTGCGGGCAGCTTCGGCGGCGTGAACCTCGAGGATATCAGCGCACCGCGTTGCTTCGAGATCGAGCGCCGCCTCAAGGAGGTCTGCGACATTCCCATCTTCCACGATGACCAGCACGGCACCGCTGTCGTCACCTGCGCGGCGCTCATCAACGCGTGCCGCCTTACCGGCCGCGACCTGGCTGACGTGCGCGTGGTCATCTCCGGCGCGGGCGCCGCGGGCATCTCTAACGCTCGCCTGATGAGGCGCATGGGCGTCAAGAACATCATCATCTGCGATTCTCGTGGGGCCATCTACCAGGGGCGCGAGGGCCTGAACCCCGTCAAGGAGGAGATTGCCACCTGGACCAACCTCAATGGGGTGCACGGCACGCTGGCTGATGCCGTCAAGGGCGCCGATGTCTTCGTGGGCGTCTCCGCGCCCGGCGTCCTCACGCGGGATATGGTTCGCACCATGGCGCCTGACGCGATCGTCTTCGCTTGCGCCAATCCCGTTCCGGAGATCATGCCGGACGAGGCCCTCGCCGCCGGTGCCGCCGTTGCCGCCACGGGCCGCTCGGACTTTCCGAACCAGATCAACAACGTGCTTGCCTTCCCGGGCATCTTCCGTGGCGCCCTCGACGTGCGCGCGTCTGACATCAACGACGAGATGATGGAGGCCGCGGCCTACGCCATCGCCGGGCTGGTGGATGACGACAAGCGCAGCGCGGAGTACATCATCCCGGGTGCCTTCGACGAGCGCGTGGCTACCGTCGTTGCCTCTGCCGTGTCCGAGGCGGCGCGCAAGTCTGGCGTGGCGAGGATCTAGCGTCGGCGGCAGGTACCGCTGCGGACGCTGGCGATGACATAGCCGTTCGTTTGGCAGCCTCGGCCCTGCTGGCCGGGGCTGCTTCCCGTCGGAGCAGCGGCATCTCAATGGGACGCCGCGGTCTCTCAGAACCCACCTCTTGTTAGGAATCGGGGCCGTTTTCGCGGCCAATTCCTTACAAGGGGTGGGTACTGGCGATGCGTTGCCGGTGCCCGCCGTGTTTGCTGCCCTGTCGCGGCGCAGCCGTGGCCGGCGCTGCCGCCGCGCTGTTCCTTGTCCTCCGCGAAAAACCGCAAAACCCGGATTCCGCCTTAGCAGGGCAGTATAAAATAACGAAAATTTGGATGCCAAAAATCTGAACTCCGGGCTACAGCTGTATCGGCATCATCACAAAATCAGGACTGGAACGGGAGAATAAACGTGGAAAGAAAAGCAATGGTCGGGAGGAGGATTCGCGTCCTCTGCCTCGCGGCGCTTCTCGCCATCGGGCTCGTGGCCAGCGGTGTTTTCGCCACCGCGGCCTATGCGGTGTCGTATGACGCCGAGGGCGTCGAGGTCACCCTGGACGGCGTGACCTACACCTGCGACTTCCTCGCGGACGGCACGGCTCACATCGAGACCCCGGTCGCCGACGCCGGTGTCACGGTCATGAACGTGCCTACCACCATCGAGAACGCGGGCAAGACCTATACGGTCACAGAGATGTACTTTGGCTGGAGCACCAAGGCGGCGAACGTCGAGGAGCTCCACCTCCCCAACACGCTTACGAAGATGTCGGGTTGGGGCTTCAACAAGTTCTCCAAGCTCAAGGAGCTCGCGATCCCCGGTTCGATGAGGGTGTTTGACTTCTCCCTCCAGAACATGGCCTCCCTCGAGAAGCTGACCTTCGAGGAGGGCGTCGAGGAGCTCGCCGCGAACATGATGGTTTCCGGCTGCGACAAGCTCAAGGAGATTAACCTTCCAAGCAGCCTGAAGCTCATCTCCCAGTCCGGCGCCTTCAGCGGTGCCAGCGCGCTCGAGAGCATTGAACTCCCCGAGGACGTCGTCTTCGGCGACTCGACCACGGGCATGTTCTCGGACTGCACCTCGCTGACGAGCATCGTCCTGCCGAAGTCCCTCACGAAGATCCCGACCGGCTACTTCTCGGGCTGCACCTCGCTCACGTCCGTCACCGCCGCGAGTGAGATCGCCGAGATTGGGCCCAAGGCCTTCAAGAACTGCAGCTCCCTGCCTGAGGTCTCCTTCCCCGGCACGCTGACCAGCATCGGCTACTCGGCCTTCGAGGGCTGCGAGAACCTCACGTCCATCCCGGACCTCAGCCACGTGTCCGAGATGGGGGAGAGCGCCTTCCAGGGTTGCAAGCGACTCTTCGCGGATGTCGACCTCTCGTCCCTTGCCGAGATTCCCGCCTATGCCTTCTGCTACGCCCAGGTTAACGTCGTGAAGCTGAGCGACACGCTTAGGAGCATCGGCAAGTGGGCCTTCATCTGGGGCAACCTCGCGACGGACCTCCCCGACACGCTCGAGTCGATTGGCGCGTATGCTTTCTACGCCGGTTCGCTCCCCGAGACCTTCGTCATTCCTGATTCCGTAACTTCTATCGGTTCGAACGCGTTTGACTCGACCGAAGGCGTGAAGGAGGTCAGGATAGGCAACGGCCTTACGTCGATTAGCGATGGACTGTTTGATGACAGCACCGTCGAGAAGATCGTTATCGATAACAGCGAGGATGACATCACCGGCACGGATAATCTCCCGGCGGTTGAAATCGTTTACCTCTATGAGTCAATCGACGATGGCGCGGGCGACACCGTCTCGAGCGAGCCTGGTGCCATGACGCTCCAGGAGGCGGTTAACGCTGCCCCCGATGGCATCGAGACTACCATCGAGATTCGCAAGCACGTGAAGCTCGCTACCACGCTGAACATTCCCGCCGGTAAGAAGATCAAACTTACGAGTGCGGACCCGTTCACCGTCCTGGCGGTAAAGGACACCTCGGGTGACCTCGTCAATGTCGCCGAGGGTGCCTCCCTTGAGATTGCCGGTAACGTTACCCTGCGCGGTCGCTATAACAGCGGCTCTATCGTTGGCGTCAAGGGCGAGCTCGTTCTCTCCGAGGGCGCGACCATCCTCGACGGCATGGCGCGCTCTACTGCCTCTGGCGTCGTGACCGTTGACGGTTCCAACGCCTCCTTCATCCTGGATGGTGGCGTCATCGAGAACTGCGCGATTGAGGAGGCCTACTGCGGCGTCGTCCGTGCCACTGGCGGCGCGCGTGTCCTCGTGCGCTCAGGCTCCATCCGTGGCAACCGCGTTGTCGCGGCCGACGGCGACGGCAACTACCTCTCCTCCACCGGCGTGCACCTGACCGGCGGCGCCAGCCTCGAGATGTCCGGCGGCTCCATCGCCAACAACTCCGGCTACCAGGGCTCTGCCGTCGTGGCCTACGGCGAGAATGCAGGCGAGGGCGAGAGGGCCAGCTTCTTCATGTCCGGCGGCACCATCGAGAACAACAAGAGCAACAAGCTCGGCACC
>USBN01000046.1 GCA_900552935.1 uncultured Coriobacteriaceae bacterium | reverse complement strand
GGGGGTCGCTTCTCGGCTGTCTGAAGTTGACGCACTTAGCTGCTCTATGCGTGCTGAAACGCCGACAAAGTTCGCGGCGTTGAAGTGCCGTTCCGTCAGAACCTACCTTTTGTAAGGAATCGAGCCCGAAAAGGACCCCGAACCCTTACAAGAGGTAGGTTTTGTCGTTTGGGGCCCGCTCGCGCCGCGCCCGCTCGCGTCCGTGCCGCTCGCGCGGCCCACGTCGGCCCGTGCCAGCGCCGTCCGCGATTGCGCGCCCTTCGCATCTCACGCCCCTCAAAAAGCTGCCGTCCGCGATTGAATTGATACGAAATCGGACTATACTGAACCAGAATTGTCCGAAATCGTATGATTTGGAAGCCTATGACGAACGAGGTGCGCTCGAACACGGTCCCCGCCGCCAGCGACGCCACGCCCGCAGGCCCCGCCGCCAGCGACGCCACGCCCGCGGTCCCCGCGGGCCCCATTCCAAGGGATCCGGACGGCCTCATCTCCGTCGGCGTTTGGAACCGCGAGTTCGACAAGCTTTATCGAAAATCCGACCAGCTCTATCACAACCTCGCACGCGGCTGCGGCCTCTCTGACAGCGCGTATTGGCTGCTCTACGCCATTTACGCCCGTGGCAACGAGGCCTCGCTACGCGATCTCTGCGAGGCCTACTGCCTCAGCAAACAGACGCTCAACTCGACCCTGCGCACGCTCGAGTCGAAGGGCTACGTCGAGACGTCGTTCTGCGAGGGCAGCCGAAAGGCCAAGCGCGTCGCGCTCACGCCGGCAGGCCGCGCGTTCGTTGCCGCCAAGATCGTGCCCGCGAGCCAGGCGGAGCGTCGGGCGTTCGAGGCGCTCGCCCCCGAGGAACAGGACGAGATGATGCGGCTCATCGACAAATACGTCGGTGCGGTCGAGGAGGAGATCAAGAGGATGGAAGGGGAGGAAGCAAGGTGAGTCAGGACAAGGACACGATAGAAAACGAACTGCGGAGGCAAGCCCGCGAACGCCGCGATGCCCGCCGTGCGGCAGCTCCAGACGCCAGCGGCAAGGACGCCGCGGGCAAGCCTTCCGCACCCGGCACCACCGGCAACGACGGTGACCCTGCCGCCTCCGTCAACCGCGCCTCTAAATTCGAGGCCGTCAGGCTCCTGGCCAACCTTCTCGCGCCCTACAAGCGCCTCTGCGCGGCCACCCTCGTGGCTATGCTCTTCGACCTCTCGGGCATGCTGCTCATCCCCACGCAGCTCTCCATGATGATCAACGTCGCCATCACCACGCACGACGCAAACGAGTTCATGACCCACGGCGTCCTCATGCTGGTCGCGGCGCTCTGTGGATCGTTCGGCTACATCACGTCGACGTGGCTCGCCTCCCGCCTGTGTGCCAACGTCGGCCGAGACCTGCGCATGCGCGTCTATCGCGCCTCACTCGACTTCTCCGGCGGCGACTTCTCGCGCTTCGGCACCGGCTCGATGATCACGCGCACGCTCTCGGACGCAAACGTCGTGCAGCAGACGCTGCTCATGGCCATCCTCATGATCCTGCCCGTGCCCATCATGTGCGCCATCTCGGTGGGACTGGCGTTCTCGATCGACCCGCTTATGGGCTGGGTGCTGCTCGCCGTCACCGCGGCGACCATCGCCGTCTCCCTCGTGAGCGTCTTCGCCACGGCACCGATCTTCACGCGCCTCCAGGGCTTCATCGACTCGATGAACGCACGTCTGCGCGAGGCCATCACGGGCGTGCGCGTCGTCCGCGCCTTCGGCTGCGAGGACGAGACCCGCGAGCGCCTGGACGAGACCTTCTCCGCCTACGCGGACAACGCCATCCGCGTGAACATGGTCTTCGCCGCGACGGACACCCTGACGTTCTTCCTGATGAACGCCGTGGAGTCGCTCGTCATGTGGCTCGGCGCCAACCGCGTCGGCGTGCACGCGATGCAGATCGGCTCCATCTCGGCCCTCATCGAGTACGCGATGCTCATCCTGTTCTTCCTGATGATGGCGCAGTTCGCGCTCATCTCCGTGCCGAGGGCCATGGCGTGCCTCGATCGCGCGTCCGAGGTGTTGCGCTTCGTGCCCGAGATTCGCGATGCCGAGACCTGCGTGTCCCTCCCCGCGCCGCTCGCCAGGCTCGAGGCTGGCGCCAAGGGCGAGGACGCCACTGGTGAGGCCGCCACAGTCGGCAGAGGGGCCGCCACGTCCGCTGGCGCGCCCGCCGCAACCGGCAGCACCACCGCCGCGCCCGCTCCCGCCGAGGTCGCCCACTTCGACCACGTGAGCCTGTGCTTCTCCGATGCGGACGAGGACACCCTCCACGACCTGACGTTCGGCATCCGCCGCGGCGAGGTCACGGCCATCATCGGCAACACCGGCTCCGGCAAGTCGACGATCGCCAAGATGCTTTTGCGCTTCAACGACGTCACCAGCGGCAAGCTTCTTTTCGAGGGCGTTGACGTCCGAGACGTCGCCCAGGCGGAGCTCAGGAGCCGCATTGCCTACGTTCCGCAGAAGGCGTGGCTCTTCAGCGGCACCATCGCCGAGAACCTCCGCCACGGCCGCGCCGACGCGACGGACGAGGAGCTCTGGCACGCACTCGACGTCGCGCAGGCGAGCTTCGTCCGAGAGCTGCCCGGTGGCCTCAACGCCCCCGTGACCCAGGGCGGCACGAACTTCTCTGGCGGCCAGCGCCAGCGCCTCGCCATCGCGCGCGCCCTCGTGCGCCACGCGGACCTCTACGTCTTCGACGACTCGTTCTCCGCGCTCGACTTCAAGACCGACGCGGCGCTTCGTCATGCCCTCACGACCGAGCTCGCGCACGCGGCGCAGCTCGTGATCGCCCAGCGTGTAAGCACCATTCACGATGCCAATCAGATCGTGGTCCTGAAGGACGGCTCGATCGTGGGCCTCGGCCGCCACGACGACCTCATGCAGAACTGCGACAACTATCGCGCCATCGCGGAATCCCAGCTCAGGAAGGAGGCCAGCCATGAGTAACGAAGGGGAGTTCAAACGTCGGGTGCCCGAGCCCGAGGAGGAGCTCGAGGTACCCGCAAACGCCGCCGCCACGGCCATGCGCATCTGGAACGCCGCCACCGGCCAGCGTTGGAGACTCGTCCTCATGAGCGTCTTCGCCGTGACCTACGTGACGCTGCAGCTTGGCGCCGTGTCCTACAGCGCCGGCCTCATTGACCTTTTGTGGGGCAACATCCAGGAGTGCTTCGCGCGTGGCGAGAGCTACGTCGTCGCCTTCGAGAACGGCGGCACCGAGATCCTGACGTTCTTCGGTCTCTGGACGCTCTCCTGGGCCTTCTACACCGTCAACTCCTTCATCATGGCGAGCTTCGCAGAGCGCCTGAACCTCAAGCTCCGCGAGCAGATCGCGGCCAAGCTCGAGCGCCTGCCGCTCGCGTACTTCGACCGGCACCAGCCGGGCGAGACGATCAGCCGCGCCACGAACGACCTCGACAAGGTCAGCGAGGTGTTGCAGCGCGGGCTCATGCAGGTCGTGAACTCCGGCCTGACGTTCCTCCTCGCCGTCATCCTCATGTTCTCCGTGAGTGTCAAGCTCGCCCTCGTCTTCACGGCGTTTGCCTCGGTGGCGCTGCTCGTGACGAGGTTCTTTGCGATGCACACCCTCACGGCGACGGCCTCGAGGCAGGCGTCTCTCGGCAAGCTCACCGGCTGCGTGGAGCAGGCGTACTCCGGCCGCGCCGTCATCAAGGCGTTCGGCCGCGACGAGGCCAGCGTGGCGGAGATCGGCAAGGCGGCACAGGAGCTCGCGACGGCGTCCGCGTTCTCGGACTTCCTGACGCAATCCGTCGGCCCCGCAATCCGCTTAGTCATGCGCCTGTCGCAGGTTGTGATCGCGTTCCTCGCGGGCCAGATGCTGCTTGCCGGCGGCCTTACCGTGGGCGTCTTCCAGGCCTTCTTCCAGTACCTTAACCACGCGTCCGAGCCGCTCACGCAGGTCTCGCTCACCGTGAACATGCTGCAGGGAGCCCTCGCCGCCGCGGAGCGCGTCTTCCGCCTGCTCGACGAGGACGAGGTCGAGGCGGATCCCGCGAACCCCATCGAGCCGGTCCAGCCGGTCGAGGGCCGCATCGCCTTCGAGCACGTGCGTTTTGGCTACACACCGGAGAACCCCCTCATGCGCGGCGTCTCGCTCGTGGCGGAGCCCGGCCAGAAGATCGCCATCGTGGGCGCGACGGGTGCCGGCAAGACGACGCTCGTGAATCTCCTCATGCGCTTCTACGAGGTCGACGGCGGCCACATCACGCTCGACGGCCGCGATACGCGCAAGATGCGCGCCCGAGACCTTCGCCAGCAGTTTGGCATGGTGCTCCAGGACGCGTGGCTGTTCGAGGGGACCGTGGCCGAGAACATCGCCTACGGCTGCCCTGGCGCCACGCGCGAGGAGGTCATCGCCGCGGCCAAGGCGGCTCACGTCGACTTCTTCATCCGCACGCTGCCGGATGGCTATGACACCGTGCTCGCCGGTGACGCGGAGGCCGTGAGTGCCGGCCAGCGCCAGCTCTTCACCATCGCTCGCGCGATGCTGCGCGACCCGGCGATCCTCATCCTGGACGAGGCGACCTCGAGCGTCGATACGCGTACCGAGCAGGCGATTGTCCACGCGATGGAGAACCTCATGGCCGGTCGCACGAGCTTCGTCATCGCGCACCGCCTCTCGACCATCGTCGACGCGGACCTCATCCTGGTGATGGACCGCGGCAACATCATCGAGCAGGGTTCGCACGACGAGCTGCTCGCCCGTGGCGGCGCGTACGCGGAGCTCTACCAGTCGCAGTTTGCGTAGGGCGTATCGAAGGACCTGATAGGTTGTGCGCGGGAGGCGTCGCCATGCTGCGCTTGGGTGCTCTTCGAGAAAACCCTGCGCTTCGCATGACGACGCCTCCCGCTGCTGGCTGTGGCGGGGCGATACCCGTGCGGATGGCGGGACTCTCGGCGGCGTGGGTGGGCGGCGGGCGATCGGTGCGTGGCGGGGAGAATCTTTTTCTCGCTCGCGTGGTAGGCTGGGTTTCAGGATATTAATTCCCGCACTGGTGGCGGGGGAGGGAGAAGACATGGGTTGCACTACGATCCTGATTGGCAAAAAGGCGAGCTACGATGGGTCAACCATTATCGCGCGCAATGAGGATTCCTCTAACGGCACGTTCGACCCGAAGCGCACCGTCGTGGTGACGCCGGAGGAGCAGCCGCGCCACTATCGCTCGGTGCTCTCCCACGTCGAGATCGAGCTGCCGGATAACCCGCAGCGCTACACCGCCGTGCCCAACGCGCTTCTCGATGAGGGCATCTGGGGCGAGGCTGGCTTCAACGAGGCCCAGGTCGCCATGAGCGCGACGGAGACCATCACCACCAACGAGCGCGTGCTTGGCGCTGACCCCCTCGTCACGCTCGTGCCCGCGAAGGGCAAGCCCGGCGAGGAGGGCTATGAGCCGGAGGTTCCCGGTGGCATCGGCGAGGAGGACTTCCTCACGATCGTCCTCCCGTACGTCAGCAGCGCGCGCGAGGGCGTGCGTCGCCTTGGCGAGCTGCTCGAGACCTACGGCACGTACGAGATGAACGGCACCGCCTTCTCTGACGCCGACGAGATTTGGTGGATCGAGTCCGTTGGTGGCCACCACTGGATCGCCCGTCGCGTGCCGGACGAGGCCTACGTCACGATGCCCAACCAGCTTGGCATCGACGACTTCGACCTCGACGACGCCATGGGTGACCAGCGCGACTTCATGTGCAGCGCGGATCTTCGCGAGTGGATGGCCGCCAACCACCTCGACCTCACGCTTTCTGACGCTGACCTTGGCCTTGCCGGAAGCGACGAGGGCGCGGTCTGCGCGGACGGCGTCCACACGCGCTTCAATCCGCGCGAGGCCTTTGGTTCCCACACCGGCCGCGACCACGTTTACAACACCTGTCGCGCGTGGATGATGCAGCGCACGCTCAACCCCAGCGACGCCTGGGACGGTCCGGACGCCGAGTGGGGCCCGGAGAGCGACGACATCCCCTGGTGCCGAGTGCCGGAGCGCAAGCTCACCATCGAGGACGTGAAGGACGTGCTCTCGAGCCACTACGACGGAACGCCGTTTGACCCCTACGGCAACCTTGGTACCGATGCCGAGCGCCGCCGCTACCGTTCCATCGGCATCAACCGCAACAACCACCTCGCCGTGCTGCAGCTGCGTCCCTATGCGCCCGCGGCCACGTGCTGCGTGCAGTGGATGGCCTACGGCTCGAACGCCTTCAACACCCTGGCGCCGTTCTTCGCCC
The DNA here is from genome assembly GCA_900552935.1 of uncultured Coriobacteriaceae bacterium. GTDB lineage: Bacteria > Actinomycetota > Coriobacteriia > Coriobacteriales > Atopobiaceae > Parolsenella. The sequence continues at coordinate 3,272 of USBN01000046.1, read as the reverse complement.
AGGTTGGCGACATGCCGGCGTACCTGCGCGACACCACGGCCCACGTGACCACGGAGAACTTCTACTGGGCGAACCGCATCATCGCCGCGATTGCCGATGCGCACTTCAACGACAACGTGAACACCATCGACAACTACCGCGAGCGTACGATGGCGTTTGGCCAGCGCGTCCTGCGCGAGACCGACGCCCGGGTCGCCGCGCTTGCGGAGGCCGGCGCTGACGCCGCCGAGGTCGAGGGCGTGCTCGAGGAGGCTAACCAGCGCGTTGCCGATGAGCTTCGTGACGAGACCGACAAGCTGCTCGACAAGGTGCTATACACCTCGAGCATGCTGATGAAGAACGCCTTCTCGCTGTCTGACCACTAGGAACGGCAGCTGCCCGGGCGCGCCCGAAGGGAGGTCGCGTCTGAGGATTCGAAACGCAGAGGCGCTCGTCACCTACGTGGCGAGCGCCTTCTGTTATCGCGGGGGCCAAAGCCTGGCTGCGCACCAAAACCTACCTCTTGTAAGGTTTTGCCGCCGAAAAGGGGCCCGAAACCTTACAAGAGGTAGGTTATGGCGACTCAAGTGGGCGCGCGGGGACCGCGCGAGCCAGCTGCCGCCGCGGTCGCGCGAGCCAGCTGCCACCGCGGTCGCGCGAGTGGGCGCTACTCCACGTGCTCGATGGTGCCGCCGCCGAGGACTTCGTCGCCGAGGTAGAGCACCGTGGCCTGACCGGGCGTGATCGCGCGTTGCGGCGCGTCGAACTCGAGGCGCACGCGGCCGTCAGTGAGTGGCGTTGCCACGCAGGGCTGATCCGGCTGGCGATAGCGCACCTTGGCCGACGCGCGCACGGGCTCGTCGGGCACGCGGCCGGATACCCAGTTCCAGTCGCCGGCGACGAGCGCGCTCGCCATGAGGCAGTCCTCGTCGCCGAGGGTCACGGTGTTGGCAACGGTGTCGACCTTGCAGACGTAGACGGGCTTGGCGCATGCCACGCCCAGGCCCTTGCGCTGGCCGAGCGTGTAGCGAAGCGCGCCCCGATGGCGTCCGAGGACGTTGCCCTCCGTGTCGAGGATGTCGCCCCCGGGTGCGATGCGACCGGTGCGCTCCTCAATAAAGCGCAGGTGGTCGCCACCGGGAACGAAGCAAATGCCCTCGGAGTCCTTCTTGTTGGCGCTCGTGAGGCCGTAGCTCGCGGCGATGTCGCGCACCTCGGGGTCCTTGAGCATCCCACCCAGCGGAAACATGACGTGGGCGAGGCGCTCCTGCGTGAGGCCGAAGAGGAAGTAGCTCTGGTCCTTGCGCGTGTCGACCCCCTTGAGCAGGTGCCAGCCGGCGTCGTCGTGCGTGACGCGCGCGTAGTGACCGGTGGCTACGTGGTCATACCCGAGCTCGAGCGCCAGGTCGAGCAGGGCACCGAACTTGAGGTGGCGGTTGCAGGCGACGCAGGGGTTGGGCGTGAGGCCGGCCTCGTACGCCGCGACGAAGGGGTCGATCACGTCGCGCGCGAACTCGCGCGAGTAGTCGAAGACACGATGCCGGATGCCCGCGTCCCAGCAAGCCTGGCGGGCATCGGCGATGTCGTCGGTGCTGCAGCAGGTGCGCTCGCCGGGGCGGTCGTCCTCGTTGGTGGCGAGGCGCATCGTGGCGCCCGTACACTCGTAGCCCGCATCGACCAGCAGCCTCGCGCAGACGCTGGAGTCGACGCCGCCGCTCATGGCGACAAGCACGCGTCCGGAAGTCATCGGGCGTCACCTCCCATGGGTGTGCCGGAGGGCGGGTTGGCCGAAACGTGCGGCTGCGCTGTCAGCGTTTCGCCTTGCTTGCGCAGGCGTGCGGCGACCGAGGCGATCGCCTCAGCGGCGCGGTCGACAGCGGCCTCATCGTTCTCCTCGGCATCGAGGGAGACTCGCAGATACGTGCGCCCCACCTCGGGCGATATGCCCATGGCGGCAAGGACGTGGCTCTCCTCGAGAGCGCCCGCCGCGCAGGCGGAGCCGGCGCTCAGGCACACGCCGAGCTCGTCGAGAAGGACGAGGGAGCGCTGATGGTCGATTCCGTCGAGCGTGATGGCGACGATTCCGGGGAGGCGGAGGGACGGCTCCGTCGGGCCGAGCACATGTACGCCTTCGATGCTGGCAAGCTGACGAACGAATCGCGTACGTAGCGCTTCTACCTGCGACGTATTGGCTTCAAGCCTGTCGCATGCCTCGTCGAGCGCGGCTGCCATGCCGGCGGCTCCCGCGACGTTCGAGGTACCGGCACGGTGTCCGCGCTCCTGCGCGCCGCCGAGGACGAGCGAGGCTGGTACCACGCGGTGCGAGCATACGAGCGCGCCCATCCCGCGAGGACCGTGGAACTTGTGGGCGGAGAGGGTGAGCAGGTCGAAGCCGTCTCGCGTGAAGTCGATGGGGAGGTGGCCGGTGGCCTGGACGGCGTCCGTGTGGAAGAGGGCGCCGCGCTTGCGGGCCATGCGGCAGACATCGCGCACGGGCTGCACGGCACCTACCTCATTGTTTGCGTACATGAGGGAGACGAGGCAGGTATCCGGGCGCATGGCGGCCTTGACGTCGGCCACGCTGACGAGGCCGTTGGCATCTGGCTTCACGAGCGTGACCTCGAAGTTTCCTCCATAGGGGCCGTCGGGCGAGGCGAGAAGCTCGAGCATGCGAAGGACACTCGGGTGCTCGATGGCGGAGGCGACGATGTGGCGCCTGTCCTCGCGCGCGCCATAGGCCGCGCCTGTTAGCAGGGCTTGGTTGTTCGCCTCGGATCCGCAGGAGGTGAACTCGACCTCGCTGGGGCGTGCGTGCAGGCGCTCGGCGATGCGGCGGCGCGAGCTTTCGAGCACGCGAAGCGCCGCGTCGCCGGCGGCGTGCTGGCTCGCGGGGTTGGCGAAGGCGTCGCCGGCGTAGACCTCTCGCATGGCATCGAGCGCGGCGGCGCTCGTGCGCGTGGTGGCGGCGTTGTCGAGATAGATGATAGTCATGAGCTGCGGTTTATTGACTAGGCCTGCGTGGCGGGCGCGGCATCGGCACCCGTGGCGGGGGAGGCGGCGTGCTGGGCGGGTACGGCCGAGCCGGCGTGCTGGGCGGGCGCGGCGTCGGCGGGCGCAGCGGACGCGGCGTCGGCGGGCGCAGCGGACGCATCAGTCGCGTCGGCCTCGGCACCATCCGCCTCGTCCCCGTGCGGCGCGGAGGGGGAGTGGCGCATGGCCTCGATCGTCTTCTCCATGAGAGTGGCGAGGTCCCAGCCGAGGCGCTCGGCACCCTGCTCGATGACGCCGCGCGA
>USBN01000045.1 GCA_900552935.1 uncultured Coriobacteriaceae bacterium | reverse complement strand
GGCCGAGCGTATCGACGTCGTTGGTGATGCGGCTGAGCACGTCGCCCTTGCTGTGGCCGTTGAAGTAGCTCATCGGCACGACGGCAATCTTCTCGGCGATCTCCTTGCGCATGCGGTAGCAGATCTTCTGCGTGACGCCCGTCATGAGCCATCCCTGGATGAGGTTGCAGGCGGAACTCGCGAGGTAGAGGCCGAGTAGGAGCAAGAGCGTCTTGCCGATCCAGTCGAAGTCGACCGCACCGGTGCCCTGGACCTTGGCGACGAGGCCCTCGTAGAGCTTGGTCGTCACCTTGCCGAGGACCTTCGGGCCCACGATGTTGAAGATGACCGAGCACATCGCGAACGCGATGGCGAAGAACACGGCGACCTTGTGCCTGCCGACGTACCCGAGCAGCTTGCGGATGGTGCCCTTGAAATCCTTGGGCTTCTCGCCGCGACCCATGGGCCCGCGACCGCCCATCGGCCCGTGCTGGCGCCTGGCGGGGGCCTGGGTCTTGTTCGTCTCGCCTGCCATTAGCGTTCGCCTCCCTTCATGACCGCCGCAATCTCCTCGTCGGTGAGGCCGAGTTCGGCGGAGGACAGCTGTGACTGTGCAATCTCGAGGTAGGTGGGGCAGCTGCGGAGGAGCTCCTCGTGCGTGCCCTGCCCGACGACGCGTCCGTCGTCGAGGACGATGATCTGCGTGGCGCGCATGATCGTGGCGATGCGCTGGGCAACCACGACCACGGCGGAGCCGGACGCGGAGGTCGCGAGGGCCTCGCGCAGCTTCGCGTCGGTCTTGTAGTCGAGCGCGGAGAAGGAGTCGTCGAAGACCATGACCTCGGGGTGCTTGGCGAGGGCGCGCGCGATGGCGAGGCGCTGGCGCTGGCCGCCGGAAACGTTGGTGCCACCCTGGCTGATCTCGGACTCGTAGTCACCCTCGCGGCCCTCGATGAACTCGGCGGCCTGGGCGATGCTCGCAGCGGCACGCATGTCGTCGTCGCCTACAGTGTCGCCCGCGAACTTGAGGTTCGTCTCGATGGTGCCGGAGAAGAGCATGCCCTGCTGCGGCACATAGCCGATGCGGCAGCGGAGCTCGGAGAGGGACATGTCGCGGACGTCGATGCCATCGAGCACGACCGCGCCCTCTGTCGCGTCGTACAGGCGCGGGATGAGCTGGGCGATCGTCGACTTGCCGGAGCCGGTGGCGCCGATGATACCAAGCGTCTCGCCCGCACGGACGGTGAAGTTGACGCCCGTGACGACGTTCTCGTCGCCGTCGGGATAGCTGAAGGAGACGTCACGGAACTCGAGCTGGGCGCACGGACCGTCGGCCGCGGGGAGTTGCGGGCACTCGGGCTCCCTGATCGAGCTCTGCGTGTTGAGGACGTCCTCGACGCGCTCGCAGGCGACCTCGGCACGCGGGAGCATGACGGAGACCATGGTGAGGATCATGAACGCCATGACGATCTGCATCGTGTAGGAGATGAACGCCATCATGTCGCCCACCTGCATGACGCCGTCGTTGATGCCGTGGGAGCCCGTCCACACGATCAGCACGGTGATGCAGTTCATGACGAACATCATGAGCGGCATCATGAAGCTCATGGCGCGGTTCGTGAACAGCTGCGTCTTCATCAGGTCCGTGCTGGCGTCGTCGAAGCGGGCGAGCTCGTGGTCCTGGCGACCAAAGGCACGGATCGGCATGATGCCGTCGAGCATCTCGCGGGCAACGAGGTTCACGCGGTCGACGTACTGCTGCATCTTCTTGAACTTGGGCATAGTGAGGCCCATGAGGACGCCGACGACCGCGGACACGGCCACGACGGCAACGCCGATGGTCCACTCGAGGCCCGTACGCGTGGCGAAGACGCGCATGAGGGCGACGACGCCCATGATCGGCGCCATCATCACCATGCGGATGACGAGCGTGGTCGCCATCTGGATCTGTTGGATGTCGTTCGTGCAGCGCGTGATGAGCGAGGCCTGGCTGAACTTGCCCACCTCGGCTGGAGAGAATCGCATGACGCTCTCGAAGGTCTTGCGACGCAGGTCGCGCGCGATGGTGCAGGCGGTGTGCGAGGCCACGGCGCCGGTGAGGATCGTGGCAACGAGGCTCACGGCGCACAGGCCGAACATCTTGGCCGCCATGAAAGCGAGGTAGGAGTTCTGAACGTCCGACAGGCTGATGCCCTGGGCCTCGTACTCCTTGCCGACGAACGAAATGGCGCGCTGGCGCACGATCGAGCCGCCCATGGAGCCCATCTGGTCAGCCATGGACTCGGCGCCGGAGACGAGCTGGTCCCTGTCGAGCATGCCCATGGAGACGGCCTTGCGGATGTCGTCCATGGTGACGGTCCCCTGGACGGGGGCGCCGGTAGCGGAGGCGTCGATGCCCTGCTCGAGCGCGAGGGCCACGGTCTCGGGCAGGCTCATGATGTTCGCGAGCTCCCCCTCGTCCGAGCGGGCCTCGTCGGTGCCCACATAGGCGCGGACGCCCTCGGCATCAGGCTCGCCATAGGCGGCCTCGATGGTGGCGGTATCCTCGTCGTTCATGAAAAGCTCGAGGTCCGCGAGGGTCTGCTCGCGGATGGTGGCGGGCACAGCACTCTCGATGCCGCCCTGCTGGATGCCCACGTCGACGATCTCGCTCATGTACGTGGGCAACGTGAGGTCTGCGTTGCAGCTGATGATGATCAGCGCGACGGCGCACACGAGCGCCAGGATGTGGTTCTTGAATAGCTTGATAATCCTCATGTCACTCCCCTCTCTATTCCCCCTGCGCGGACGGCGCGATGTGGACCTGACGACCCTCGCGTTTGCGTGCCTCCATGACCTCGGCCACGCGATTGATGACACGGACGAGGTCCCGGGCGTCATCCTCGCCGAGCTCCCTCAGGAAGTCCGCGACCATCTCGACGCCCTCGTCGCGGCGCTTGTCCGCTGTAACGCGTCCCGCGTCCGTGATGGTTACGACGACGCGGCGCTTGTCCTTCGCGGACGTCGTGCGAGTGACGAGCCCGCGCTCCTCGAGTGCGCGCAGGATGTTCGCGACGCGCGCATCCGAAACGCCCACACGGTTCGCGAGCTCACCCGGCGAAAGCGCTCCGCCGGAGGTGATTAGCTCGCGCAGGACGACGGGCATGCCGCGGAGCTTCTGGTCGATGCTCCGGCCTGACCTTAGGCGCGACATCAGGAAGCCGGCGCGGATAAGCTGGTCCGCGTAGGCTTCGAACGCCCCGGTGGGCGATTCAGCGCTCATTCCCTGACCTTCAGCGGCCATTCCTCAACTCCCTACTACCTTCTAGTGTTAGTTTCTAACGTTAGGCAATATATCCGCATCAGCCTTTGTGGGTTGCATAACCAACAAATTGGGGTAGACTTCACAGCACGGACACAACATCTCGACGAAACTCGCTTGCGCGAGCCGTCTCGTGTGCTATTCTTATCCAGCTATGTGTCGAGGGCGGCTGCACCACGCGCCGCTTAATGGAGGTTTACAACAATGTCTAAGGTTTGCGCCATCTGCGGCAAGCACGCCGTCGCCGGCCGTTCGATTAGCCACTCGCACCGCGTCACCAACCGTAAGTTCCGTCCGAACATCCAGCACGTTACCGTTGTCATCAACGGCCACAAGCAGAAGATGAACGTCTGCTCCACGTGCCTCAAGTCCGGCAAGGTTGCCCGCTCCTAGTAGCGGACGTCGCTTCTTTGGCGACAACATATGCGAGATCAAGGGAGTCGTCTTCGGACGGCTCCCCTTTTGTTATATGGCCCCGTCGCAGCCCATGCTTCCGCACGCATAGCCGCGCCGTATGTGTCAGCACGCAACAGGCGCGTCCAACGAAGGCAGAGCGCATCGCGAAAACGCCGGCGACCCGCAACGAGCGCGAGACGCCGGCGCGTGCGACACGAGTGCTAGCTGATGAGGAACGCCGCGAGAACTCCCTCATGACAGGTCACGCGCGCATCAGGGGCATCAACGACATTGGAGATCCCGCGATCGCGCAGGGCGTCGACGCGGAAGTGGTCGAGCTCCCAGCGCAGGCCCGTCTCGGACACGCAGGTATCGTCCGCAAGAGCCACGAAGGAAAAGTGGCGCCCGAGAGCCCTCTCCCCCAGCTCCCAGGTAGTAGCGCCCACGGGCGCGAGGATGCGACACTCGAACTCGTCCTCGACAAGGCGCGGCGCGAGGTCCGCGTTCTTCGTGAGCACACCAAACACGGCAAGGGCATGGTCCATGCGCCCGGCGCTCGCGCACGTCACTGTGACCTCGAGGGCCTCGTCCCTCTCGGCAGCGAGCTCACGAGCGCACGAAAAACCGAGCGAGAGGTCCGTGTCGTCCTTCGCCGGAGGAAAGAGACGGATGGGCATCTCGTCCTCGCCCTCGCGCTGGCGCGCCTGGTCACGGACCCACGCGAGGCCATCGGGACTCACGGTGTCAGCGTCACCACAGAAGGCGCCGGGGACGACGCCAGCAGCGCGACAGGCATCGGCACCTCGGTCGACGGCAAGCACCAGATCGCTCTCGGCAGAAAGGCGAGAGACAAGAGCGGACGAGCTGGGAGCGGGCGAGCCTGCGACGAGAAGGACGCGCATCGCGCCTACGCCTCCTCGGGGACGGGCTTGCGCGTCGTGTCGTCGAAAGCGCGGATCGCCTCGAGCGAGACGGATTCGTAGTTCTCGGAATAGATATCCGACCACGCACGGATGAACTCGGGGTCACGGCCATCGTGGTCATTGTGGATGCCCGCGACGTGGAAGCCGGCACGGCGAGACGCGCGCACAGCGAAGGGCGCGTCCTCGAAGACCCAAGTCTCCTCGAGGGGCGTGCCGAGGCGAGACAGAGCCTCGAGATAGACGTCCGGGAAGTCCTTGTCGCGGCCGTCGCGAACCTCGGCCGTACAGATGATGTCGATGAAATACTTATCGAAATCGAAATGCGCGAGCACGTGGCGCAGGACACTCGAGGTGGTGGAGCTGGCCACAATCATAGGAATGCCTTCAGCGGCAAGACTTTCAACGAAGGCACGCGCACCCGGCATTTCCTTGATGTTCGTAACGTACTCGTTGAGAACGACGGAATGAATGTGGTCGAGAACTTCCTGAGAGCTCGCTCCGGCACCGTAATCCTCGTGGAGCATCTCGCTCGTATGCGGAAGAGTGGCCGCCTCGATCCGCGCGATAAGCTCGGGCGTGGGATCAATGCCGTAAGACTCGACGAGACGAGCAAAGACGCTGTTCCACATGCACATAGAATCAAGCAACGTGCCATCGCAGTCGAAGATAGCGCCGGAAATCTTAGCCATAAGTACCCCTTATACCGGGGCAACCAGGCCCCTCCGCAGATTCTTCCACGGAAATGATACCAGCCGAGCGCCACGGACGCGGGGACCCGCCGTCATATAAAAGTATGGTTATCTTAGGGATGAAACTACCTGCGAAATTGGGTAAAGTAGCTCATGCGGCCGTAGGGCCGTATTTCTATGCGATAACGCGCGAGAGCGCTGACGATGGTCGCCGCGTGGGCGGCCCAGACACGGAGGTTCTTCAGATGGCTCGTTACGACTACCGATGCTCGGATTGCGGCAACGTCTTCGAGGTCGTGCACTCCATGTCCGAGCACCCCGCCATCACGTGCCCCAAGTGCGGCGCCCCGTGTGAGCGCGTCTTCAAGCCCGCATTGATTTCCTTCAAGGGCACTGGCTTCTACAACACCGACCAGCGCGGCGGCGGTTCTTCGACGAGCGCCACCTCTGGTGGCTGCGGCAGCTGCTCCGGCGGCGACTGCTCGAGCTGCTCCAAATAGCGCCAGCTGACGTCGCCGAACGGCGGAGCGCACATACGATGGCATACAAGCGGGGCCCACGTTGACGCGTGGTCCCCGCTTTTCTATCTCGACGGCACGTGCCCGGCTCGCGGATGCCACGCGGCATCGCACCACCGCCGCAACCCAACTATGACTCGCGGATCAGCCTCGCGAAGAAGTGACCGTCAAAGGCGTCGCAGACGGGAGTCGACTGGAACTCGCCGCGCTCGTTAAGGTTGCGCTCGAACGGCGCGCGAGACCCCTCGTCAAGCGCCGCCACGGCGGGCGCGGCGAGGATGTCGCCACGCACGAAGCCGCGACCCTCCTCGCTCGCGAGGAAGCGCTCCACGACGCAGGAGTTCTCCTCCGGAAGGACCGAGCACGTGGCATAGACGAGGGAGCCACCCACGGCGACGCGGGAAGCGGCGGCGCGTAGCAGCCTCAGCTGCAGGCTGGGCAGGGAGTCCACATTCTCGGGGTCGACGATCGCCTGTTCAAGCGCCCAAGCAGTTTCGGGATGGCGACGCATGGTACCCGTACCCGAGCAAGGCGCGTCGACGAGGACGGAGTCAAACTGGCCACGAAGCGCCTCAGGAAGCTCGTCTTCATCGGCAAGGCGCGTACCGTCGAATTCGACGCACGAGACGACATCGGAAAAGCCGGCGCTCTCCATGCGCGCAGCGGAGAGCCGCGCCTTCGACGCGACCAGTTCGCAACCGACGATGTGCGCCCCTCCGCCAAGCTGAGAGGCCAGACTCGCAAGCAGCAGGGACTTCGTGCCTCGGCCCTGCCCCACCTCAAGCACGCGACCAGCCACAGCTGCGGCTCGACAGCACATCTGCGCCGCCATATCAGCGGCAACGACGTCACACGTACCGAGAAGGCCGCTCCTTGAGAGACCTGCCGGCATGCCCAGGCGCCAGCAACCGGGAAGCTCGGTGGCGGCAGGATCGAGACCGGCCTTGCCGAGAAGTCTCTCGACTCCTTCGACGCCGACCTTGCCGGCAGCTGCGTAGATGGGCGCGGGCTCGAGGGCGCACGCGCACATCCCAGCGGCGCGTGCCATGCCCACGGCGGCAACGAGGCGCTCGACAAGCCACTCGGGATAGCCGGAGGCGACCACGAGCTCGCCGACAGAGACGGACATGCGGGCCCCAGCGGCGACGGCGTCCGTCGCCTCGCGTGCTTCATCGACCTCAGGACGGCACTCGGCCACGCGCCTGAGCACGGCGTTCGCCATGCGTGCGGCACGCGGCTGCACTCCCCTGACTAGCTCGACACCCTGGCTCACGGCGACCTGCCGCGGCGTGTCGAGATAGAGCAGCTCGAATGAGGCGAGACGGAGGGCGTCCCTCACGCGTGGCTCAAGCGAGCCGGGACGAGAGGCAAACGAATCGATACGGCGATCGAGCTCTCCGGAGGCGACGTTCACGCCAAGCACGAGCCTTGTGGCCAAAGCACGGCCCTTACGCCCGAGTGTCTCCATCTCGCGCGCTCCACGCATGAGATCACGCGCACGGGCCCCGCGGCGACGCTGAGCACCAAGCAGGTGCAGGGCTGTCGTGCGAGCTGGACTTGCGACCGCCATTTACACACGCTCCCAGGCGATATCGTCCCCACGGAGACCGGCCGCCCAGGCAGACGCCTCCATCTCGCGCTTGCCGTCGGGCTTGACGGAGATGACCTCGATGGCACCATCGACGCAACCAAGGGCGACGCGACCATGGGAAACCTCGATCGCTCCGGCAGCGGGCCTCACGTCTTCGCAGATGGTGGCGCGCATGATGCGAACGCCCTTACCTGCGACGGCACAGCGCGCGGGAGCGGCGTCCGAGGAGGCCTGCACGCGGCGCGCGTTCTCAAGGGCATCATCCGCCGGATCAAGCTTCATCTCGGCCTTTTCGATCTTGTGCGCGTAGGTGACGAGGGATTCATCCTGCTCGGTCCACGCGACCGTACCAGCCTCGATCTCGCGGAGGGACTCGATGAGGGCATTCGCACCGAGCTCGCCGATCTTGGCCATGAGCTCGGCGGAGGTCATGTCACCGACCTCGCAGGATGCCTGCGCGCACTAGGCGCCGGCGTCGAGGGCGGAAACGACCTGCATGATCGAGACGCCCGCGCGTTCGTCTCCGGCGAGAATCGCACGCTGTACGGGGGCGGCGCCGCGCCAGCGAGGAAGAAGCGACGCGTGCACGTTCACGCAGCCGAGGGGCGCCATCTCAAGGACGGCGTCCGGAAGGATGCAGCCATAGGCGGCGACGCAGATGATATCCGCGCGCACGGCACGCATGGCATCCAAGACCTCGGGCGTCATGCGATTTGCTTCGATTACCTCGATGCCACGAGAGGCGGCCTCCGCCTTGACGGGACTGGGATCGAGGCGCTTGCCCCTGCCGCGAACGGCATCGGGTCTCGTGATGACGAGGGCGACCTCGAAGGTATCCGCGAGGGTGCAAAGGGACGGTACGGCAAAATCGGGCGTACCCATGAAGATAACGCGCATATCGGCCTCCCTAGAAGGGAACGGGTCTAAAGGATGAAAGGAGCGAGCGACGCAGCCGCTACTCCGCGGAGGTCTCGCCAGGACGCGCGCCGCCGGAGATAGCAGCTTCGCAGTCATGCAGGGCCTTGACGCGCTCAAGCAGCGGGAGATGATCGACCATCGTCACGCCGTTCAGGTGGTCGATCTCATGCTGGAGGCAGACGGCGAGGAGGTTGTTCTCGGCCTCATATTGAAGAAGGTCACCGTCGAGATCCGTCGCGTGGACGACGACGTGACTCGGACGCTCGATGTCCACCGAGATGCCGGGGAACGAGAGGCAGCCCTCGGCGAAGAGGCGCGGATCGCCGTCTGCAGTGACGATCTTGGGGTTAATCAGCACGTAAGGATTGCGGCTGGATGGGTCACCCGGCACATAGTCCACATCGATGACGACGAGACGAACGAGCTTGCCGATCTGGGGCGCGGCGAGGCCGCAACCGTCGGCGTCATACATGACGTCAAGCATGTGCTTGGCAAGCTTGCGGACGGAGTCGTCGATCTTCTCGATGGGCGCGCACATCTCGGAGAGGCGCGGGTCTGGGGTCAGGACGATGTCTTCGGATGCGCTCATGATGCTCCTTCTCGGCTGCCGTGAGTTTTCACAAGAGACCATGATACCAGCAGGAATGCGCTCGCGACGGAGCGTCAGCACGTCCTCACGCGATAGCCACGCGATGGGCGACGGGCAACGCGCACAGCCCTCGCTCGGCGGCATCCCGCAAGCGCAAGTGCGCCACGCCGTCTGCGGGACCAACCGCTACATCATGTCGTAAGCGTCGACATCAATCGCAAGCGACACGTCTCGACGCGCCGGGAGCCGCGAGGCCGCCGCCGCGAGGATAGGGCCGGGCTCAGCGTCCACCGGGCACTTGAGCACGACATGACGCCTGAAGCGGTCCTTGACGCGAGCGCGCACGCACTCCGCGGGGCCAAGAACCTCCCACTCGCCGTCGAGGTCGAGCACCGCCTCGCGCACATAGTGGGCGAGCTCGTCGGTGCGCTCGCGCACGAGGCGCTCGCTTTTGCCGGAGACGGTCACGTTGCACACGCGTGAGAAGGGCGGGTAGTACGCCTCCTCACGCTGCCCAAGCTCATAGGCCTCGAACCGCGCGCGGTCATGCCGGGCCACGGCAGCGATTGCGGGGTGCGTCGCCCAGTACGTCTGGATGATGACCTCGCCGCGTCGGCCTCCCCTGCCCGCGCGCCCGGCGACCTGCTCGAGCAGGTCATACGTACGCTCACCGGCACGAAAGTCCGGAAGCTTGAGCGTCGTGTCGGCGTTGACCACGCCCACGAGCGTCACCTCGGGGAAGTCGAGGCCCTTCGCTATCATCTGCGTGCCCACGAGCACGGCGCACTCGCTCGCGTCGAACTCCTCGAGGAGACGCGTGTGCGCCCCCTTCGTCGAGGTGGTGTCCGCGTCCATGCGAATGACATCGACCCCTTGCCCCGCAAGCAGCAGGTTGAGCTCGTCCTCCACACGCTGGGTGCCGAGGCCAAACTGCGCGAGGTAGCGGCTCCCGCAGTTGGGGCACTTGGTCGAGGGGTCCGGATAGGCCCGCACGGGCCAGGAGCGGCCACAGCTGTGACACATGAGGCTATGCGTGCGCTCGTGGTACGTGAGAGCCGTCGAGCAGTGCTCGCACGTGGGTACACACCCACACTCGCGGCACATGAGGAAGCTCGCAAACCCGCGCCGATTGAGCAGCAGGACCGCCTTCTCACGACGCTTCGCCACGCCGAGAAGGGCATCCGAGAGG
>USBN01000044.1 GCA_900552935.1 uncultured Coriobacteriaceae bacterium | reverse complement strand
TCTGTCCAGCGACGACCCGGCAGAAATCGCAAGGGTCATTGACGATGCCATCAACGGGGGAGAGTGACCATGAACCATATGGAGCAGGTCCTTGGCGAGAAGAAGGACGCCGGACGCAAAATCTTCGTGGGGTACTTCCCCCTGGGGGACCCCGCGATGGGCGACCAGGCCGAGCGCGTTGGCGAGTTCATCGCCGATGGCGTCGACGTCCTTGAGCTGGGCATTCCGTACGAGAATCCCGTGCTCGACGGAGCCGTCGTCTCCGCGTCGATGGCACGCGCCCTCGAGGTGACGACGCCCGCCGCGGCGATGGACTCGATTGCCGAGCTCAGGACGGCATATCCTGACGCATGCCTTCAGATCATGTGCTACTACGAGACGATTGAGGCCATGGGCATCGAGGCGTTCTGCGAACATGCTGCCGCCATTGGAGCGGATGGCGTGCTGGCGCCCAACGTGCCAGACGAGGCAAAGCCGGCCCTGGCGGAGGCGCTCGACCGCGCGGGCCTCCTCCAGCCGCTGTTCGTTCCCGTCGATCTGGCAGATGCCGACGTCGCCGCCTTTGCCGCGGCGGGCCGCGGGTACATGTTCCTGCAGGCGCAGGAGGGCAAGACCGGGCCTCGCGACGGCGTGTCTCTGCGCGTCGAGGACAACGTCAGACGTCTGCGGGAGGCTGGCGCCACGGCTGCGCTCTGTGCCGGATTTGGCATCTCGAAGCCACAGCAGGTCAAAGACTTGATGGCTATGGGCGCCGACGGCGTTATCGTGGGAAGCAGCATCATCGATGCAGTTATCGCGGGTGACTCCCGTGAGTACATCTCGTCGCTAAGGGCGGCGCTGGACTAGACGAGGAGCGTGCGAATGCGACAGATGAGCGCTCGCTCGTGGGACATCCTGCAGTGTCTCATGAAGGATCCGTTCACTGCCATGACGGCGCAGCAGCTCGCGCGCAAGCTCGGCGTCTCCGAGCGGACCGTAAGGTATGAGATCGCCGCGCTCTCCGATTGGCTTGGGGAGCGCGGCATTACGCTCGAGCGGGTTCCGCGCAAAGGGTTCTTCGTGGCCTCGCAGGACGTCGCCCGTGCCGCCGAGATTGCGTTCGAGGGCGAGGGCGCGCCGGATGCGGAGAGCGTGTACCTCTCCGCCGAGCAGCGTGCGAATGCCATCATTGCCGCGTTGCTTGACGAGACGTGCCCCAAGACCATGGCGGGTATGGCCGAGGCGCTTGGCGTGAGCCGCGCCACTGCCGCGCGTGACCTGAAGCGCGCGGGGGAGTGGCTCGCCTCGCACGGCGTGCCACTCGTCGCGACGCCGCACGGTGGCTGGTCCCTCAAGGCGAGCGAGTACCGCCGACGCCAGGTGATGGCGGAGTTCGTCAGGAAGGGGCTTGGCGGATACGCCGGCCTTCTCGCGGCGTCTGCCGCGGACTATGACGAGGAGATTCGCAGGAAGGGCTTCGTCTGCGAAGAGCAGCTCGAACGGATGGCCACGGCGCTCGATCGCTACCTCGATGAGACGAACGACGACCTGACGGATGCCGCCTTCATCGAGATGACGTGCTATCTCAACGCCGTGCGCCACAGGACGTGCCAGGGGCACTACGTCTGCGAGCTTCCCGGTGGCCTTGACGAGGTGCCGACGGATGAGCGCCGCGCCCTCGAGGCACTGCTCGCTGCCATCGGGGCCGAGGCGGAGGGCGAGAGCCTCTCGCGCGAGGTCGAGGCCTTGGCTGCCATGCTTGCCGCTTCGCCTCGCATGCGCGCGGATTCTTCCGGCGTGATTCGTGCGGGTATGGCGGAGCGCATCCTGAACACGCTGCTCTCCGTAGCTTCGGAGGAGACGGGCTGCGACCTCTATCTCGACACGGAGCTCGTCGATGGTCTCCGCGTGCACGTCCGCGCGCTGCTCGCGAGGGAGAGACTGGGCCTCCAGGCGAAGTGCGAGCTCTTGCCGGATATCCGCAAGCGTTTCCCCGAGCTCTTCGAGACGTGCGCCCGGGCGATGCTCGCCGCGCAGGGGGAGTATGGGCTGAGCGCGGTCGACGATGAGGTCGCGTTCGTGGTCCTATACGTGGGCGCCGCGCTCGAGAGGCTGCGCCAGGGGCCGACGATCGACCGTTCCGTTCGCGCAGTTCTCGTCTGCGGGGCGGGTATCGGGACGGTCGCGTTTCTGTCGAGGTCACTCGCGAAGGAGTTCTCGCATCTCGAGATAGTCGCGAAGCTCTCGACGCGCGACTGCTACACGTTCGACTATTCCGGTGTTGACGTCGTGTTGACGACGGTCGAGCTGCCGCAGGCGCTGCCGCGGCCTGTCATTCGCGTTACGCCGATGCTGACGCGCGTCGACGTGCGCAGGATCGAGGCGTTTCTTCACTCGCCTGCGAACGGCGACGAGGGCGTATTCGTCTCGCGTCTGCTTGACGTGGTGCGCGCGAACTGCGACGTGCGTGATGAGGAGGCATTGGAGCGGGGCGTCCGCGAGCTGCTTGGCATGGGTGGCGGCGAGGAACGTGGCAAGCTCGTGCTTCCCGGATTCCTGGGGCTCGACGAGCTCGTGAGCGAGGAGTTCGTCGAGGTCGGCGTTGTGGCGGAGACGTGGGAGGATGCCGTTGCCAGGGCGTCGAGGCCCCTGCTCGATGCTGGATGGATGACGGAGGACTACTATCGCGGGATTCTCGACTTTGCCAAGCGCTACGAGCAGTTTGGCGTGATCCTCGCACCGCTCTGCGCCCCGCATACGGAGCCGGACGAGAGGAACCGTCCCGCGATATCCGTGGTGACTCTGGCGGAACCCGTGCGTGTGAGGATGGGTGGGGAGGATGTGCCACTGAGCGTCGTCATGGTGTTGTGCCTGCAGACGCCGGTCGCGCATTCTGCGGCGCTCGATGAGCTGTTCAGCATCGTAGACGAGTATCCGGGGTTCATTCCGGCGCTCGAGGCGGCGCCGAGCCCGGCAGCGCTTGTTAGCGCTGTCTCCGAGTACTGCCGCCGCGTGCGGGCCTAGGGTGCGGGCGGCGCGGCGTGCGCGATGGCGTCCGCCCGCTACTCCTCCTTTGTGGGAGAAATGGCGTTGCGGATGCGGCGGAGCGGTTCCTTGGCCCCGTCCTGACTGGCGAACATCACGATCGTGAATAGCGAATCAACGATGGCGAGTTGCGCGATCCTGCTCGAGAGCGACTCAGAGCGATAGCCGGTCTCCTCGGAAGAAGAGAGGAGGATGACGTCGGCGAGCTCGGCAAGACGCGGCGACGAGTAGCTCGTGATCGCGATGACGCTCGCGCCTGCATCGTGGGCGATGTTCGCGATATCAAGCGTGTCGCGCGTGAGACCCGTGTGTGTTGTGACGACGGCGCAGTCGCCAGGCTTGAGCAGGGCCGCCTGCATACGCTGGACGTGGACGTCCATGCCGTACTGCACGTGAAGCGGCGAGCGCATGAACTTGTGGAAGGCGTCGTACGCGACAACGTTGGAGCCGCCGACGCCAAAGAAGGATACGGTGCCAGCTTCGAGTAGAAGCTGGCTCGCACGTTCGACGTTGCTCGCGCTGAGGAGCGCGTTGGTGTCTTGAAGTGACTTGACGCTGGAGGAGAAGACCTTGTGCGCAATGGCGAGGGCGTCGTCCTTCTCGTTGATGTTCTCGTGAATGGAGACCTCGGGGTCGAACTCCTCGGAGAGAAGCTCGTTTCTAAAGTCGCGGAAGCCCTTAAAACCAAGCTTCCTCGCGAACTGGAAGACGGTTGACGGGGCGATTCCCAGCGAGTCGGCGATCTCGTTAATCGTCATTCGCGAAACTTTTTTCGGATCCGAAAGGATAAAGTCAGCGATGCTCGCTTCCTTTGTGCTGAGCGAACGATAGAGCGACCTGATCGCGAATTGAATCGACTGCTGTGCCATTTCGGTCACCATCCTGATAAATCCCTGGTTTTTGGCCCATTCTATCGAGTCTTCTAGACCTCTGCCTATCTTAATTTGCCATTCGCGGCCAAAACGCGGCCGTTCGCCGCAACAAAAATTACTTCTTCGACAAGAATACCAGACCGAAAAAACTTCGCATATAATGACGCCAGCTTCCGAACGGAGTATTTCGGGTGCTGGCTTCCAGAAGGCAACAAGCTTGGCGGGCTGCGACTGCGCAAGAGCGGCGAGAGTAAACCGAACCAGCCGACAGCACGCCCGCCTTAAGCACGACGAAGAGGGTGGTGCATTTGGAGATCGGAATTGTAGGACTTGGAAAAATGGGGGCCAATATCGCCCTTAACCTGGCGGATCATGGGCACAAAGCGGTCGGGTTCGATTGTTCAGAAGCTTCTGTGGCTGCCGCCGCTGCATCAGGTATCGAAGTCGCCCCCACGCTCAAGGCCCTTGTCGAAGCGCTTCCCATGCCTCGTGTTCTTTGGGTCATGGTGCCCTGCGGCGAGCCGACGGAATCCTGCGTGACAAGCCTCCTGGAGATTCTCGACAAGGGTGACATCCTCATCGACGCGGGCAACTCCTTCTACCAGAATTCGCAGCGCCACGCGGCGATGGCCGCGGAGAAGGGCGTCCGCTTCCTCGACGCCGGAACCTCCGGCGGAAAGTCGGGCGCTCGTAACGGCGCGTGCATCATGGTGGGCGGAGACCGCTCGGCGTTCGATCACGTCGAACCCGTCCTCGAGGACCTCACGGTCGAGGGTGGCCTGCTCTACACCGGTCCCGCCGGGAGCGGCCACTTCATGAAGATGGTCCACAACGGCATTGAGTACGGAATGATGCAGGCGATCGGCGAGGGTCTTGCCGTGATGCGTGCGAGCGGCTTCGGCTATGACCTCGAGGCGGTGGCTCACAACTGGAACCACGGCTCCGTTATTCGCGGCTGGCTCATGGAGCTCATGGAGGACCAGCTTGCCTCGCATCCGGACCTCGCCGACATTCGCGGCGTTGTTGCTGCGAGTGGCGAGGCCAAGTGGACCGTAGAAACGGCGCTTGACCTCGAGGTTCCCGTCCCTGTGATCGCCCTCTCGCTCATGGAGCGCAATGCCACCCAGATCGAGGACTCTTTCTGCGCCAAGGCCGTGAGTGCGCTGCGCAACGGCTTTGGTGGCCATGAGTACGTGGGGCTTGACGGGCAGAACCACACGAGCGCGGAGGAGAAGTAGCCAATGGCAGAGATCAAGCTGACGCGCGTCGACTATCGCCTGGTCCACGGGCAGGTCGTGACGCAGTGGGTAAAGATTTGCGGGGCGGACCGCATCATCATCGTGAACGATGAGCTTGCGGGCGACGAATTCATGACGGACATCTATCGTATGTCCGCTCCCGCGGGAGTGTCCGTTGAGGTCAAGACCGTCGACCAGGCCTGTGAGGAGTACAAGGCTAATGCCTTTGGCGGCGGCAAGCTCCTCGTCCTCTTCAAGCGCGTCGAGGACGCGCTCGCCGCGGTCCGCGGTGGCGTTGAGCTCGCAGACGTCCAGATTGGCGGCCTCGGTGGCGGCGCCGGGACGACGACCGCGTTTGGTATCGCATTCAGGCCGTCTGATGTTGACGCCATGAAGGCGCTCGACCAGGAAGGCGTCCACGTCCACGTTCACGTCGTTCCCGCGCAGCAGGATGTTGAACTCCCTGACCTTATTAATAAGCTCGGCTTCTAGGAGGCGTATCGAAGATGTCTGGCATCGCAATCGCTCTGTTCTGTGGCCTTTGGCAGGTGATCTCGACAACCGACTTCGGCTACACCCTGTCTGACACCCTTGGCCAGCCCGTAGTGGTGGGTGGCGTCGTGGGTCTGCTCATGGGAGACGTCCAGACCGGACTCGTCCTCGGCGGATCGCTCGAGCTGCTCTACCTGGGCATTATCTATCCTGGCGGAACTGTGCCCGCGTGTGCGTCCTCCGCGGCACTCATTTCGATCCCCATCGCCATCTCCACGGGGCTCGACGCTGGCGCGGCGACGGTTCTCGCCGTTCCGTTTGGCATCCTCGGCTCCGCGCTTTGGACGCTCAAGGGTGCTGCCAATAACATCTGGTCCGTCAGGGTCGATGCCTGCCTCGAGAAGAACGACTTCCGCGGCGTTCGCATGAACACGACGATCCTGCCGCTGCTCGTCTCCGCCGTCATCTTCTTTGTGCCGGTGTTTCTCTGCAACATCCTCGCCGCGGAGGTAGTGACTGCGATGATCGACGCGATCCCCGAGTGGGCAATGAACGGTATTGAAGTTGCCGGCTCTCTGCTTCCCGCCATCGGCTTTGCCATCGCGGTCTCCATGATTGGCAGGAAGGAGATTATGCCGTTCTTCTTTATCGGTTACTTCGCAGTTCAGTATCTTGGCCTTGGCGCCATTGCTATCGCCATCTTTGGCGCATGCGTTGCGGTTATCTACTACTTCCTGGGTAATGCCCCCGAGAAGCAGTCGATGACGAGCAAGGGAGGCGAATAGCCATGACGGAGGAAGAGAAGAGCCAGCAGATCCTCACCAAGAAGGACATCAACAACGCGTGGCGTACGTGGTGGCTGTATGCCGAGGTCCAGAGCAACAACGTTGTGTTCCAGGGACTTTCTCACATGCTGTCGCTCATGGACTCGCTTCGCAAACTCTACCCGGATGACGACGACTACCGCGAGGCGCTTAAGCGCAACAGCCAGTTCTACAACACGGAGGGCACCATCGGCGCCGTTGTGAACGGCATGACGCTTTCGATGGAGGAGGAGCGCGCGACGGGTGAGAACGTGCCCGACGAGGTCATGTACTCCATGCGCACGGCGCTCATGGGCCCTATGGCCGGCATCGGCGACAGCCTTGTCTGGGGAACCTGCAAGACCATCTCGCTTTCGATTGCGACCACGTTTGCCCTCTCGGGCAACCTGCTCGCCGTTCCCGTGGCGCTGATGTTCCCCCTGGTGACGTACTTCATCGGTCGCTGGCTGTATGGCCTTGGCTATGATCTTGGTCGCACCGCTGTCATGAACATGCTCAAGAGCGGCATCATGGACAAGATCATCATGGCGTGCGGCATGCTGGGCCTCATGGTCATGGGCGCCCTTTCTGCCGAGAACGTTGTGCTTGAGATTGCGACGGAGTTCACGCTCGAGAATGCGGCCGACCCCATTTCGATTCAGGGGATGATCGACGCGGTGGCACCCGGCCTTCTGCCGCTTGCGGTGATTGGCCTGGTCTATCTCTACCTTAAGAAGCACAACAATAAGTATGGCTTGCTGATTGTTGGGATCATCGCCCTCTCGATTGTGGCGAGCTTCTTCGGGATTGTGTAGATCTGGGCGGCGCGCTGGCTGGTTGGAGGCGCGCAGCGCGGCAGGGGCGCCGGCTGGCTGGAGGGGGCGGCTCCGCCGGCGCTCACCCGGGGCGCTGGCGCGAGTACGAGAAATGCTGGGTGGGCGGCGTTTGAGCCAGTGCGCTCGGGCGCCGCTCCCATTGTTCGATTTTGTGGTGCGAGGGGTTGATCCGCAATGCTGCAAGACGAAATCAGGGCCTTCGTTAACGATGCCGTTGACGGGGACATCGACGCCATGTGGGCCGTGTCCAAGGATATCCACGCGCATCCGCAGGTTGGCTTCGAGGAGACCTACGCGAGCGCGCTCTGCCGAGAGGTCCTTGCGAAGGAGGGCTTTGCCGTCGAGGACGCGTGCGAAGACCTACCCACGGCCTTCAGGGCTTCGTGGAACAACGGTGAGGGTCCCCGCATCGCCTTCTTTGCGGAGTACGACGCGCTTCCGGAGCTCGGCCACGCGTGTGGGCACAACCTCATCGCCACGAGCGCCATGCTTGCGGGTATTGCCGCGAAGCGCGCGATGGCGGAGTTTGGCGTTGCCGGCTCGATCGAGGTCTTTGGAACGCCGGCGGAGGAAGACGGCGGCGGCAAGATCATCATGCTCGAGAGGGGCGCGTTCGATGGGCTGGACGCCGTCTATCTCATGCATCCTACGAGCGCGATGACGCGGATTGGCGGGGAATGCACGTCGTTCAAGGGCGCGTACGTCACCTATGTGGGCAAGCCCGCGCACGCGGAGTCTCATCCGGAGGAGGGCGTGAACGCCTTCGACGCCGCGTCGCTGTTCCATCAGGCGCTGGGCGTCTCTAGGCAGCAGCTTCCGGATGACGTGCACGTCTGTGACGTGATTCTCGACATCTCGAACGACATCGGGCGCATTCCGGCGAGGGCCAAGCTCGAGGTAGAGGTGTCTTCCACAAACGGCGCGCACGTCGAACCGGCGATGAACGTAGTGAGACGCGCGGCGCGAGGCATTGCCATGGCGACCGGGTGCGAAGTTGAGATAGAGGAGCTCGGCGGGTATCTGGGCCGCATTCCCAATTCCGTGCTGGGCGACGCCGCGCGCGGGGAGCTCGAGGCCTTTGGCGAGCCGGTCATGGAAGGGATGCCCGGCGACAAAGGAGGCGAGGATCTGGGCGATGTGAGCCGCGTTATTCCGGCGTGCAACGTCTTCGGGACGATTCTGCCGGAGAGGAAGATTTCTGGGCATACGCCCGAGTTCCGCGAGCTGGCGATTTCTGAGAACGGGCGGCACTGTCTGCTCGTGACGAGCAAGGCGATGGCGTGCGCGGCCCTGGATCTGCTGCGCAACCCGGAACTTCTCGCGGCGGCGCGCAAGGAGCTGGCGGAAAGGCTGGCTGAGGAGTAGGCGCTTGAGCGGTGCGTGCGTGGCGTGCGCATAGGACTATCTGGGCCCTTCCCGCTGCGGGGGAGGGCCCCTTTTGTGCGAGCAGTGGTTTGGGCGCGAATGCGCTACGGGACCAGGTTCGCGGCGTCGCGTTCGGGTCTTGGCGGTGTGTGGGGCTCTATCGGCGGGCGTTGCGCGTCGCCGTTGAGCTAAGCCAAGGCTGAATTCGATGTCCCCTAATAGTAATTTCTGCGCTGGTGGTCAAAAATGGTCGCGCGGCGGACAGAATGGCGAGCGCCTCTCGTTTTTGTGGTGCCAGTTGCTTGATTACGGTCAAGAAACTGGCCTTCTATCGGACCGAAATGACTTATGAGAGGGGCAAAACGCGTTCGGGCGATCCTCTTCGGGCCTCAAATCAACCCATGTGGAAGCCTAGGCGGTCTCCGAGCGTCCGTCGCGCGTATGTTTTTGACCACCCCTCGGAAGATTAGGCTCCCGGACGGGGCGCGCCGAGTGGCTCCGCTCGCGAAAGAGGACGTGGCGTTCAGGGTGAATCTTGTAAGCGAAAGCGGATTTGGCGATCCGGAGAATTGCGATGCCCGCTGTGCTTGCGCGCGTAAGTTGCGGGCGAGCTTGCGGCGCTGCTATAACGGCTCTACTGCCTGCGCAAACGTAAAATCCGAATCAAATCGACGGAAAATCCGAATGCTACGCGCATGAAAATCCAAATCCTGCGATCGGTAAAAACCGAATCCAAGGACGACTTGCAACGTGTCGCGCAGCTGCTCGCCGCCCGCCCGACACGCCCGCCGCCTGCGCATATCCCGTGGTATTTTGCGAGTGCGCTCGTTTTGCGGTCATTCAGGGCGCACTATATGCAACGCAGCCGTTGGCAAGCTGCGATTACAAGCCAAATCAACAAGCCAAGCAGCAAACCAAGCAACAAACCAAACGGAGGGCAACGCAATGAAGTCCATTATCCCCGCCGCCGGTCTGGGTACCCGTTTTCTCCCCGGTACGAAGGTCACGCCCAAGGAGATGCTTCCCGTCCTCGACAAGCCCGTCATTCAGTACGTGGTGGAGGAGGCCCTCGCTCCGGCCGAGGTTGACGAGTGCATCATCGTAAGCTCCCCCTCGAAGCCCCAGATCGCCAGCTACTTCACGCGCGATCCTGGCCTGGAGGACCTGCTGCGCTCTCGCGGCAAGGACGCCTACGCCGATGCCATCGCGGAGGCCGGCAGCGTGCCGGTGAGCTTCTGCTACCAGAGCGAGCCCCGCGGCCTCGGCCACGCGGTCCGCTGCGCTTCGTACGCCACGGCCAGCGAGCCGTTCTTCGTCCTGCTGGGCGACTACGTTGTGCCTGACAAGAAGATTCTCCCGCGCATGAAGGAGGTTTCGGACGCCCACAACGGCGCTTCCGTCATCGCCGTGGCCGCGTGCCCGGCGGACGAGGTCTCGCGTTACGGTATCATCGCTGGCGAGCCCGTGGGTGCCGTCTCGGACTTCCCCGGCGCCACTGGCGACGAGGAGGGTGCCGTCTGGCGCATGACCGGCATGGTCGAGAAGCCCGCCGCTGAGGACGCGCCCAGCCGCCTGTTCGCCGTCGGCCGCTACCTGCTGTCGCCGCGCGTGATGGAGCTCCTGTCCGATCAGCGGCCCGGTGCCGGCAACGAGATCCAGCTCACCGACGCTATGGTTCGCGCCATGGCTGAGGAGGAGTTCTATGCCCTGGTCATTGACGTGCACGAGGGCTATGACACCGGCACCCCCGCCGGCTGGATTGCCACGAACGCCCGCCTCGCCGCGGCCGACCTGCGCTTCGCCGCTGCCTTCCAGGAGGCCATGGAGGCGTAGGGGCCGTTCGTCTCTGCCGGGCAGCGACTTTCCCTCTAATAATCGATAAGGTGCCGCGTTTTGCATCGGCGAGGCGCGGCACCTTTCTTTATGGCGTGGCCGACGCCTCGGGCGACTTCGGCTCCCGAGCGCCGTCGCCCGCGCCACGCCATCGGCCTGGGCGGCGCGGCCACCCCCAACGCTGTCCCTGCTGGTTTTTTTGCGTGCTTCGGCATCGCTTCCATAGAATCATCCACCCGGGATCTATCTTTTTTGCAACTGTACGTGCCCGCCTCTCGGGCGTGCAAAACGTTGGGGGTTTCATGCACTCCGTACGAC
>USBN01000043.1 GCA_900552935.1 uncultured Coriobacteriaceae bacterium | reverse complement strand
GTTATCAGGTCCCCGCCCTCGCGCTCGGCGGCCTCGCCCTCGTGGTATCCCCACTCATTTCCCTCATGTCAGACCAGGTGACGGCGCTTCGCCAGGCCGGCGTGGCCGCCGCATGCCTCAATAGCGCGCTTAGCGCAGAGGAGCGCCGCGAGATCCTCTCCCAGGCGTCTCGCGGAGAGCTCACACTGCTCTACGTCGCGCCAGAGCGCCTCGATGACCCTGCGTTTCTCGATATGGCAAGCGGGCACGGCGTGGCGCTGCTCGCCATCGACGAGGCGCACTGCATATCGCAGTGGGGCAATGACTTCCGCCCCAGCTACCAGCGTATCCGCAGCTTCATTGACACCCTGCCCACGCGTCCGCCCGTGATGGCGCTCACCGCCACGGCAACGCAGCAGGTCCGCGAGGACATCGAGACTTCGCTTGCCCTTCGCGATCCGCTTCGCGTCGTGGCGAGCTTCGACCGCCCAAACCTCTCCTTCTCCGTCGAGCGCCCGTCGAGCCGCGCGGACAAGAACGCCGCGCTGCTCGAGTTCGCACGCGCCCGCGAGGATCGCTCCGGCATCGTCTACTGCATGAGCCGTCGCGCCGTCGAGGAGGTGTGTGATTCCCTCTGCGAGGCAGGCCTTGCGGCGACGCGCTACCACGCTGGCCTTTCGTCCGAGGAGCGAGAGCGCAACCAGGAGGATTTCCTCTTCGACCGCAAGACGGTCATGGTGGCCACGAACGCCTTCGGCATGGGCATCGACAAGAGCAACGTGAGCTACGTCGTTCATTACAACCTGCCACTCTCCCTCGAGAACTACTACCAGGAGGCAGGCCGCGCCGGCCGTGACGGCACACGAGCGGAGTGCCTACTGCTCTACACCCCGGGAGACGTACACACCGCGGAGTTCCTCCTCTCGCGCACCCAGCGCGACGACCTCACGCCGGAGCAGCTCCAGACGATGCACGAGGCAGACGAGGCGCGCCTCCGCCAGATGGTCTTCTATGCCACCACGACGGACTGTCTGCGCTCCTTCATCCTCCGCTACTTTGGCGAGGAGGCACCCGCCTACTGCGGCAATTGCGGCAACTGCCTAGCAGACTTCGAGGAGGTCGACGAGCGCACGAACGCCCTCAAGATCCTGAGCTGCGTCGCGCGCGTCCGCCAACACGCGATCGCTACCAATAGCCCCGCCACGAGCGTGGGCGCGGGTTCGCTCGTCGACATCCTGCGGGGATCCCGCGCCGCGAAGGTGCTCGAGCGCGGCTGGGATTCGCTCTCCACCTACGGCATCATGTCGGAGGTGCCCGTGCC
This sequence comes from uncultured Coriobacteriaceae bacterium, assembly GCA_900552935.1. Taxonomy (GTDB): domain Bacteria; phylum Actinomycetota; class Coriobacteriia; order Coriobacteriales; family Atopobiaceae; genus Parolsenella. Next base: position 10,217 of record USBN01000043.1, on the reverse strand, counting down.
GCGCATCCGCGCCATCATCGACGAACTCGTCTTTCGCGAGTACCTCACACGCTCGTCCGGCGACTTTCCCACCATCGAGCTGGCTGGTCGCGGCGTGGTGTTCATGAAGGGGGACAAGCCCTTCATCATGCGCGTCGCCAAGGGCAAACCCCGTGCGCCCAAGCGCGACGAACGCCGCGCGCGCAAGGCGCGCAACGCCGGCGAGGAGACGCCCGACCTCACACCCGAGCAGGCAGAGCTCTTCGAGCGTCTGCGCGAGCTTCGCCTCTCCATCGCGCGCGAGCAGCAGGTGCCGCCCTACCTCATCTTCAACAACGCCACGCTCGAGGACATGTGCCGCAAGCGTCCCGCCACGGCAGACGAGCTCCTTGAGGTCTCCGGCGTAGGCGAGAAGAAGGCAGAGCGCTACGGACAGGCCTTTCTCGACGCCATCGCCCAGAAGGCATAGGGGCGGCAAGGACACACGCCGGCAACCTGCGAGAGCGCTGCCTCCGCTACAATCTGCATCATCCAACACGCACGCGACGCCGCTAGCGGCACGAAGGAGTAACCCATGCGCACTGTGAACGTCGGCATCATCGGCCTGGGCACCGTGGGTGGCGGCGTCGCCCGCCTCATTCTCTCCCACCACGATGACTACGTTGCCAACTACGGCATCGACCTGGGCATTGCCCGCGCTTGCGCTCTCGATCCTGAGGCCGCGCGCGCCTGCGGCGTTCCCGACGACGCCTTCACCACGGATTGGCACGACGTCGTAAGCGACCCGTCCGTAGACGTCGTCGTCGAGCTCATCGGCGGCGAGCACCCCGCAACCGAGATTTACGAGGCCGCCTTCGCCGCCGGCAAGCACGTCGTCACCGCCAACAAGGCCCTACTCGGCCGCCACGTCGAGGCCCTCGCCGCCAAAGCGCGCGAGAACGGCGTCCAGCTCAAGTGCGAAGCGAGCTGCGGCGGCGGCATCCCCATCGTGAGCACGCTCGAGCGAGACCTCGTGGGCAACAAGATCCTCACCATCGCCGGCATCCTCAATGGCACCACGAACTACATCCTCAGCCGCATGGAGTCCGAGGGCGCCGATTACGCGGACGTCCTTGCAGACGCCCAGGCCAAGGGGTATGCCGAGGCTGATCCGTCCGCAGACGTCGATGGCTTCGACGCCGCGAGCAAGACGGCCATCCTCGCCTCCATCGGCTTCGGCACGCGCGTCACCACCGATGACGTCTACCAGCAGGGCATCCGCACCATCGCAGCCGAGGATATCGCCGTGGCACACGAGCTGGGTTACACCATCAAGCTGCTGGGCATCGCCCGCAACACCCCCAAGGGCGTCGACGTGCGTGTTCACCCCACGATGATTCCGCTCGACCACCAGCTCGCCAAGGTCTCCGGCGCCATGAACGCCGTCTACGTGGTGGGCGACGCCGTGGGTGAGACGATGTTCTACGGTGCCGGCGCCGGCTCCTTCCCCACGGCAAGCGCCGTCGTGGGCGATATCATGACGCTCGCAGACCCCATCTCCAAGGGCGCCACGCCGCTGCCCGAGGCAGAGCCCTTCTCCCACACGCTGCCGCTGCGCTCCATGGACGATCTCGAGACGAAGTACTACGTGCGCCTCACCGTGGCAGACCGCGTGGGTGCCCTCGCCGAGACGGTCAACGTCTTCGCGAAGCATGACATCTCGATCTCCCTCATCAACCAGCTCGAGGACGCCTCTTCTGACAGCGACACCTGCTCCGTCATCTTCCTGACGCACGAGGCGCTCGAGAAGAACATGCAGGCTGCGGCCACGGAGCTCGCCGAGGCCAAGTGCGTGCGCAAGGTCGCCAACGTCCTGCGCATCGAGGACACCGATGCCTGGTCTGACGGGGTTATGGCGAACTAGGGCAAACCAGACCGCCAAGCCCAGCCGCCAGGACCAGGGCACTAGATTCAGTCGCCAGGGCCAGGGCACCAGGTTCAGTCGCCAGAGCTAGAACGCGGTGACCGAGCCACCGAGCGCACCAACATACCGCGCGAGAATGACGCGCCGGCAGCCGCCAAGAGCAAGCTGCCGGCGCGTTTGCTTTATCCGCTGGCCGCGCCTTTTGACTCGAACCATATGACGTATATGTCATATCTGCTGCTAATGGCGCTGCTCTTGTACTTGCCGGATATGACGTATATGTCATATCCGCAGCTAGACGTACCGAAAAGGAACTCATCTCTCAATATGACTTATATGTCATAAGGCCAGGTAGATAAACTCGTCTCCATGCAGCTATCGTTTGTTGTGAATATGACTTATATGCTATATCAGCAGCTCAGAAGCGCACAAAAGTGGGCTGCCGCCCATCCGGACAGCAGCCCCATCAAAGTGGTCTTTGTTGACTCGTCGCTAGCAAGCTCCCACGAGGCGCACCGCCGGCGGGCGAATCACCTCCGAGACTTGCGCATTACGCCAGCGCGGCCTCAATGGCGGCGCAGAACGCCGGCAGATCATCCGGGCAACGGCTCGTGATGAGCGTTTGGCCGTCAGAGTCATCGACGTGAGCCTCCTCGTCGACCCACACGAAGCCGCCGTTCTCCATGTCAATGCGATTGAACTCGCAGCTGGTCACGGTCTTGCCCTCGGCAACGCCGGCATTCACGAGCAGCCACGGGCCGTGGCAGATGCACGCGACGACCTTCTTGGCCTCCATGAACTCGCGCATGATGCGGTGCGCCTCCGGGTTGATGCGCAGACGATCCATGTTGACGGTGCCGCCAGGAACGATCAACGCGTCATAGCCCTCAGCCCCAGTCTCCGCGAGCATCTTGTCAGGAACGACCTGCTGCGAGTCATAACGGTCCCCCGTCACGCAGTCAATCGGGTTCTGAGCTGCGGCGATATCAACCTCCGCACCGCGCTCGCGCAGGAACTCGACGGGCTGGAGAAGCTCAGGTTCCTCAGTGCCATAGCCCTCGACGATGACGAGAGCGCGCTTACCAGTAAGATCTGCCATGATATCCCCCTGTTCGGCGCCCAGGCGCCAACGCATACGTGTAATGGTGTAACGATACCCACACAGAATGGTCGTCGAGCGTCGCATCCGCCAAATGGTTTGAGGGCATCGGCAAGGAGAAACCGGCATCGTGGGCAATCACGACCGTTGGCACTCGCGTAGGCAAGGCCGCTTTTCTTACGAATGGGCAGCGCGTCGATATCGGCACGCAGGGCAACCGCAGACCAGCTTGAACGACACCATAGCCCCACGGTCTTTGCCTGGCGGAGCTGCACTTTGCGCCCGGGACGGGACGGTAAGGCCGCCTCACGTCTTGACCAAGACGCTCACCGGGGAGACGATTGCACCCACACGCAAGCACACAACGCTCGGGAGACCTATGAGGCAGACGGTTGTCGGCATATTGGCGCACGTCGACGCAGGTAAGACCACGCTCGCAGAAGCGATGCTGTTCGACGCGGGCACCATCCGCACCTGCGGTCGCGTCGACCGCGGCGACTCCCACCTCGACACCGACCTCATGGAGCGCGACCGTGGCATCACGATCTTCTCCTCCCAGGCGGCCCTCGAGCACGCAGACACCGCGATCACACTGGTAGACTCCCCCGGTCACGTCGATTTCTCCGCCGAGGCGGAGCGGACGCTCGCCGCCCTCGACCTCGCGGTACTCGTCGTAGGCGCAAACGATGGCATCCAGGGTCGCACTCGCACCCTTTGGCGCCTGCTCGAATGTCACGACATCCCCACCATCATCTTCGCGAACAAGGTCGATCTCCTACCTGACGCGGGCTCTCCCGCCGAGAAGAACGCCTTGGTCGCGGCCCAGCGCGCAAGGCTCTCCGAGGGATGCCTCCCCATCGAGGAGCTAACCGGCGAAGCCGCTGCCATGACGGACGAGGCGGCGCTCGAGGAGTTTCTCGAGACAGGCCGGCTCAGCGACGCGACCACTCGACGTCTCTTCGCCGAGCGCCACGTCTTTCCGTGCCTGTTTGGCTCGGCCCTCAAAAACGAGGGCGTGGCCGAGCTTTTGGATGCCATCGCCAAGCTCGCGCCCGACCGTGCCTGGCCCGGCGAGTTCGCCGCTCGCGTGTATCGTGTAAGCCGTGGCGAGCGCGGCGAGCGAATCGCCTGGCTCAAGATCACCGGCGGCGAGCTCCGCGCCCGCCAGCAGGTGAACGGTGTGGCAGACGGTATCCCCTGGTCCGAGAAGATCAACGAGCTCCGCATCTATACGGGATCGCGCTTCGAACCCATATCAAACGTCTCCGCCGGCGGCGTCTGCGCCGTAACGGGTCTCTCGCACGTTCGCCCAGGAGACGCGCTGGGCGCCGAACCCGCGCCGGAGCGTCCCGTCTTGGCGCCCGTCCTCACCTACGGCGTGCTCACGGGCGACGCCGACATCCACACGGTACTCAGCGCCTTGCGAGAGCTTGCCGAGGAGGACCCCATGCTCGCCGTCTCCTGGGACGAGCACCTGCAGGAGATTCGCCTGAGGCTTATGGGGGCAGTCCAGCTCGAGGTCGTTCGCGACCTCATGACGCGCAGCTATGGCCTCGATATCGGCTTTGGCCCGGGCAGCATCCTGTACGAGGAGACCATCTCGAGGCCAGTCATGGGCGTTGGCCACTTCGAGCCCCTGCGTCACTACGCCGAGGTTCATCTCCGCCTCGACCCAGCGCCGCGTGGCAGCGGCGTGACGTTTGGCTCCGAGTGCTCCGAGGATGACCTCGACCGCAACTGGCAGCGCCTCATCCTCACGAACGCGCAGGAACGAGAGCTCATGGGCGTTCTCACCGGCGCGCCCGTGACTGACGTTCGCATAACCCTCGTTGGAGGCCGCGCCCACCTCAAACACACCGAGGGCGGCGACTTCAGGCAAGCAACCTATCGCGCGATGCGACAGGCACTCATGACGGCCCGCGAGCTCGAAGAATGCGTACTGCTGGAGCCGTGGTACGCGTTTGAGCTCGAGTTGCCCGCAGACAAGATCGGCCGCGCGATGTCTGACCTCACGAGGATGTCCGCACGCTTCGGCTCTCCCGAGCAGGTGGGCGACGAGGCCCGGCTCGCAGGCGAGGTTCCCGCGTCCGAGCTCGGCGACTACGCCTTGCAGCTCGCCGAATACACGAGTGGCCAAGGAAGGATCTCTCTTGAGTTCTCCGGCTATGAGCCGTGTCACGACGCAGATCGCGTTATTGCGGAAGCGGGATATGACCCCGAGGCGGACCTTCCCAACACGCCGGATTCGGTCTTTTGCAGCCATGGCGCGGGGTACACCGTCAAGTGGCATGAGGTGCCGGAGCACGCTCATGTCGAGGTGGATCAGTCGCGGCTGCGCCCCTGGCGCTCGGCGGCAGAGGTCATGGGCGAGACGGGGCGATAGAGGGTGCGACTCGGCACGGGGGCGGCTCAGCGCGGGGTATCTCGGCGCAGGGGGGTTCTCGCCGCGGGGGCGCCTCGCTATGGGGACGCCTCGTCGCTCCGGAACGCCGTGCGGGAGGCTAGCTACTCGACGCCCGTTTGGGCAAGGCCTTCGATGCCGTGCCGCTCCACGCTCTCCCCGACAAGCGCGCGGCAAAGCCTCGCGAGCGCGTCGCAGGCCTCGTCCACACTCGTCGATGCGGCGTCGACGAGCAGACGGGCAACGCCCGCCTCGGCAAGCTTGGCCGCATAGGGCACAAGATCGAGAGGCTCATCGAGGTAGATGCGAGAGCGACCGCAGGCATCCGTGCGCACGGGCAGGGCGCGGTCATCTATGTTCGCGAGCCAATGGGCCTCACTCCGATGCGGGCAATGCGCATGGTCGTGATCGCAGTCATAGGCGACCTGCAAGGCACAGTGCTCGCATGTCATGATGCGCGGACGCCCATAGACGGTCGCGCCAAGCGGCAAGGCATCCGCTCGCGCAAGCTCGCGCGCCTCATCAAGCGAGAGCTCCGGAGACAGCCAGGCGAGCCGAGCACCAAGATCGCCAATAAGCAGCAGCGTAGACGTGTTGTGCACAGGAATACAGGAGCGCGCCTCGACAAGGGCGCCGCGCTCGCGGGCGAGGGCGAGCTCGGAGACATTACCCACCGCCGCTGGCATCCCGCCACGCACCCACGGGTCAACGCGAGCATGGTCCGCCTCGCGGCAGACCTCGTCCAGCACGGGGACGACGCCCTCCTCCGCCACGCGAACAAGAAGTTCAGGCGCGGGCTGCGCGTCAATAACGTCGAGGTAAATACGGGTGGCGCCAGCAGCGCGCATAACGAGCGCATCATCGATGCTGCGCACGAGCGCGCAGAGCTCACAGTTCTTGCTCAAGCTCGCTCACCGCCCTTGCCGCCGCAAGCTCCAATGCCACGGATTTCGTGACTCGCGCGGGGATGCCCGGCTCCATCGGCCTGGGACAGGAGCACTCGATGACGTCTCCCGCTCGCGCGTCATACGGAGCCTTGACCACGAGAAAGCGCTCGGGATCCCTCTGCGGCCTGAGCTCGATGGAGTCCCCCTCCCCCACGGGTGCGGTGAGACGCACGCGCACGGTGCCGCGCAGCCGCTGGCCATCGCGCGGCTTGAAGCCGGGCTCGGGCTCGAACACCACGACCTCGCCCACAAACTCGCCGCGGTTGCCGCTACGCTCATAGCTCATGAGCTCGTTTCCCGAGGTGCCATGCAGATACGCGTCGGTGAGGCCACGGTTGAACGTGCGCTTGAGACGGGACCGCGCAGAGCCAGGTACGTCGGCTCCGGCGGCAATCGCGTCAAGCGCCGCTCGATATGCCGAGGTAACGGCCCAAACGTATGCCGCCGGCTTCATGCGTCCCTCGAGCTTGAAGGCGGAGACGCCCGCGTCAATCATGGGTCCCAAGTCATCAATCACGCAGTTGTCATGCGTGCAGAGCGGGCGTTCGCGATCCGGCACCTGAAGGCGCACGCCGCGCTCGTCCACAAGATCGAACGGCAAGCGACACGGCTGGGCGCAGAGACCCCGGTTGGGAGAGCGGCCCTCGCGAAGGAAGCTCGAGAGCATGCATATGCCCGAATAGCTGGGGCAAATTGCCCCGTGCGAGAAGACCTCGAGCTCCGCGTTCGTCTCCGCGGCAATGGCAGCAATCTCCGCTAGCGGCAGCTCGCGAGAGAGTGTCACGCGCGAGGCGCCAAGCTGCTCGCACAGACGGACCCCACGGGCGTCATGTACGTTCGCCTGGGTCGAGACGTGAATCTCCGCCGAGGGAAATAGACGATGCACCTCGGCAATAAAGCCCAGGTCCTGGATGATGAGGGCGTCAGCACCCGCGTCGAGCACACGACCCGCCGCGGCAACGGCACCAGCGAGCTCCGCCTGCTTCACGACAACGTTCATCGTCACGTAAACGCGAACATCGCGAGCGTGGGCGAAGTCGCATAGCCCCGCGAGCTCGCCAGGCCCGATACCTCCCGCACGGCGGCGGGCGTTGAGCTCGCCGGTAACGCCGCAATAGATCGCATCCGCCCCCGCCGCGACGGCAGCAAGGAACGCCTCACGATCCCCCGCCGGCGCCAAGAGCTCAGGTATGTCATCCCTAGTTCTCATCCCAAACAAGTTGACAAAGGGACAGTCCCTTTGTCAACCCGCGCGCCGCCACCTGAAAAAGGGACAGTCCCTTTTTCAGGTTTCGCGCGAGGCCACTAGCTCATGGAGACGAGGGTGGTTTGCCAGGTGAAGTCATGGAAGGTGAGCCCGCGATCGCCGACGACCAGCTCGCCAACCTGGTTGTCATACGGGTCCGCGCGCAGAATGTCGCACGCAGGCGTAAGCGGAGCCATGAACTGCGAGTTCGCGACCATGCGCCACGGGCCAAGATTGCCAAAGTAGAAGCGGCGGCGTGCCTCGTCGCCGTCGCGGCGAGCGGAGGAGCCGAACGAGCAATCGGCCCAGAGCCACCCAAGTCCCTCGACGTAGAACATCGCCCAGTCATGCGGTCCCACGTAATCGGGCGCCGCATAGAGGCCGCTCTGCCAGCGTGCAGGCACGCCGCCCAGGCGGCACAGCGTGATGAACGTGACGGCAAACACGCCGCAGTCGCCACGAAGCGACTTCACGCACGAGTCTGCGATGGGATCGAGCAGCAGGTACTCAGGCTGGAAACGGTAGTCGACGTTGTTTGTCACGTAATCATAGGCGGCACGCGCACGGCCAAGTGCGTCATCGGCAGGGATGGTCGCGAACAGGCGATCCGCAAGTTCGCGCAGGTAGGGCGTGAACGTAACATGTGGCCGCTGCTCGGCAATATCCACCACCTCGGGCGCGGGCGCGGAGGCAAAGCGCGCATCCTTCTCGGCAGGAGCCGGCGCCTCGCACCAAAGGTCCACGTACGGCGCGCGAATCGTGTACTCGTAGTCCACGTAGAACTCACGCTCGCCGCACGCCTCCCAATAGGCCGTTCGCTGCGGCGCGTCAGCGGGCGCCACCTGGACGCCCGACGTGGCATCTCGCAGCTGGATGTCGCAGACCTGCGGACACTTAGCGGGCAGAGGCAGCCAGCAGCGCACGGGCGTATCCGGCGCCACGTCAACGCCCTCGCCCGCTGCGATGCTCGCGCGGATGCGGATGCGTCGCTCGGCAAATCCCTTCTCGCGCATCTCATCGAGAACGGCAAGCTGCTCGGCACGGTCTTGCGCGGGGCACGCGAGACCAGGCACGTCCTCGGGATACTTCCGCAGCGAGTCGACGAAGTTGTCGAGGAAGCATTGCTCTCCCTCAACGAGGCGCCAATCGATACGTCGCGTGTCAACGAGACGGTCGAGGTCGTCCTCGGAGAAATCCGGCCACTCCGCACGCACCTGCTCGAGGGCCGCCTCTCGCGTCACGCAAAAGTCGAGCGGCGTACGCAACATGCGGGCACGTTCAGCGCGCAGGCAGGACACAAGTTCGGGACGCGTTCCCGCACGCAGCTCGCCCTCGATGAGGCGGATGGCACGCCTGAGCTGTCCCGCGTCCTTGAGCCGCTGAATCTCCGGCGGAAGACCGTCATCCAAGTGGCGGAAATCGTCGTTCGTAGCCTCGAACTCGTTCATAGCGAAAGGCCTCCCTGAGCCGTCAACCCGCGAGTTCTCCAAGCATAGCGCCACCGCAGCCCGAGCTCACGCACGCAACCTGAAAAAGGGACTGTCCCTTTTTCAGGTTGCGGCCCGCACAGGGTTGACAAAGGGACTGTCCCTTTGTCAACTTGCGGCCAACACGCTGGGCGGTATCGCGGCATAATAAGGAGTTGTGCCAAAGGCCGCCCAGCTGTGCCGCGGCACGCGCGGCGCTGGGTCTGACCGCCTAGCCAGCCGCATTCACATCGCAAGGAAACCAAGCACCGCGAATCGGCCAAAAGCCGAGAAGGGCAGGATCAATGGTCTCTCGCATCTACGTTGAGAAGAAGCCGGGCTTCGACGTGGAGGCGCAGCAGCTCGCACAAGAGCTGCGCACCATCCTCGGTATCGGTGGCCTGACAGGCCTCCGCGTCATCAACCGCTATGACGTCGAGGGGGTCGATGAGGCCCTGTTCCAGCGCTGCGTCCCCATCGTCTTCAGCGAGCCGCAGGTCGACACCGCCACCGCCGAGCTCCCCGCCGAGGGCATCGAGCTCGATGAGCGCGGCTTCGTCGCCTCCGCCCCGGCCGGCACCGCCGTCTTCGCCGTGGAGTACCTGCCCGGCCAGTTCGACCAGCGCGCGGATTCCGCCAGCGAGTGCGTCCAGCTCGTGAGCGCCGGCGAGCGCCCGGACGTTCGCTCCGCCAAGGTCTACGTCCTCTCCGGCGAGCTCTCCGCCGCCGACGTCGATGCCATCAAGAACTACGTGATCAACCCGGTCGAGGCCCGCGAGGCGACGCTCTCGACCAAGGCGACGCTCAAGATGGAGGTCGCCACCCCGGCCGACGTCGAGGTTCTCGACGCCTTCCCCAACCTCGATGAGGCCGGTCTCGCCGCTTTCATCGCCAACCGCGGTCTTGCCATGGACCTCGCGGACATCAAGTTCTGCCAGGAGTACTTCGCCAGCGAGAAGCGCAATCCCACCATCACCGAGATTCGCGTCATCGACACCTACTGGTCTGACCACTGCCGCCACACCACCTTCGGCACCCAGCTCGAAAACGTCCAGATCGATGACGAGGTCGTCAAGGCCGCGTTCGACAAGTACCTCGAGGTCCGCCACGAGCTCGGCCGCGACGCCAAGCCCGTCTGCCTCATGGACATGGGCACCATCGGCGCCAAGTGGCTCA
>USBN01000042.1 GCA_900552935.1 uncultured Coriobacteriaceae bacterium | reverse complement strand
CGTGCGAGCCGCACGGGAAGTGCGCCTCGCGAATGGCGCGCGCCTCGGTCATGAGACCGTGGGCCGCGACGAGCCTGGCGGGCATGAAGTCGCAGGCGTCGCCCCAATCCGCGAGCGCGGCACTCTCGATGCGACGCATCCAGGCTGGCGTCAGACCCTCGGAGACGGAATGCACGGGTAGCAGGCGCGCGAACGCAGACGGGGAGGCGGCCTCCCCCTCACGCGCCACCACCTCGTGGAACTGCGGCGCCATCTGCTTAAAGCCATACGCAAAGGTGACCTTGCCGGAAACCGCGAGCGTGTCGCCATGATGGAGCTGGTCGGCGAGCCAGGGCTGCTTGAAGAAGGCACACATGAGCACGCCCGTCTCGTCGATAAGCGCGACCTCGACGATCTGGAGGCGCGGGCGCGGGCGCTTGAGCGTCACCTTGTCGATGACGCCCACGCACGTGACCTCGGTGCCGACGTCCGCCTGGGAGACCTTCGTGATGCGCGTAAAGTCGAGATAGCGATGCGGAATGTGGAGAAGCGCGTCTCGGACGCTCTCCACGCCAAGGCGTTCGAGGGCCTCAGCGCGAGACCCTCGAGCAAAACGCAGGCGCGAGACATCGCCGTCCCACGCCCGCGCGCGCGCGAGGCGCAGCGACGCCTCGCCTATGTCTGGAATGGTCCCCGCCGCGCGGGCGAGGTCGCCGGAGGTGCCGGTCACACGAACCCCGGAAGGCTACTCGATCGAGAAGATGACCGGGTAGAGAGGCTGGCCGCCACGGTGGGCGTCAATCTCGAGGTCAGGCTGGGCCTCCTCGATGCGGCTGCACAGGGCGTCGAAGCGCTCCTCGTCCATGTCCTCGCCGGCGAGGATGGTGAGGGTGTCGCCCTCCTCTTCGTCCTGCATCTTGGCGATGAGGTCGAGGGTGACCTGCTCGACGTCAGAGCCGACGATGGCGATGTCGCCACCGGCGATGCCCATAATGTCGCCGTCGTGGATCGGGGTGCCGTCAGCGGCCTGGGAATCACGAACGGCGTGGGTGACCTCGCCGTCGCGGACCTCGGCGATGGCCTCGACCATAGCCTCGGCGTTGTCCTCGGCGCTAGCCTCGACGTCGACGGCGAACATGGCAGCGAACGCCTGCGGCACGGTCTTGGTGGGAACGACGATGATCTCGAAGTCCTCAGAGGCGCTCGCGGCGGCCTCCGCGGCCATGCGGATGTTGCCGTTGTTGGGCAGGACGATGACGTGCTCCGCGTTGGCGGAGGCGGCGGCATCGAGGATGTCGGCCGTGGAGGGGTTCATCGTCTGGCCACCAGAGACCACGACGTCGACGCCGAGGGACTTGAGGATGTCAGCCTCGCCGGCACCGGCGGCGACGGCAACGAAGCCGAGAGGCTTCTTGGGCTCCGCGGGAGCGGCGGCAGCCTGGTCGGCGGCGATGCTGGCCGTGCGATCGTGGGCCTCCATCACCATGTTGTGGATGAAGACCTCGTAGACCTGACCGTACTTGAGCATGTACTCGAGCACGCGGTTGGGCTCGTTGGAGTGGACGTGGACCTTGAAGTCCGGGAAGGAACCGACGACGAGCTCGCAATCACCGAGCGTGGCGAGGTACGAGAGGGCGGCGTCGGGATCGAAGCCCTCCTCGGCCTTGAAGAGGAACTCGTTGCAGTAGGTGTACTCCGAGCCCTCCCAGTCATCGTTGAGCTCGATGGCGACGCGAGCGTCAGCGGCACCGTGCGCGGAGGAGGCGAAGGCGACGGAGGTCTCGAAGTCGATCTTGCCGGACTTGCCGAGGGCGGCGTTGACGAAGGCCTCGACGAAGGTGGCGAAGCCGTAGGCGCCGGAGTCGACGACGCCGTTCTCCTTGAGGACGGGCAGGAGGTCAGGCGTGCGGGCGACGGACTCGTACGCCTCGACGACGAGGGCCTCGAGCATCTCGGGGACCGGCATCTTCTCCTTCTCACAGCGGTCGGCGCGAGTCGACATGTCGCGGATGACGGTGAGGATCGTGCCCTCAACCGGCTTGCGGACTGCCTTGAAGGCGACCTTCACGCTGTTGCGAAAGGCGGCGGCGATGTCCGCCGCGGTGACGGGTTCGCGGGAACCGACGAGGCCCTCCGCCATGCCGCGAAGGATCTGGCTCGTGATGACGCCGGAGTTGCCGCGAGCACCCATGAGGGAGTCGTGCGTGATCGCCTTGGCAACGGCCTCCATGTCCGCGTCTGCGGGAAGCGCCTCGACCTCGCGGACGACGGTGCCGAGCGTGAGCGACATGTTGGTGCCGGTGTCGCCATCGGGCACGGGGAAGACGTTGAGCTTGTTGATGTCTTCCGACTTGTCGGCCACAGCCTGGGCGGCGACGGGGAAGCACGAGCGAATCACGTTGGAAATCATGTTTGGGACTCTCTCCATATCGATTGCCTTAGCGGCGTTGGTGCCCGCAGGGCGGGCGTCGTGCGGCGACCCGAGATGGCCCGGGCCAAGGGTACGGCCCGAGATAGCCCCGGACCGAGTGGGCGCTACCTGTTGGCGCGAAGGTCCTCGACGTGGACCGTGACGTCTGCGTTGTCGATCTCCGCGACCTCCTTGAGCGTGAAGCGAACGGCGCTCTCGAGGTTGCGGGAGACGCTCGCCATGTTGACGCCCTGCTCGAGGACGGTGTGGAGGTCGACCTTGACGCGACCATCCACCACGGTGACGTCGATGCCCTTGCGGAGGCTGCCGAGCGACAGCAGACGAACGATGTTGTCCTGGGCATCCGTGTAGGCCATGCCCACGACGCCGTAGCACTCGAACGCGGCGTAACCGGCGAGGTCAGCGATGACGTCGTTAGAGACCCGGAGGGTGCCGAGAATGGGATCGGCCATGCGTCTCTCCTCTCGTTTGGCCGGCTGCACCGGCCACCAAGCCACCGGGAAGCCGGCGGCCCATGAGATTTCATAGGTAGAAGGAAGTATAGCGCGAAGCCAGGCGACGGCGCGCGGCAGCTGTGCGAGACCCGCGTATCGCCACGTCCGCACCCGAGCGGCGCCTGCCTCCGCCCAAAAGAACCGTTCCGGGAAAGAGCCGGCACGTTCGCCGCTTCTTTTTCATGTTCACTCTTTACAGACTGCTTACACATGTGAACACTATTCGTGAACAAAGGCTCGCGCCCACACGTAAGGACACACGTATGAAGGTCTACGAAGGTTCCATCCTCACGGTCAACGCCACGGATGACGTGGCGCGTTACCTCGTCGAAGACGGCGGCCGCATCGTCTACGTGGGCAATGACCTGCCCGAACGCTACGCTACCGGCGAGCGCGTCGACCTTGCCGGCCGCGCCCTCTGCCCGAGCTTCGTCGACACGCACGAGCACCTCGCTAGCTTCGCCACGTTCAACGCCGGCCTCAACGTCATGAACGCCCGCACGAACGCCCAGATCTGCGAGATGGTGAGCGAGTTCGCCGCCAAGTCGACCGCCAAGACCCTCATCGCCTTCGGCGCCTCGCCCTACTCCGTCAAGGAGGGCCACCTCGTCACGCGCGAGGAGCTCGACGCCGTCTGCCCGGACCGCCCGCTCATGATCGTGAAGTACGACGGCCACGCTTGCGTCGTCAACACTCCCCTGCTCAGGAAGGTCGAGGATAAGGTCTCCGTCCTCCGCGGCTACCACCCCGACACGGGTGAGATGAACCAGGAGGCCTTCTTTGCGGTCTCGAACTTCATCACCGATTCGCTCTCCATTCCCGAGCTCGTCAGGAACATCCAGCACGCGATGGACTACCTCGCCAGCAAGGGCATCGGCATGGTCCACGACGTCTCGGGTGTCGGCTTCACCGGCGACCTCGACATCTCGCTCGAGCAGTGGCTCGCCAAGAGCGCCCAGAGCGGCTTCCAGATTCGCGTCTTCCCGCAGTCGCTCGACCCGAAGGTCGCCACCAAGCGCCACCTGCCGCGCATCGGTGGCTGCTTCGCCTGCGCGCTTGACGGCTGCTTTGGCTCGAAGGACGCCGCGATGCACGAGCCCTATGAGGGCACCGACGACAAGGGCGTCCTCTACTACACCGACGAGCAGGTCCTCGAGTTCTGCCGTGCCGCCAACCGCGCCGGCCTCCAGATCGAGATGCACGCCATCGGCGACGCCGCATTCGACCAGGCGGCCCGCTGCCTCGCCCGCGCGCTCGACGAGTTCCCGCGCGAGGACGCCCGCCACGGCATCATCCACGATGACCTGCCCACGCCCGAGGGCATCGCCCTCTGCGCGAGCCACGGCATCCACTTCCCGATGCAGTCCTCCTTCATCGACTGGCCGCAGGAGCCCGAGTCCTACCTCGTCGAGCTCCTCGGCGAGGAGCGCGTCGGCCGCCTGAACCCGTTGCGCGACATCGCCGACGCCGGCGTCGTGATCTCCCTCGGCTCGGACGCGCCCTGCACGGACCCCGACCCGATCCTTTGGCTGCACCGCGCCTGCAACAACAGCACGCCTGGCCAATCTCTTACCATCCGCGAGGCACTCAGGGCCGCCACCTACAACGGCGCTTGGGTCACCTTCGGCGAGCACGACCGCGGTTCTCTCGAGGCCGGCAAGCTCGCCGACATGGTGATTCTCTCCGAGAACCCCTACGAGGTGCCCGCGGCTGAGCTCCAGCGTATCAAGGTCGAGGAGCTTCTCCTCCAGGGCCGCCCGTATCGCCCGCAGCGCCAGGGCGTCGCCGCCGCCATCGCGCGCGGCATGCTCGGCCACGGAGCCTGCTAGCCCACCCGCCATCACGCCCAAAACCTGAAAAAGGGACTGTCCCTTTTTCAGGTTTCCAACAAACGAAGGACCGTCAATGATTTCGCACATCCAGTTCCGCGTTCTCTCCTCGCTGGCCACCAAGCCCGCGACCACGCAGCGTGACATCGTCGCCAACGCCGGTATCTCGCTCGGCTCGGTCAACAAGGCCGTTCGCGCGCTGACGGAAGCCGGCCTCGTCGCGAGTGACCTTTCCATCACCGACGCCGGACGCGATGCGCTCGAGCCGTTCCGCGTGCGTGGCGCCATCATCCTCGCCGCGGGCATCGGCAGGCGCTTCGCTCCGCTGTCCTTCGAGCGTCCCAAGGCGCTCTTCCGCGTGAGGGGCGAGGTCCTCATCGAGCGTCTCATCCGCCAGCTGCGCGAGGCGGGCGTCGAGGACATCCACGTGGTCGTCGGACCGATGAAGGAGAGCTTCTACTACCTCGAGGACAAGCTCGGCGTAAAGCTCGTCCAGACGACGGAATACGCCACCAGGAACAACCACGCGTCGCTCTGGAGCGCGCGCAGCTACCTTGGCAACACCTACGTCTGCCCGGCGGACCAGTATTACGAGGAAAACCTCTTCCACCCGTACGAGTACCGCTCCAGTTGCGTGGCCGTGCGCACCCAGGGCAAGGGCGCCAAGCAGGCATTCGACCTCGGCGCCAACGACCTCATCGTCGCCGCGCGCAAGGACACCGACGTCGCCTGGCGCATGGAGGGCCCGGCCTACCTCGACCAGGACTTCGCCGACGACTACCTCGACATCCTCGAGGACGAGTACAACCTCCCCGAGACCGAGGGCAAGCTCTGGGAGACCATCTTCATCGAGCACGTCGACGAGCTGCACATGTTCGCCCGCAAGCTCACTCGCGACACGATCCACGAGTTCGACTACCTCGGCGATCTCTGCGCCTTCGACACGGCCTTCATGGAGAACGTCGATTCCGCGATCCTCGACAACATCTGCCGCACGCTCAGCTGCGGCCGCGACGACATCACGGACGTCCGCCCGCTCGACTCGGGCCTCACGAACCTGTCCGTCCTCTTCACCTGCAGGGGCGTGCGCTACGTCTACCGTCACCCCGGCGCCGGCACGGACGAGATCATCAACCGCGAGGCGGAGACCTACGCCCTCGGCATCGCCTCTGACCTGGGCCTCGATTCGAGTTTCATCTACGAGGACCCCAAGACCGGCTGGAAGCTCAGCCGATTCATCGAGGGCTGCCACGAGCTCGACTATGAGAATGAGGACGAGGTCAGGCGCGCGCTCGAGATCGCGCGCTCGCTCCACGCGTCCGGCGCCACCTCGCCCTGGAAGTTCGACTTCTACGACGAGGCGAAGCGAATCTGGCACCTGCTCGAGGAGGAGGGCTGGCCGCTGCCTGCGGATTTCGACGAGCTTGCGGAGCAAATCGGCAAGCTCGTCGGCCCGATGCGCACCGGCGCCGGCGCCCCCGTCCTCTGTCACAACGACTTCTACGGCCCGAACCTCCTCGTTACCGGTGACGACATCTGCCTCATCGACTGGGAGTACGCGGCCATGGGCGACTACGGCTGCGACTTTGGCAACTTCATCGCGCAGGGCTCGGGCTATAGCGTCAAGCGCGCGCTCGAGGTGCTGCCCTACTACTTCGGCCGGGAGGCGACCGACGAGGAGCTGCTGCACTGCACCGCGTGTGTGGCTGTCGTGGGCTGGTACTGGTACGTCTGGGCGCTCTTCAAGGAGAGCAAGGGCGCGCCGGTCGGCAAGTGGACGCGCATCTGGTATGACGCCGCGAAGGATTTCAGTGCCGCCGCGCAGGAAATGCTGGACGAGAGTTGCAAGAACCTCCACGCCCTCACGCGCCCCGAGTTCGACGCACTCGTCGCCGTCGAAGGCGGGAGGAGCAACGAGGCGGACGCCTCCATGCTTGCGCGGCTCGCGGACGAGGGCCTCGTCAACCGCACGAGCATGGGTGCCTCGCTCACCACGGCGGGATTCATGTCACTCGAGCCCTATCGCGCGCGCCGAGCGGTCTTCTTCGCGGCGGGCTTTGGCTCGCGCATGCTGCCGATCACGGTCAACACGCCCAAGCCACTCGTGCGCGTCCACGGCAAGCGCTTCATCGAGCGCCTGATTGACGCCGTGCTCGCCGCGGGCATCGAGGAGATCTACGTCATCCGCGGCTACCTGCCGGACGAGTTCGACGTCCTGCTCAAGCAATACCCCGGGATCCGCTTCATCGACAACCCCATCTTCGCCGAGACGAACAACATCTCCTCCGCCGTGGCGGCGGTCAAAGCCGTGCCCGAGTGCTTCCAGAACGCCTACGCCTTCGAGTCAGACCTCTACCTCACGGACCCGCGCTACATCAGCAAGTACCAGTACCGGAGCAGCTACCTGGGATTCCCCGTTGACGAGACGCTCGACTGGTACTTCGAGACGGACGAGAGCGGCCGCATCACGAAGCTCGCCAAGGACCTCGGCCACGACTGCTGGCAGATGGTCGGCCTCTCCTACTGGACGGCCGAGGACGGCGCCAAGCTCGCTCGCGACCTACCCGTCGCGTTCGAGATGTCTGACGAGAACCGCCAGATCTTCTGGGATGACGTGCCCTGCCGCATCCTTGCCGAGAACTACGACGTGCACGTGCGCGAGTGCGCCCCCTCGCACATCATCGAGATCGACTCCTTCGCCGAGCTGCAGGAGGTCGACCCCGCATACCGCCCGAGGAAGTAGGGCGCTCGCGACGACGGGAGTCGCGGTTCGCGGCTACCCGGCGCGGGTCCTCTCAAATCGCCAATACCTACCTCTTGTAAGGTTTCGAGGCCGAAATCGAGCCCGATTCCTTACAAGAGGTAGGTTTTCGTTTCTAGGCGAGCGGTGCGACGCGCAGCAGGCCGGCGCGACATCAGCCGCGTCGCCGTAGCCGCGTCGCTGTAGGCGCGTCGCCGCTCGGCGCGACACGCGGCAGGCCGCTGCGTCGCTGCCGCGTCAGCTACTCGCAGGCAATCGCCGGGACGAGACGACCGGTGCGCTGCGAGTGCAGGCTGCAGAGCAGGTGCCAGAGAGGAATGAACCACAGATAGACCGCGGTGACCCAGCAGGCCGAGGGGGCGCCGCACATCGTCATGGCCGCGGTGCAGGCGATCGACCACGGCACCAGGGGCGAGATGACCACGGCGGAGTCCTCGAGGGCGAGGGCCAGCGAGCGCCTGTTGGGCTCGATGTTCTCGCAGAGCTGGCTCGCGAGCATGATGCCGAGCGTCTGGTTGCAGGCAACCATGCTCGCCGGCACCGTCACCGCAAGAATTGCCCCGAAGGGGGTGATCCTCTCCGCGACCCCCTCCATATGGCTGCGGATGCCATCAAGAAGGCCAGTTCCCTCGAAGATGCCGACGAAGGACGAGGCCAGGCACACGACGACGGTCACGTTGAGCATCGAGACGATGCCACCGCCCGACATGAGCCTCGAGATGAGCGGGTTCGAGGCGCGAAAGCCAAGCAGGCTGAAGGCGGCGACATCCATCGGCGCGACGCCGCGGAAAGCAACGCACACGAGAGCTGCGACCGCGATGCTCGCCGCCATCGAGCGCTTCATGCCGATATGCATGAGCGGGAAAACGATGACGGGAACCACAGGCAGCAGGGCGACGATGCCCTGATCGAAGTAGGCAGCCAGCACCGTGGCGGTAGATGCGGAGCCAAACGAACCGCTCGGGCGGAGGAGCAGGCCCGCCGCGGCATAGATCGCGACCGAACCCACGAAGGGAACCGCCGAGGAGCGCATCATCGCCTTGAAGTTGTCAGACATGCTGGTGCCGGTGACCGAACGGACGAGGAGGGCGCTCGAGCTCATCGGGGAGCAGCGGTCTCCAAAGTAGGCGCCGGCAAGCACCGCGCCACCGCAGACCAGCGGGTTCGCGCCCATGGAGCTCGCCATCGTCATGCTAACCACGCCCATCGTTGCGGCCGTGCCAAACGCGGTGCCCGTGAGAAACGACATGAGCGAGCAGAGCAGGAAGACTGAGAGAGACGCGGTTGTCGGAGTGACGAGCGGCGTCACCATGACCACGATCTGGGAGACCGTGCCACAGGCGCGCCACAGCGCCGTGAGGATGCCGATGAGGGCGAACGACTGGATCACGCCACGCGCGGAGTAGATGCCGCGCGCGCACA
This sequence comes from uncultured Coriobacteriaceae bacterium, assembly GCA_900552935.1. GTDB lineage: Bacteria > Actinomycetota > Coriobacteriia > Coriobacteriales > Atopobiaceae > Parolsenella. The sequence goes on along the minus strand of USBN01000042.1, from coordinate 2,659 downwards.
TACGTGCAAGCTCGCCGACCCCATGGCCGCGGTAGGCGCCGTAGGAGCAGAACATGGCGAGGCCCACGAGCAGCGCGAACGGCATGGGAACGCGAAGCGCCACGCAGGCGACGAGCTCCGCACAAAACGCCCCGAGAACCACGGTCTCCGCCAAGACATCCTCCACATCCACGTCGCTGCAGGTCTCCCTCCGCCCGCTTGCCACCCCACTATGCGCCCCGATATCCACACGTTCAAACTGTTGCTTCTAGTAATTGCCACAATCTATACTTGTGGCCACGAGTTGACAAAGGGACTGTCCCTTTGTCACTTTTTCAATCGCGGGCATGCCAAACCCTGAAAAAGGGACTGTCCCTTTTTCAGGTCGCGTGGGCGGGGAGACAAGATGAACTTCCAGACGGCGGAGTATTTCAAGGCGATCGCGAAGGAGCGCAGCTTCACGAAGGCGGCGGAGCGGCTGCACGTGACGCAGCAGACGCTCTCCGCGCACATCGCCGGAGTCGAGCGCGAGCTCGGATGCACCCTTATCGAACGCTCCGTCCCCCTGCGGCTCACGCACCAGGGCGACACCTTCCTCGCCTACTGCGAGCGGCTCTCCGCGGAGATGCGCAGCCTCAGGCGTCAGCTCGCCGGCGACTCCGCAGAGCAGACCGGCACGCTGCGCATCGGCGTGTCCTTCACCCGCGGGCGCGCCGTCCTCCCTCGCATCGCGCCGGCCCTCGGCAAGAAATACCCGAACGTCGCGATAAGGATCCTCGAGAACGACAACGACGGCATCATGCTCGCGCTTGCGGAGGGCAAGATCGACTTGGCGATTGGCGTCGCGGGGCACCCCGTGCCCGGCATCGAGGCCACCCCGCTCTACCGCGAGCAGACGGCGCTCCTGGTGAGCGAGGGACTCCTGCAGAACGTCGGCATCGACAAGCACGCCATCGCGGAGCCACTCTCCGAGGGAGACCTCTCCCCTCTCGCCACATGCCCGTTCGTAGCGAGCCCACCGGAGGACGTCACGGGCATCATCGCGAGCGAGCTGTTTGGCAGGTCCGGATTCAAGCCGATCGTTCGCGCGAGCTCGCGTAACATGGACACGCTGCTGGCGCTGGCGCTGAACGGCATCGGCGCCTGCATCTGCCCCCTCAACCTGCTCGACGTCATCACGAGCAGGCTTCAGCGCCGCGAGCTCCTGCTTTATGACCTGGGCCCGAGCGCGAGCTACCTGATCAGCCTCTGCTTGCCCGCAAGCCTGCAACGTTGGCACGTCATCGACGAGTTCGCCGACATCGCCTGCGACTGCCTGTAGGACGGGCCGCGCGCCCGTTACAAATCCACCCTCAGTCCCCCAAAAGCGTTGCGCACGCAGGCGCGGCGTGTCTAGACTAGAGCTGTCGAACAGGGTACACGCGGAAGGCTAGGTGGCATGGGCGAAGAGACGAGCGTGATTCAGAGCGAAGCGACAAACGAGAAGCACTCCGCTGGTAGCCGTCGCAGGCTCGATATGCTTCACGGCTCACTCTGGCGCACGATTCCCGCCTTCGCCCTGCCCGTCGCGCTCACCGGCATCCTCGAGCAGATGAGTTCCCTCATCGATACGATGATGGTCGGCCACCTCTCCGGTGAGGCCGGCCCCGCCGCCATGGCGGCCGTCGGCTCGAACACGCCCATCACTAGTCTCTTGCTCAACCTGTTCATCGGCATCGCGCTCGGCACGAACGTCGTCATCGCCAACGCAATCGGCTCGAATGACAAGGACACCGTCCACAAGGCGGTCCACAGCTCGGTCTCGCTCACCGTTTTTGGCCTCGCCGTGACGCTCGTAGGAGAGCTGCTGGCAGCACCCCTCCTCCGCCTCCTCAACGTACCGCCCGAGAACCTCGACCAGGCCCTCATCTTCCTGCGCGTCTACCTGCTGGGCATGCCCTCCATCATGCTCTACAACTTCGAGGCGGCGATATTCCGCAGCGTCGGCATCACGAAGATGCCGCTCCAAGCGCTCGCGTTCTCCTCCCTCGTCAATGTCGCGCTCGTGTTCCTGTTCATCCCCGTGCTGAACTTGGGAGTCGGCGGCGCCGCAGCAGCGACGGCGATCAGCTACACGGTCAGCGCCGCCATCCTGTTCGTGCGCCTCGTGCGCATAGACTCACCCATTCGCCTGAACCCCCGCGAGCTCGGCATCGACCGCCAGGTCCTCGGGCGCATCGTGCGCATCGGCCTGCCTGCGGGCCTCCAGAGCGCGGTCTTCTCCCTCGCGAACATCGTCATCCAAGCCTGCATCAACAGCCTCGGCACCGAGGTCATGGCCGCGAGCTCGGCAGTCCTGTCGCTTGAGTACGTGGTCTACAACCTTCTGAACTCGTTCAGCCAGGCCTGCACCACCTTCGTGGGCCAGAACTACGGCGCCGGCCAAATCAAGCGCTGCAAGAAGATTCTGCTCATCGCTTTCGCGGAGGCGGAGGTCGCAGAGCTTATCGTACTCGCCATCCTGCTGGGATTCGGCAGGCAGATCATGGCCGCCTTCAACCCCGACTCCACGGTGGTCGAGCTGGGCTACCTGAGGATGTGCGTCCTGTTCCCGTCGTTCATGTTCAGCATGGCATACGAGAACATGAGCGGCTACCTGCGAGGATTTGGCATTTCGCTGCCGCCGGCCCTCATCACCGCC
>USBN01000041.1 GCA_900552935.1 uncultured Coriobacteriaceae bacterium | reverse complement strand
CATCTGGCTCGAGGGGGCCGTTCCTATAGCAGAATTCAAATAATCATGTAGACGAGAACATTTGCTCAAATTGGTCCGAAATTAGCGTAGATATACTTTACAAATTATCGGATATCCCCTGATAAAAGAGGTGCAAAAAAGTTGCGCCACTCTAATCTGGAAGTGCTACCATGCCGATTCGATAAAAAGAAAAAGGCCGGACGGCCCATTCTTTCGGCAAGCGGCAATCTGCAACATTGAGGAGAAATGTCGTGACAAGTCGTGTTATAAAGCCACTAGGGGGCATAATCACTAAAACCTGTGCGGAGCAAACCTCCGGGCGGAATCGTGGTCTTTGGCTGCGATTCCTCCGGGGCTAGCGAAAGGATGATGCATGTCTCCACTTGATGCGCTTCCTGAGGAGATTGACGAGCTCCTCGATGGATTTATGTCGCATTCCGTTTTCGGCAACATGACAGTGGGCCTGACGACCTACACCTTCTGGCTAATCGTCGCCCTTGCACTGCTGCTTGTCGTCCTCTTTGTCTTCAAGAAGAAGCAGTCTGAGAGCCTCGTGCCGCAGGGCACCTTCGTGAACGGCGTCGAGTTCGTCGTTCAGTACATTCGCGATGATGTCGTGAAGGGCATTTGCGGTGAAACGTGGAAGAAGCACTTCCCGTTCCTCTGCACCATGTTCTTCTTCATTCTTGCCAACTCGATCGTCGGCATGATTCCTGGCTGCCATCCCGGCACGGGCACCATCGGCGTAACGGCTGCCATCGCGGTTTGCTCGTTCGTTTACTTCGTGGTCCTTGGCTGCAAGCGTATGGGCGTCCTTGGCTATATCAAGAGCCTCTCGCCCAAGGGCGTTCCGTGCCCGATCAACCTTCTTGTTGCCTGCATCGAGTGCTTCTCGAACTTCCTGCGCCCAATCACGCTTGCCATTCGTCTGTTCTGCAACATGTTTGCGGGCCACATCGTCATGGGCGTGTTCGCCATTCTCGCGTCTCTGTTCGTTGAGCCGCTTCTGAATGGCTTCTCGGTCGTTGCCCTTGGCAATGCCGGTGCGTCGATCTTCTGGGTTCTGCTCCTTATTGGCATCTATGTCGTGGAGATTCTGGTCGGTGTCATCCAGGCCTACGTCTTTACCCTTCTCTCCGCCGTTTACATTCAGCAGGTCGAGCAGGAGCACTAATAGCTTGCCTGCCATGTGCTAATGGCGCCGCCGGCTGTGCCGGCAAATCTCGACCAACGCCGGCATGACCGGCACCCCAATCAAAGCCGATTCATCGGTAAATCTGGTACCTGGCAGGTAAAAACCTGCTTCGTATGAATTAGCTCACGAGATCGTCCGCAAAGGAGCGGGCGACAAACAAAGGAGGAATCGTGGGAACCATCGGTTACGGTCTCTGTGTTATTGGCGCCGCTTTTGGCATCGGCCTTACGGCTTTCGGAGCTACCCGTGCTATTGCTCGCCAGCCTGAAGCTGAGGGTCGTCTCTTCACGATCTTCATTCTGGGTTCCGCGTTCATCGAGGCCCTCGCCCTTATCGGCTTCGTCGTTACGCTGATTTCCTAATCAGCCGACGCCGAGTACGCTAAGTGGAGGCAAGAGTATGAACAGCAACACCAAGAGGCGCGGGCTTGTCGGCGTAATCACCGCTCTCGCCGTTCTTATCCCGACGCCCGCTTTCGCGGAGGCGCCGAGTGGTCCGGAGATTCTGCTTCCCAAGATGGCGGAGTTCATTCCTGCCCTTATCGCTTTTCTCGTTATCTGGGTCGTCGCGGCTAAGTTCGTTTGGCCGTCCGTCCTGGGCATGATGGACCAGCGTCAGCAGAAGATCCAGGGCGACCTTGATGCCGCCGCAGCCGAGAAGGCCAGTGCTGTCAAGGAGCACCAGGAGTATCAGGCTCAGATCGCTAACGCCCAGAACGAGGCGGATGAGATCATCGCCGAGGCCAAGGCCCAGGCCGAGGCTGAGCGTGCCCGCATTCTCGCCAAGGCTCAGGAAGAGGCCGCGGCTACGGTTGCCAAGGCTCGCGACGCCGTTAGCTCTGAGCGCCGCAAGGCCATGGCTGAGCTCTCTGATTCCGTCATCGATCTCTCGGTTGAGATTGCCGGAAAGATCATCGGCAACAGCCTCAGCGACAGCGATCAGCGTAAGCTGGCCGAGAAGTATCTCGTGGAAGTGGGCGGCGGACATGACAGCGACGCCTAACGATAACGCGAGGTCCGAGAAGTCTGAGAAGTACGCTCGCGCCCTCATCGAAGCTGCACGTCAGGAGGGAAGGGCCAACAAGGACCTCGTCCAGTGGAAGCACGCGATGAAGTTCTCCTTCGAGGTTCTCGAGACCCTCTCTGCGATGCGCAACGAGGACGACCTCGATCTTGTCAGCGACGTCGAGCGTGCCTATAACGAGCTTCTGGAGTCCGAGGATGAGACCGTCTCCGTCACGGTGACGACCGCCGTCCCCCTGGACGATGATCTTCGCGCCAAGGTTCGTGCGAAGGCCGAGAAGGAGCTCGATGCTCCGATTTACCTGGTCGAGCGCGTTGAGCCGTCCATCATTGGCGGCATCATTCTTGAGGCTCACGGCAAGCGCTTTGATGCTTCTGTCAAGGCCCAGCTCGCCAACATTCGCAAGACGCTTACCTCGACCTCTATTGGAAGTGATGATTAATGGCAGACCAGATCAGCTCCGAGGTGATTCTGCGCACACTGCGCGAAAACCTTGCGCAGATCAACGCCGCGGTTGACGAGCAGGAGGCGTCTGTCGTTACCGAGGTGGGCGACGGTATCGCTCACGTCGCGGGCCTCAAGTCCGCGATGGCTGGCGAGCTTCTCCAGTTCACGAGCTCCGTCTCCGGCAAGTCCGTCTACGGTCTTGCTCAGAACCTCGACAAGGAAGAGGTCGGCGCCGTTCTCTTTGGTGATGTCGACGCCATCAAGGAGGGCGACGAGGTCCGCACCACGGGCCGCGTTATGGATATCCCCGTTGGTCACGCAATGCTCGGTCGAGTCGTTAACCCGCTTGGCCAGCCCATTGACGGCAAGGGTCCCATCAGCACGACGCACCGTCGTCCGATCGAGTTCAAGGCTCCTGGCATCATGGAGCGTCAGCCGGTGTGCGAGCCGGTTCAGACTGGCCTTCTCGCTGTCGACGCCATGGTTCCTATCGGCCGTGGCCAGCGAGAGCTCATCATCGGCGACCGTAAGACGGGTAAGACCGCCATCGCGATCGACGCCATCATCAACCAGGCTGACACTGACATGATCTGCGTCTATGTCGCCATTGGTCAGAAGGCGTCCACTGTTGCCGCTATCAAGGGTACGCTTGAAGCTCACGGCGTTCTCAATAAGACGATCATCGTTGCTGCTACCGCTGCGGATTCCGCCCCGATGCAGTACATCGCGCCCATGGCCGGTGCCGCCATTGGCGAGTACTTCATGTACAACGACGCCAATGGCAACCCCGCTGATGCCGAGCACCCCGGCGGACACGCCCTCGTCATCTACGACGACCTCTCCAAGCAGGCCGTCGCCTATCGTCAGATGTCGCTTACGCTGCACCGTCCGCCCGGACGCGAGGCCTACCCCGGCGACATCTTCTACCTGCACTCTCGTCTTCTCGAGCGCGCCTGTAAGCTTTCTGACGCAAACGGCGCCGGTTCGCTCACGGCTCTCCCGATTATTGAGACTCAGGAGGGCGACGTTTCCGCCTACATCCCGACGAACGTGATTTCGATTACCGACGGTCAGATTTACCTGCAGTCCAACCTGTTCTTCCAGGGTCAGCGCCCGGCTGTTGACGTGGGCATTTCCGTGTCCCGAGTTGGCGGCGCCGCGCAGATCAAGGCCATGAAGCAGGTCGCCGGTACCCTCCGTCTGGACCTCGCCAGCTACGCTGAGAAGCAGGCGTTCGCCCAGTTCGGCTCTGACCTCGACGCCTCGACGCGCTATCAGCTTTCGCACGGTGCTCGCATGACCGAGCTCCTCAAGCAGAAGCGCTACTCTGCTCTCGATGTCGCTGACCAGATCATCGTTCTGTTCGCTGGCAAGGAAGGCTTCCTGGACGATCTTGACGTCGACCAGATCTGCCCCTTCCGTGATGGTCTCGCTACCTATATGCAGGAGCGCCACCAGGCGGTCCGCAACGAGGTTCGCACGAGCAAGATTTCGGACAATACGTCCGAGCGCCTCAAGGAGCACATCGCCAGCTTCAAGAAGAAGTTCCTGCTCCAGCACCCCACCAAGGAGATGCTCGCGGCTAGGGAGCTCGAGGCGCAGTCCGCTGACACCAACCAGAAGAAGGCGTAGGGCACCAGCTCATGTCGAATCTTCGTGAAATTCAGAGGCGCATCTCCTCGGTCAAGGCGACCATGCAGATCACGCGCACGATGGAGATGGTTTCCACGGCGAAGATCCGCAAGGCACTCGACCGCGCCGAGGAGGCTGAGCCGTACAAGGACGCGATCAGTCGTATGCTGGCCGCTGTCGTGGGCGCTGGCGTCAAGGATGAGCAGCCGCTGCTCGAGAGGCGTGGTACGGAGAAGAACGTTCTCTTCATCCTTATCGCATCCGATCGTGGACTTGCCGGTGGCTTCAACATCCAGCCCGAGCGCGAGGTTCTTCGCAAGATGGACCGACTCAAGGCGAAGGGTGTCACGAGCCAGCTGATCACGAGTGGCCGTAAGCCGACCGATTTCTTCGCGCATCGCGGAGTGGACCCGGTGATTAGTTTCGTCGGTACCTCTTCCGAGCCCACGATGGACCAGGCGGACCAGATTGCCACGTACGTCATGGATGCCTATGCAAAGGGCACCATCGATCGCGTGGAGCTGAACTACTGGCACGCGAAGAACCGCTTCGAGCAGGTGCTTGTTAGCGAGCAGCTGCTCCCGATCGACCCGGATGTGTTCAAGTTGCCCAATGAGCCGCGCAACCGCGAGGCTCTGACGACGGTCGAGCACGACTATCGCACCGAGTTCGACTTTGACCCGTCTGCATCCGAGGTTCTCGGCTACCTTATCCCGGCCTATGTCCGCACCGTGATCTTTCATGCAATGCTTGATTCGGCTGCGGCAGAGCACGGCGCGCGCCGTCGCGCGATGCACTCCGCGACGGAGAATGCGGAAGAGGTCGTCAACGACCTCAGCCGTACGTACAACCGTGTGAGGCAGGGCTCCATCACCACTGAGCTCAACGAGATCATCGGCGGCGCGGCCGCATTGGAGGACAAGTAATGTCAGAAACCACTGAGAAGAGGTCGGTGCTCGAGGAGGCGGCCCTCGATATCAAGCACCGTAGTGTCGGAGACGGCACTATCATCAGCGTCGTGGGCTCCATCGTCGACGTTAAGTTCGACGACGATGTCCCCGCGATCTATAACGCCCTTACCGTCAAGGGCGAGACCCCGATTGGCGCCATCAACCTCACGCTTGAGGTCGAGAGCCTGCTTCCGGGTAACATCGTTCGTTGCGTCGCCATGGCCTCTACCGACGGTCTTCAGCGCGGTCTCCGTGTTCACGACACGGGTGCCCCGATGATGATGCCCGTCGGCCCTCAGACCCTTGGCCGCGTCTGGAACGTTGCTGGTAAGCCTGTTGACGGCATGCCCATGCCGGAAAACATGCAGCTTTACCCGATTCACCGTCCTGCTCCGCAGTTCGAGGACATCACCACCCAGACCGAGATCTTCGAGACCGGCATCAAGGCCATCGACCTTCTCGAGCCCTATGTTCGTGGTGGTAAGACCGGTCTGTTCGGCGGCGCAGGCGTCGGCAAGACGGTCCTGATTCAGGAGCTCATCAACAACCTCGCCCAGGAGCACGGCGGCACCTCGGTGTTCACCGGCGTCGGCGAACGCACCCGTGAGGGCACTGACCTGTACCTTGAGATGAGCGAGTCTGGCGTCATCAACAAGACCTGTCTCGTCTACGGTCAGATGAACGAGCCGCCTGGAGCACGTCTGCGTGTCGGCCTCGCTGGCCTCACCACGGCTGAGTACTTCCGTGACCAGGGCCAGGACGTCCTTCTGTTCATCGACAACATCTTCCGCTTCTCCCAGGCAGGCTCCGAGGTCTCCGCACTTCTCGGCCGTATGCCGTCCGCCGTTGGTTACCAGCCCACGCTGGCCACCGAGATGGGCGACCTGCAGGAGCGAATCACGTCGACCAAGGAAGGCTCGATCACCTCGGTTCAGGCCGTCTACGTCCCCGCCGACGACCTTACCGACCCGGCTCCTGCCACGACGTTCACGCACCTCGACGCCACGACGGTTCTGTCGCGTAACATCGCCTCGCTTGGCATTTACCCGGCAGTCGACCCGCTGGCGAGCTCGTCTGACGCCCTCGATCCCAGTGTCGTCGGTGACGAGCACTATCGTGTGGCCACCGCCGTTCAGGAGACCCTGCAGGAGTACACCGACCTTCAGGACATCATCGCGATTCTTGGTATGGACGAGCTCTCTGAGGAGCAGCGCCTGGTCGTTGACCGCGCGCGTAAGATCCAGCAGTTCCTCTCGCAGTCCTTCCACGTCGCCGAGAAGTTCACGGGCAACCCGGGCGTGTACTGCCACATCGAGGACACCGTTCGCTCCTTCGCCGCTATCGTTGACGGCGAGTGCGACGACATTCCCGAGCAGGCCTTCCGCTACGCCAGCACCATCGATGACGTGCGCGATCGCGCCGCCAAGATGGCTGCTGCCGAGAACGCGGCTGAGTAGGGGCGGATCTGATGGGCTACCTAACCTGCAAGTTTGTGAGGCCTGACAAGCAGATCTTCGAGGGTAAGGTCGCCTCGGTTGTGCTCGCAACGTACACGGGCGAGCTCGGCATCCTCCCCGGCCACGCTTCAGAGATTTGCGCCCTGGGCAACGGCGTGGTTCGCATGAACCTTCTGCCGGAGGATGGCGGCGGCGTGCGTCGTGTCGTGGTTTCTGGTGGTTATGCCGAGGTGCACAAAAACACCGTCGTCGTTATCGCCGATCACGCTCGTCGCGAGGATGACATCGAGCCGAATGTCGTTCTGGCCACTCGTAAGGCTGCCGAAGAGTCGAGGGACGCCCTCCCTGAGGACGATCACCAGCGCGCCTACTACGAGAATAAGATTGCCTGGTGCAATCAGCTTCTCGCCCAGGCAGAGAAGGCTGGCAAGCTTAAGCATTAGCCAATTGGCATCCTTGAGGCTTGACTCGATTACAATTAGGCAATGGATGTAACCCGATGGGCGTCCGCGTGCGGGCGCCCATCTTGTCATGGAAGGCCAACGGAGGAGGAACATGGACGTCATCAAGGTTGAGGGTGGGCATCCCATTACCGGTGAGGTCAGGGTCGAGGGTGCTAAGAACTCGGCGCTCAAGCTCATGGCGGCGACCATCATGGCTCCGGGCGTGAATACGCTCACGAATGTCCCCAACATCTCCGATGTCCATGTCATGGGTAAGGTCCTCAAGCGTCTCGGCGCCAAGATAGACGTTCTGGATGAGCACACGCTCGTCATCGATACCACGAACGTGGACAAGTGGGAAGCACCGTACGAGCTCGTCGTCAAGATGCGTGCCTCGACGGCCGTTATGGGCCCGCTCCTGGCTCGCTTTGGCAAGGCCGTTATCGCCATGCCCGGCGGATGCAACCTCGGAGCTCGCAAGATCGACATGCATATCCTTGGCCTTGAGGCGCTTGGCGTGCACTTCGAGACGACCCACGGCAACATGCATGCCAGTGCGCCCAATGGCATCGTTGGCGCCAACGTCACCCTTGAATTCGCGAGTGTTGGCGCGACGGAGAACCTGATCATGGCCTCCGTTCACGCGAGCGGCACCACGATTATCGACAACGCCGCTCGTGAGCCTGAGATTGTCGATCTCGCCAACATGCTTAACGAGATGGGCGCGAAGATCACCGGCGCGGGTACCCCCGTCATTCAGATTGAGGGCGTCGCTGCGCTCCATCCCGTCACGCATGCCGTCGTTGGCGATCGTATCGAGGCTGGCACCTTCATTGCCGCTGCGGGCATGACCGGCGGCCCCATTCACGTTACTGGCTTCAAGCCCGAGCACCTCGGTCTTGTTCTCAAGAAGTACGAAGCCATGGGCATGCGCATCGAGCGCGAGGAGGATGGCGTCATTGCCTCCGCGGACTCGCGCCTTAAGGCCGTGGACATCCAGACGCTGCCGTTCCCTGGCTTCCCAACGGATATGCAGGCTCAGACCATGGCCATGCTCGCTCTTTCGGATGGTCAGTGCGTTATCACCGAGAATATCTTCGAGAATCGCTTCATGTTTGCCGGCGAGATTGCCCGCATGGGAGCTGATATCCGCGTAGAGGGCCATCATGCCATCGTTCGTGGTGTCGAGGGCCTTTCCGGAGCCCAGGTTGAGTCCCCCGATCTGCGCGGCGGAGCGGCGCTTGTGCTCGCCGGCCTTGTGGCGGAGGGGGAGACCACGGTTTCTGCCATCCATCACATCGAGCGCGGCTATGAGCACTTCGTAGACAAGCTCGGCGCGCTCGGCGCGAAGGTGTGGCGCGATACGGTTCCTGACGTCGAGATCGAGGACTAACGCATGGCCGCGCACTCTGAATGGGATCCGGGCAAGACTGGCTTCTACGACTTCGATCGCACGACTTCGGGGTCCTCTTACCACGAGCGCATGGTTCGCCGCACGTCCAGGAGGCGCGCGATCATCATGGTGGCGGTTGCGCTTGGGGTGGTTCTTGCCGTCATATGCGGCATCGTTGTCGCTGGCGGATCCTCGGTAAAATAATCTGTATGCATAGTAAGCCGTGCGTTCTTCCGTGGCTTACAGGGGGCCTTTCAAAAGCTGGAGGTATTGGCATGAGGGCTAAGAACGAGGGGCATGAGCTTTCGAACGCCGGTGAGGACTATCTCGAGGCAATCTATTGCGTTCTACTCGAGCATCCTGGCGACAATGCCGTTCGCTCGGTAGACGTTTCGGAGCGACTTGACGTCTCGAAGGCGAGCGTGAACAAGGCGCTCTCCGCCCTAAAGGAAGGCGGTTTCGTCGAGCAGACTCGCTATGGCCGTGTCGAGCTGACGGAAGAAGGCCGCGAGTATGCCGCGCGCGTTTGGCGTCGTCACCGCATGCTTAGGAGCTTCCTAAATCACGAGCTGGGCGTGGAGGAGGACGTTGCGGACGAAGAGGCGTGCCTCATGGAACACGCCCTGTCCGAGGACACGACTCGGCGTCTCATGGACTATCTAGAGCGTCAGGGCGTTGCCATCGATAGCAAATAGGCTGCTGTCTGGCGGCTGTGTGAGGCCGGCGTGTGCGGACGCCCAAATTAGAACCGTATGAGCGGGATGCGTTCACGTCTGCCGAACGCGCCCCGCTCTTTGTATGAAGACCGCCCAACCACAGCGTGGCGGCGGTACCATCCCACACACCAGATCATGGACCGTTGCGCGCGTGGCGTCGGTCCCGCGCGTGTGGGTTGCGCGTCGGAGAATGGAGCATCGTGAAGGCAATCATCCCTGCCGCTGGTCTTGGCACTCGCTTTCTTCCTGCCACCAAGGCGGTTCCCAAGGAGCTCCTGCCCGTTCAGGGCCTGCCTGTGATTCAACATGTCGTTGAGGAGGCCCTTGCGGTTGAAGGGGTTGACGGCGTTGTTATCGTCAACTCTCACGATAAGCCTGCCATTGAAGAGCACTTTGCCAAGAATGGAGAGCTGGAAGAGCTCCTGCGTTCGCGCGACAAGGAAGACCTTGCGGCGGGTGTCGAGCGCGCTGCTTCGCTGCCCGTATCTTTCGTCTATCAGGATGAGCCTTTGGGCCTCGGCCACGCGGTGTTGCAGGCTGCGCCCGCCATGGACGACGATCCTTTCCTGATTCTTCTTGGCGACTATTTCGTGCCCGATCACGAGATGTGTCGTCGCATGAAGGAGGTCTCTGATACCCATGACGGCGCCTCGGTCATCGCGGTGGGCGTCGTTCCGGCTGACGAGGTCTCGCGTTACGGCATTATCGGGGGGAAGTGCGTTTCCGGCGGTGACCCCGAGGCCCCGGGTGCCGTCTGGCTCGTGGGTAATATGGTCGAGAAGCCTGCTCCCGAGGACGCTCCCAGCCATCTCTTCATCGTGGGTCGCTACCTGCTTTCTCCCCGCGTAATGGAGCTTCTTGCGACGCAGGGCCCCGGTGCCGGTGGCGAGGTTCAGCTCACTGACGCCATGCTCCGCCTTCTCAACGAAGAGGAGATGTACGCCATCGTGGTCGATGTTGACGAGGGCCGTGACACAGGGACCCCGGCTGCCTGGGCTGGCGTTGCCGCTCGTGCCGCGCTTGAGGATCCCTCGACTCGTGCGGAGTTCCTCGAGGCCCTTGGCGCAGCGGCGGATCTCATCCGCTAGCTGTCCAGGCCTTTGTGCCGCACGCGTATCGATGCGACCCCGCGCGGCTTTGCGCCCGTGGGGTCGCTTACTGTCCTGCCGTCATCTTGGAGGATATACGGCTATGAACGTCATTAACTTCACTGGCGATGCGTGGGAAGCGCGCGTTGGTGACGGAGATCCATACGAGGACGCGCTGCGCATCGCGGACGCTGTTGGCGAACTCGCCCATGAGCTGAATCCCGATGCTCGCGTCTACGTTGGCTTTGATTCACGGTCTTTGTCTCGTTCGCTTGCGCCCGAAATGGCTGAGGTTGTCGCCGGACACGGTATTACGTGCTATGTCTCAGACGCCTGCTGTCCCTCGTGTGTGCTCGCCGAGGCTGTGAGGCTGGACTCCAAGGCCATTGGCGGAATCATGCTTACGGCGGGGAATAAGCCTGCGGACTACTTTGGGATTCGCGTCTGCATGGCAGACGGGTCGCCCGCCACGTCCGGCGACACGGATGTTCTCGAGAGCCATGTCGTGCCGGAGCTGCCCTCGGCGCGAGGCGAAGCTGAGCCTGTTGACCTTATGACGCGCTATCTTGAGCGTACTTCGGGCTTTATCGACGGTGACGCCATTGCCGTGCAGGCCCCTCTTGTCGTGTGCGACCCGATGTACGGTTCTATGTGCGGGCATGCCGCCCGTCTTCTGGGCTCGCTTGGTGCGCGTGTCATCGAGATTCATGCGGATGACGAGGAGGACTTCGGTGGCCTCCATCCTGACGCCGCGGAACCGTGGATTGACGAATGCGAACAGGCGGTTGGCGACCAGGGTGCCGCGTGGGGCGTTGCGATTGATGGTGCGGGTGAGCGCATCGCGCTCATTGACGAGCGCGGACGATATGTCACGCCCCATAAAATGCTTGCTCTCATAATGGGCTACCTCGTGCGAGAGCGCGGGATTACGGGGCGCATGGTAGTCCCGATTTTCGTCTCATCTGTCGTGCGAAGGCAAGCGGCGCGTCTCGGTCTTCAATTGACGGTTACCCCAGCCGGCTATATGTGGATGCGCGAGGAGATGCTCGCCGGCAACGTCGTGTGTGCGGGTGATGCCCTGGGCGGGGTCGGGATACCTGCACTTGGGCTCGAGCGCGACGCTCTTGCTGCGGCCGCCGTTCTGGCAGATTGCATTGCCCGCGATGGCAGGCCGCTCTCCGTGATATCTGATGCTCTCGATGAGGAGCTCGGGCGAATGTACTACGGGCGTCGCGAGGTTCGCATGGGCGCAGGAGCCATCCAGATGCTGAGAAACTACCTCCCCGGACTGAATCCTGCGGAAATGGCGGGGATGAAGGCCGTTTCCGTTTCGCACTCCGCGGGAAGTCTTCGAGTGGAGCTCGAAGGCGACGCATGGGTGCTCGTTCGGCCAAGCGCTTCTTCGCCCACCGCGCTTGTGTGCGCAGAGGCGCCTACCAAAACCGATCGTGACGCTCTCTTAGACGCTGGGGCGGCGCTAGCGCTTGAGCCGCTTGAGTTGGGTAAAGAGCAAAGCCCCCGTAGTAAGTAGGGTGGCAAAAGAATCTGCGAGAAGCGGGGG
>USBN01000040.1 GCA_900552935.1 uncultured Coriobacteriaceae bacterium | reverse complement strand
GCCTCGTCGAGGGCGATCGCCTCGGCCTTCCGCTCGAGTTCACGGACGAGGAGCTTGACGCCTCTTGCGCCCGCCTCGCCGAGCTGCCGATGAGCGGTAACATGCGTGGCTCCGAGCGCTATCGCCGCCACCTCGCCCGCGAGCTTGGCCGTCGTGCCATTCGCGTAGCGGCAGGCCTCGACCCTATCCCCGCTTCGACGTTCACGCCTGCTCCGCGCACCGTGTGCTCCGGCGACCTGCATGACGCCGAGGGACCCAAGACGGGGGAGGGTGACAACTAATGCTCGTAAGCTTCTTCATTAATGACGAGTACGTCTCCGTTGACGTGCGTCCTGATACGCGCCTGCTCGACTTCCTGCGCGAGCGCGGCTACAAGAGCGTCAAGTGCGGCTGTGAGACCACCAATTGCGGCCTCTGCACCGTCTGGCTCGACGAGACCCCGGTCCTTTCCTGTGCGGTCTACATGCCTCGCGTGAACGGTCGCCGCGTCACCACGCTCGAAGGCCTTCGCTCTGAGTCCGCCGAGTTCGCGCGTTGCATGATGGAGGAGGGCGCCGAGCAGTGCGGCTTCTGCTCTCCGGGCCTCGTCATGAACGTCCTCGCTCTCGACCGTGACCACCCTGACGCGGACGACGAGACGATCAGTCGCTACCTCTCCGGTAACCTCTGCCGTTGCACGGGCTACGCGAGCCAGCTTCGCGCCGTTCGCCGCTTCCTTGCGCGTGACCGCGTGACCGGCGTTTCGGCCCCTGCAAGCACGGAGGTCACCGGCGTCGCGCCCTCCGCAGACGCATCCGCGAACGAAGGGGAGGTGCGCTAATGGGAACCATCGGTGAGAGCGTCGTCTCTGACTCCCGCGCCGGCGAGCTTCGCCAGCTTTCGCACGCCGTTGTCAAGAAGGATGCGAAGGGCCTGCTCGAGGGTCGTGCCGTCTACACGAACGACCTTGCCCCGCGCGACTCCTACATCGTCAAGCTGTTGCGTTCGCCCCACGCGCACGCTCGCATCCGCTCCATTGACGCCTCGCGCGCCCGCCGCATCGACGGCATCGTCGCCATCTACACCTACGAGGACGTCCCCCAGGTGCGCTACACGCTCGCCGGCCAGAGTTTCCGCGAGATGAGCCCGTACGACACGATGATCCTCGACCGCACCGTGCGCTACGTCGGCGACGAGGTTGCCATCGTGGTTGGCACGGACGAGCTCGCCATCAACGCCGCCATGCGCCTCATCAAGGTCGAATACGAGGTTCTCCCCGCCGTTCTTGACTTCAAGGAGGCACTCGACAACCCCACGATCGTTCATGACGAGGATGACATCCGCGCCTATGTGCCCATGGGCGAGGACTTCAAGCGCAACCTCGTCTGTCACGAGGTCTCCGAGCACGGTGACCTCGAGCGCGCGTTCGAGGAGTCTGACGTCGTCATCGACCGCGTCTACGAAACCCAGGCGACCGAGCAGTCGATGATGGAGCCCTTCAGCTCCTATGCCTACACGGACGCCCAGGACCGCGTGTGCGTGGTCGCCTCTACGCAGGTGCCGTTCCACATCCGTCGTCAGGTCTCCATCGCTCTCCAGATTCCCAAGAGCCGCGTCCGAATCATCAAGCCCCGCGTCGGCGGTGGATTCGGTGCCAAGCAGACCGGCTGCAACGAGGTCTACTCTGCGTTCTGCGCCTATAAGCTCGGCCACCCTTGCAAGTGCATCTACACGCGCGAGGAGACCATGGCGAGCGGCAACACTCGCCATAAGGTGCGCATGCGCGTCCGTCTCGGTGCCATGAACGACGGCACGATCACGGCCATCGACCTCTATGCGCTGTCTGACGCCGGTGCCTATGGCTATCACGCGCCCACGACCATCGGCCTCGTTGGTCACAAGTCGCTCCCGATCTACAACCACGTCCGCGCGAGCCGCTTCTCCTATGACGTCGTCTACACCAACACGACGCCTGGCGGCGCCTTCCGTGGCTACGGTGCCACGCAGGGCCAGTTCGCGGTCGAGAGCGCCGTCAACGAGATGGCGGACAAGCTCGGCATCGATCCGTGCGAGATGCGCCTCGCCAATATCGTCCACGAGGGCGAGACCATGCCGCAGTACTACAACGAGAAGCTCGAGAGCTGCCGACTCGATGACTGCCTGCGCCGCGCCATGGAGATGATCGACTGGAAGAACAAGCCGCTCGCCCGTGACCTGGGCGACCGCGTGCGCTCTCTGGGCGTCGCCCTCACCATGCAGGGCTCCGGCATTTCCAACGTCGACATCGGATCTGTCGACCTACGCCTCGAGGATGACGGCTTCTACGTGCTCAACATGGGCGCGACCGACGTGGGCACTGGCGGCGACACGATCCTCGCCCAGTTCGCGGCCGAGGTTCTCGGTTGCAGCACCAACCGCATCGTTGTGAACGGCGTCGACACGGACACTTCGCCTTTCGACTGCGGCTCCTACGCGAGCTCCGGCACGTACGTTACGGGCATGGCCGTCGTGAAGGCCGCGACCGAGCTGCGCGAGAAGATCCTCGAGCAGGCGGGCCGCGTCATGGGTGTCGAGCCGTCCGCGCTCGACCTCGACGGCGGCCGCATTTTCGTCGCTGACGACGATGACGAGGTCCTCACCGTCGGCGAGATTGCCTCGGGCAAGATGCGTGAGATGACCTTGGACGATCTCTCCGGCCGCCTCATTGGCTTTGGCCTCCAGCCGGGCTTCCTCTCGGCGCACGCGTCTAACTCCCAGCCCGTTTCGCCCCCGCCCTTCATGGCCGGCATCGCTGAGGTTGACGTAGATAAGGCCACGGGCAAGGTCACGGTGGTCGACTACGTTTCCGCTGTCGACTGCGGTACCGTTGCCAACGCGAACCTCGCGCGCGTTCAGGCCGAGGGCGGCATCGCACAGGGTATCGGCATGGCCCTTACCGAGGACGTGCAGCGTGCTGCGGACGGTGGCCTGCGTACGAACAACTTCATGCAGTACAAGATTCCGTCGCGTCTTGACGTGCCTGAGATTCGCATCGACTTCTGCCCGAGCTATGAGCCCACGGGTCCGTTCGGCGCGAAGTCGATCGGCGAGGTCGTCATCAACACGCCGCTTGGCGCCATCGCGAGCGCCGTCGCGCACGCAACCGGCAATTACGTGCGCTCGCTTCCGATCACGCCCGAGAAGGCGCTGTTCGGGGAGGAGTAGCTGACGGATTCCCACCGGGACCGGCCGCGGTACCTAGCAAACGTCCTCGCGGGCGAGCGCCTTGTACTTAACGAGGGTATTGGCGCTGCGGAATGTTTGCTACGGCACCGTGGCCGGTCCCTTTGTTTACGTTGTCAGCTTTTCTCGATAGCCATTCGGGCGCTCTCGGAAGGCTGTTTGCGCTAGCTGCTTGGATTAACCAATCGCCACTCTGTCGTTTGACGGAGTGGGCGATTGTTTCTATTCGGGTCGGCTAGCCGCTGACCTGCGCGTGCTCGATTCCGAGGAGACGGCTGGTCTCGGACTTTCCGGCCTGAGCCTCAACAACGTCTTCATGGAGTACCTGCCCGAGCTCAGTCCCGCGGCACTTCAGAATGCGTCCGCTCGCACGCCGGACCCTCCCATCGACGTCGCCGCGCGCCGCGCCCTCTACACGGGCCACATCGGAGACGGAAAGGTATTCGTGTATGGCGCCGCCGAGGCCGTGAAGGTCCGTACCGGCGAGCATGGCTTTGACGCCGTCCAGAGCATCGACGTACTTTAACCTTTGCTGGGGGCGATTGGGAGCATCGTCGTCCTCTCGCATAACAACAGGGCGCTTGCGGTCTTGCGCAAGCATTCAATGGAAAGGGTCTTCTCATGAAGTATGACTTCACCAGCCACATGGAGCGTCACGGCATGGACGCGATTGCCGTCGACGGCCTTGGCACCGGGTTCGCCCCGGATGCTCCGGCCGAGGGCTTCGACGGCATCCCCATGTGGATCGCTGACATGAACTTCCCCACGGTGCCGACCATCACCGAGGCCATTATCGAGCGCGCTAAGCACCCTGCGTTTGGTTACTTCGCCCCGACCGATGACTACTTCAACTCCATCATCAAGTGGCACGAGACGCGCAACGGCGTCGAGGGCCTCACCAAGGAGTGCATCGGCTATGAGAACGGCGTCCTCGGCGGTGTTGTCTCCACGCTGGCTTCCTTCATGGAGCCTGGCGACAAGGTCCTTCTCCACAGCCCGACCTACATCGGTTTCACGATGAGCCTCAAGAACAACGGCTTCGATATCGTGAACTCGCCCCTCAAGATCGACGAGGACGGCGTCTGGCGCATGGACTTCGAGGACATGGAGAAGAAGCTTGCCGAGAACAACATCCACGCCGTCGTCTTCTGCTCCCCTCACAACCCCTGTGGTCGCGTCTGGGAGCGCTGGGAGATCGAGCGCGCGATGGAACTCTTCAAGAAGTACGATTGCGTCGTCGTCTCCGACGAGATCTGGAGCGACATCATCCTACCGGGCCACAAGCACGTACCCACGCAGAGCGTCTCGGACGACGCCCGCCAGCGTACCGTGGCCGTCTATGCGCCCAGCAAGACGTTCAACCTTGCCGGCCTGGTGGGTTCCTACCACATCATCTACAACAAGTACCTGCGCGATCGCGTTTGCGCCCGCAGCTCGAAGTGCCACTACAACGATATGAACGTGCTGTCCATGCACGCGCTCGTGGGCGCCTACAAGCCCGAGGGCTACGAGTGGGTTGACGAGCTCACCCAGGTTCTCGGCGCCAACGTCGACTGGGTCTGCGACTACATCGACAAGCGCTTCGATGGCGTCACCGTTCAGAAGCCCGAGGGCACCTACATGCTGTTCGTTGACTGTACCGAATGGTGCGAGAAGCACGGACGAGACATCGAGTGGGTCGAGAAGGAGTGCTGGCGCGTCGGCGTCGATATCCAGGACGGTCGCATGTTCCATGGCCCCTGTCACCTGCGTATGAACCTCGCCCTGCCGCTCGACCGCGTTCAGGAGGCGTTCGCGCGCCTGGACAAGTACGTGTTCAACGCGTAGCTCGTCTTACGAAGACGGAACGAGGCCTCGGGCTGACTTCATCGAGCGGGACGTGATTATCTCGCGCGCCACCTGTGGACGAGGTGGTGCGACATCGTAGGCATGCCATGCCCCCGGCATGCCAAAAGGGAACCACCCCGACACGGCGAGTCGCTTCGTGTCGGGGTGGTTCTTGTGTGCGGCAAGCGCGGGAGTGGGAGAGGCGTTTGGGGGAGACGTTTAGCCTGCGTGGCGCGCTCGCCGCTCGCCGGGGAGACCCGAACTCCCCGGATGGGCCCAGGGACGGGGTAGTCCCCTGGGATTGGAAGAGGGTGCCAGACCGACGAATTAGCCTGGCGCCTCGGATGTTGACTAGACCTGCTCGGCGAACGGCTGACGCTCGCGGACGGGGGCATAGGCCGGCGTCACGGGAACGTACGGACGAACCTTGCTGGCGAGCGTCGCCTGCGCGGCAGCGAGACGTGCGACTGGGACACGGTAGGGCGAGCAGCTCACGTAGTCGATGCCCAGGTCATAGAACGTGCGGATGGAATCCGGGTCACCGCCATGCTCGCCGCAGACGCCGAGGGAGATACCCGGCCTCTCGGAGCGGCCGAGCTCGCAACCCATGCCGACGAGCTTCGCGACGCCCTCGTCGATAGTCTCGAACGGGTTCCTCGGGATGACGTTTGACTCGAGGTAGGTCGGGAGGACCTTGCCCTCGACGTCGTCACGGGAGAAGCCGAGTGCGGTCTGCGTGAGGTCGTTCGTGCCGAAGCTGAAGAAGTCTGCGTGGCGAGCGATGCGGTCTGCCATGACGGCGGCGCGCGGGAGCTCGATCATCGTGCCGACTGGAATCTCGCCCAGGCGGACGCCGGTCTCGACCTCGACGTCGATGATGGCGCGCTCGACGATGGCGCGCATCTCACGAATCTCGGCATTGAGGCAGATGAGGGGCACCATGATGTGCGGACGCGGGTTCTTGCCCTCGCGCTTCAGGCGCACCGTGGCGCGGGCGATGGCGCGCGTCTGAAGGGCCGGGAGCTGCGGGAAGGCGAAGCCCAGGCGGCAGCCGCGGAGGCCGAGCATGGGGTTGGCCTCGGCGAGGGAGTCGACGCGGGCGAGAAGCGCGCGCAGACGGGAAATCTCCTCGGCAGGGGCGCCCTCGCACTCCATGCGGGTGAGGCGGATGGCGAGGTCACGCGGGCTGTCGAGGAACTCGTGCAGGGGAGGATCGAGCAGGCGGATGGTCACGGACTTGCCGTCCATGACGGAGAGGATCTCGTAGAAGTCACCCTCCTGGGCGCGTGCGAGCTCGTCGGCGGCCTCCTGACGCTCCTCCTCGGTGTCGGAGAGGATGAAGCGCTGGATGATGCTCTTGCGATCGCCGAGGAACATGTGCTCGGTGCGGGTCAGGCCGATGCCCTCGGCACCAAGCTCGAGGGAGAGACGGGCGTCTGCCGGGTTGTCGGCATTGGCGCGAACGCCCATGCGGCGGACCTTATCGGCCCAGTCGAGTACGGTCGCGAGGTCGCCCGTGGTGCTTGGGCGCTCGAGCTCGACGGCACCGAGCATGACCTCGCCCGTAGAGCCATCGATGGAGATGATGTCACCCTCGTGAAGGACGAGGTCAGTGTTGGCGACGGCGACCTCCTTGCGCTCCGCGTCGATGCGCAGGGCGTCGGCACCGCAGACGCAGGGCTTGCCCATGCCGCGGGCGATGACGGCCGCGTGGCTGGTCTTGCCGCCGTGGCTGGTGAGGATGCCGTTGGCGGCGGTCATGCCGGCGAGGTCGTCGGGAGTGGTCTCCCAGCGGACGAGCACGCAGTCGCAGCCGGCCTCGCTCTCGGCTACGGCATCGGCCGCGGAAAAGACAACCTTGCCCACGGCGGCGCCGGGACTCGCGTTGAGACCACGGGCGAAGACGTTGCGCGTGGCGTTCTTGGCGATCTGCGGGTGCATGAGCTGGTCGAGCTGAGCGGGGTTGATGCGCTGGAGCGCCTCCTCACGGGTGATGACGCCTTCGCTGACGAGGTCCACGGCGATTTTGAGGGCGGCGGTGGCGGTGCGCTTGCCCACACGGGTCTGCAGCATGTAGAGCTTGCCCTGCTCGATGGTGAACTCGATGTCCATCATGTCGCGGTAGTGCTGCTCGAGGATGCCGAAGATGTTCTCAAGCTGCTCGCCGGCGGCTTCGAGGCCGGGGGTGTGGCGCAGCGTCTCGATGGGCTCGGTGTTGCGGATGCCGGCCACGACGTCCTCGCCCTGAGCGTTCACGAGGTAATCGCCGTAGAACTCACGCTCGCCGGTGGCAGGGTTGCGGGTGAAGGCGACGCCGGAGGCGCTGGTCTCACCCTTGTTGCCGAAGGCCATGACCTGGACGTTGACGGCGGTGCCGAGGTCGTTGGGGATGTTGTTCTGCCTGCGGTAGAGGCGAGCGCGGTCGGACTCCCAGGAGCCGAAGACGGCGGCTACGGCAAGGCGGAGCTGGATGGTGGGATCCTGTGGGAACTGGGCGGCTCCATCCTCGCCCGCGAGCTCGGGGTGCTCTTCGAGGCTTACGTTCTCGGCGAAAATGTGCTTGAACTCGCCGGCTAGGGCACGGAGGTCCTCGGCGGAGAGCTCGGTGTCGGTGGCGACGCCGGCGGCCTCGCGAGCGGCGGAGATCGCGTGCTCGAAGAGGTTGGAGTCGATGCCCATGACTACGTTCGAGAACATCTGGATGAAGCGGCGGTAGCTGTCCCAGGCGAAGCGATCGTTGTTGGTCTGGTGGGCGAGGCCGAGAACGGACTCGTCATTGAGTCCGAGGTCAAGCACCGTGTCCATCATGCCGGGCATCGAGAAGGGGGCACCGGAGCGGACGGAGACGAGCAGCGGATCCTCAGCGTCGCCAAGGCGCTTGCCACAACGGCGCTCGAGGTCCTCGCGGGCCTCGGCGATGCCGTCGAGCACGCCCTCGGGCCAGGTGTTGCCGCCGTTGGCGTATTCCATGCAGGTCTGGCAGGTAATCGTGAAGCCAGGAGGAACCGGAAGGCCGATACGTGCCATCTCGGCGAGGTTAGCACCCTTGCCGCCGAGGGTGAAGTTGTCGTGCGCGGTTCCCTCAGTGACGTCAGCGCCGTTTTCGTCAAGGCCAAACCTGTAGATGCGCTTCTCCATGATCCTCCCCTGTATTGAGGTTGAACGGCACCAATTGCCGCCGTCGTCTCGACGCCATCCGGGACGTCGACTAGAGAGAGGGTATCGCGTCCAAGCGTGAGCAAATGACTACGAATCCGCATACATATAGTCTTCGCAAATGACTATCGATAAGTGGACAACTAAAATCGAGTAGCGGTCTTGCGCTTTGTTACCCAACCACTCACGGTGAGAAACCTGCCGTTCGCGACAAATCAAGAGACTATTGGAGAAGCTGGGAACTTGCGGCCGGCCATTGCGCCTGGCGCTCGGGCGGCTCGCGGCGGGCGCGGTATGTGCTTGCGACGGGCGCGCGGCGGGCACGCGGCGGGCTTGCGGCGGGTGCGGATGGGCTTGCGGCGGGCGCGCAGTGGGCACGGGCGTCTCGCTCTTGCTACACCTGGCGAGCTACGGACGTGCGAATTGACGCACATAATGGCTTGGCCGCTCCAATTATTTCGTGCTAGATAACTTCGTTGACATATCAAGCATCGAAGCTATTCTCTTGATTCGTCAATTATTGAAAAGTCAAGCATCATTAAGAGGCGGAGTACTATGGGGAAAGATAAATATGCGGTTGGCGAGGGTTACTCCCTGGTTGACGCGCACATGGCTCTTTTGAGAGCGTTTCAGGCGCAAAAGGCGCTGTTGAGGCCGTATGGGTCATCGCTTGGCCTTGCCTGCGGCCAACCCCGAGTTATCTCGTATCTGGCGGTTCACGAGCGTGCCACCCAGCGAGAGGTGGCGTCGTTCTTTGGCATGGATCCAGCCGCCGTTTCGCGCATGCTCGATGCGCTCGAGAAGGGCGGCTTTGTTACCGTCGAGGCGAATCCGGGAGACCGGCGCACGAAGCGTCTCAGGCTCACCGATGCCGGGCGGGCGTTGGTGATGCCGTGGGAGGAGCGCTGCGCCGAAATAGACGAGGCCATGCTTGACGGGTTTACTGACGAGGAACGCGAGTCTTTCATTGGATATCTCGAGCGTGCGAGGAAGAACATGGTGGCGCGTCGCGCCGAGGAGGCGGGCGTTCGTGAGTGACCTCAAAATCATCTTTCGCTATTTCGGTCCATATAAGCGCGACTTCATTCTGGCCGCCATCTGCATGGTCTTCGAGGGTACGCTCGAGCTCCTGATTCCCTACCTTACGGCGGGCCTTATCGACCAGGGCATCGTTGCGGGGGACATGAGCCACGTCTGGATCACTGGTGGCCAGATGCTCGCTTGCGGCATTGTCGCCATGGGCTTTGGCATGGCGTTCGCCCGCTGCAGTGCTCGAGCGGCAATGGGTCTCGGCGCCAATCTCCGCGACGCTCAGTTCGAGGCTGTCCAGCGCTATTCGTTCGAGAATCTCGACCACTTTGACACGTCGTCTCTCGTGACGCGCATGACGACGGACGTCACCGTCATCCAGAACGCCTTCATGAACGGTTTCAGGCCCATGATGCGCGGACCCGTCATGTTTACGGCAGGCCTCATCCTCGCCAGCATGCTTTCGGCACGTCTCGCCTGTGTCTTCTTCGTCATGCTTCCGCTCCTTGCCGTCGCCCTCGTCCTCATCGTCCGTCGGGTGGCACCGCTTTATGGCGTTCTCCAAGATGTTATGGACCGGCTGAACGACGTCGTTCAGGAGAGCGTCACGGCCATCCGCGCGGTTAAGGCGTTCGTGCGCGACGAGTGGGTCGGAAGCCGCTTCGGGGCGGTCAACGGGGATCTCGCCGACACTTCGACGAGGACCTTCGGTACCGCCGTTTTCAACCTTCCGCTCTTCCAGGCAACCATGTATACGAGTGACATCCTCATCCTGGCCTTGGGCGGCACGATGATCATGGCGGGCGAGCTGAAGGTCGGCGAGCTCACGGGGTTCATGAGCTACGTTCTTCAGATCACGAACTCTCTCATGATGATCTCGAACGTCTTCCTGCTCATGACGCGTGCGCTTACGAGTGCCCGTCGCGTGGGTGAGGTCCTGCGCGAACAGCCTACGATCGCGAGCCCGGAGAACGCGATCACGGAGGTCCCGAATGGCTCCGTCGAGCTGCGTCATGCGAGCTTCAAGTACAACGCCGATGCCTCCGCAGACGTCCTTCATGACATCACGCTCTCGTTCCCTGCGGGTTCGACGATCGGCGTCCTTGGTGGCACGGGGTCGGGCAAGAGCTCTCTCGTCCAGTTGCTTCCGCGCCTGTATGACGTGACGGACGGCGCCGTTCTTATCGGCGGTCATGACGTGCGCGAATATGACGTCGCCGCGTTGCGAGAGAGCGTGGGCCTCGCGCTTCAGCGTCCCGTGCTCTTTTCCGGTACGGTGCGCGAGAACCTTCTCTGGGGTCGTTCGAACGCTACGGACGAGGAGCTGCTGGAGGCATGCCATGTCGCTGCCGTAGATGAGTTCCTTGACCGAATCGGTGGCCTTGATGCCGACCTCGGGCAGGGAGGAGATAACGTCAGCGGTGGCCAGCGCCAGCGACTCTGCATCGCCAGGGCGCTCGTGAGGCGTCCACGCGTCTTGATTCTCGATGACTCGACGAGCGCGGTCGATATGGCGACTGACGCCCGCATCAGGGAAGGGCTGCGCGGTCTCACCGACGTCACGAAGGTCATCATCGCCCAGCGCATCGCGTCCGTGAACGATGCGGACCAAGTCGTGATTCTTGACGACGGTCGCGTCCACGCCGTGGGCACGCCTGCGGAACTTCTTGCGACTGACCCAATCTACCAAGAGCTTTATCACACGCAGGTTGCTGAGGGGGATGAGGAGTAATGGCCGTCTATTCAACGAAGGGTGGCTCCTCGATGCCAAAGAACCTTGGCAGCACGGTGCGCAGGCTGCTCGAGTACATGGGCGCGGCTCGCATGAAGCTCCTGCTTGTTGGCGTCCTCGCAAGCACGTGCGCCCTCTGCCAGCTTGCGGGCACCTATATGATCAAGCCCGTGGTGAACTGCCTGACTACCCAGGATGTCGACGGCTTCAAGGCTGGCGTCGTGCTGGCGGCGGTCATTTACGTGGTCGGTGCGCTCTCCGCGCTCGGCTATACGCAGACGATGGTGAGGGCGGCGCAGCGCGTCGTCTTCGATATCCGCCGCGACCTGTTCGCGCATCTGCAGACGCTTCCGCTCAGCTATTTCGACCGTACCCGCACGGGTGACGTCATGAGCTTCTTCACGAACGATGTCGACACGGTCTCAGAGGCGCTCAATAACAGCTTCGCGAATGTGATCCAGGCGGCAATCCAGGCCTTTGGCACATTGGTCCTGCTGCTCGTTCTTGATTGGCGCCTCACGTTGGTAAGCGTTGCGTTCGACGTGATGCTCGTCGTGTACGTGCGTCTCGCCGGTAAGCGCAGCTCGGCATATTTCAAGTCTATGCAAGGAACGCTCGGACATCTCGATGGCTATGTCCAGGAGATGTGCGCTGGTCAGAAGGTCGTCCAGGCGTATACGCATGAGGAAGCTTCTCTCGAGGGCTTCCGCGAGCATAACGAGCAGCTTCGCGAACAGGGCACGGCTGCTCAGACCTACGCTGCGACCATGGTGCCCATCACGGTTGCCATGACCTACACCAACTACGCCGTGGTGGCGGTCATGGGGTCCTTCCTCGCTGCGAGGGGCCTCACGGATATGGGCAGCCTCGCGAGCTACCTCGTGTTTGTTCGTCAGGCGGCTATGCCGTTCAACCAGGTGACCCAGCTCGGCAACTTCCTTCTCGGCGCCCTGGCCGGTGCGGAGCGCCTCTTCTCCGCCATGGACATCGAGTCCGAGGTGGATGAGGGCAAGGTCATCCTCGAGCGCCTCGAGGCGAAGGAGGACGCTCCGGAGCGTGCCGCCGCCGGAGCGAGCGGCTGGGCTTGGCGTCAGGAGGATGGCACCCAGGTGCCCCTTGCGGGAGACGTCCGCTTCCATGACGTCACCTTTGGGTACGAGCCGGGCCAAACCGTTCTCAAGGACCTCTCGCTGTTCGCAAAGCCCGGTCAGAAGATTGCCTTCGTTGGGTCCACGGGTGCCGGAAAGACCACGATTACGAACCTTATCAACCGCTTCTATGACGTTCAGGCTGGTTCCATCACATATGACGGCATAGACGTTCGCGACATCGAGAAGGCGAGTCTCCGCTCGAGCCTCGGCATCGTGCTCCAGGACACGCACCTCTTCTGCGGAACCGTTGCCGACAACATCAGGTTCGGCAAGCTTGACGCCACGGACGAGGAGGTCAGGGCCGCGGCTCGCACCGCGAACGCGGACGGCTTCATCAACCGCCTGCCCAAGGGCTACGACACGCTCGTGACCGCCGATGGCGCCAACCTCTCCGCCGGCCAGCGCCAGCTTCTTGCGATTGCCCGTGCAGCTGTGGCCAACCCGCCCGTCCTCATTCTCGATGAGGCGACAAGCTCGGTCGATACGCGCACCGAGGCACTCATCGAACGCGGCATGGACGCTCTCATGGCGGGGCGCACCGTCTTCGTGATTGCCCACAGGCTTTCCACCGTCCGCAACGCCAACGCAATTATGGTGCTGGAACAGGGAAGGATTGTTGAACGTGGCACGCATGATGAGCTCCTCGCGCAACACGGCGAGTACTGGCAGCTGTACCATGGGATGATAGAGCTTAGTTAGGCGGGCGTAGCCTGTCACGCGCTGTCGCGCGGTCGAGGAGAGGCGGGCAAAGTTGCTCAAGGCACGCAAGAGGGATGTCGAGAATCGTCGTCTTCGCGGAGTCAACCTGTCGGGCTGGCTTGTCCTCGAGCCTTGGGTGACCCCGTCCCTCTTCGCTGGTACGGGCGCATTTTGCGAGGCCGAGCTTGCCAGTGTGATGGAGGACTCGCGCTACGCCGAGCTTCTCGAGCGTCACCGCTCGACGTTCGTTGACGAGGGAGACTTCGCCCGAATTGCCTCGCGTGGCTATGACGCGGTCAGGCTTCAGGTTCCTTGGTACGTCTTCGGCGAGGCGGGGCCCATGCCCGGCCCCTCAGAGGGCTGCCTGGACTACGTTGATCGCGCATTTGGCTGGGCTGAGGCGGCTGGCATCGAGGTCCTCCTCGATGTCGCCGTCGTGCCTGGCACGGATTCCGCCTCGCCCGCGAGCTTCTTTGGCGATGTCGCCTCCTTCCGTCGCGCGGTTATCGATGTCACCGCGGCGCTCGCATCTCGTTACACGGAGCGTGAGAACTTCCTTGGCATCGAGCCGATCGGCGCGATAAAGGGCCGCTCGCGTCGCGGATTGTCCGTTGTTGAGGGCGTGCCGCCGCACCTTCTCCGCAACTTCTATCGCGATGCCTACGAGGCGGTCCGCGAAGCTGCCGGTACGCGTCCGATTTTCGTCGTGAATGACGCTGGCTTGCCGGATGCGTGGCGAGCCTTCATGTCGCCCGCGCGCTATGAGAACGTGTGGCTGGATAGCCATGTGTTCCATTATTCGGACTCCATGAACGCCGCTGGTCCCACGGGCGTGCGGCGTCTCGTGAGGGATACGGAGCAGTATCTCGCTCGCGCAAAGAAGAGTGGCCTGCCTGTCATGGTGGGTGAGTGGTCGAGCGCGCTGCCACTGGCGGACGCTGGCATGACGCCGGAGGGTCGTATCGCACTCGAGCGCGTTTTTACGGCAGGGCAGATGAGCGCCTTCTCTGGC
>USBN01000039.1 GCA_900552935.1 uncultured Coriobacteriaceae bacterium | reverse complement strand
ATTCGTCGCTCCTAACTGACAGAAGTACCTGCTCAGAAGCCAAAATTAGCCAAAGCCAACTAGTCGCGTATGTTATTGTTAGCTTGCTATAACTTCACCCTGGCTGACTCTGCCCTCGCAACTGACCGCTCCGTTAGCCTCGCGCGCAACGATTGGAGCCTCCCATGAAGGGCAACACCCCCTACCTCGTCGTCAATGGGCTCAAGAAGCACTACGGCGACGGCGAGGCCCGCGTCCAAGTCCTTGACGGCATCACCGCGACCGTCAATAGGGGCGAGATTTGCGTCATGCTCGGCCCCTCCGGCTCGGGCAAGTCGACCTTCTTGAACCTCATCGGCGGCCTCGAGGACGCGGACGGCGGCAGCATCGCCGTCGATGGATGCGACCTCACAGCCCTCTCGAGCAGGGACCTCGGCGAGTACCGCCGTCGCGAGCTGGGCTTCGTCTTCCAGTTCTACAACCTCGTGCCTGACCTCACCATTAGGGAGAACATCGAGGTCACAGCACACCTCTCGAGCAATCCCCTGCCCATGGAGGACCTCCTGCGCTCGCTCGGCCTCTGGGAACATCGCAACAAGTTCCCGCGCCAGGTCTCCGGTGGCCAGCAGCAGCGCTGCGCCATCGGTCGCGCCCTCGTCAAGAATCCGGGCCTCATCCTTTGCGACGAGCCCACGGGCGCGCTCGACTACAAGACCTCCAAGGAGGTCCTCGAGCTCATGGAGCGCGTGAACCGCGAGTACGGCTGCACCCTCGTGATCGTGACGCACAACGCCGCCATCGCCAAGATGGCAGACCGCGTGCTGCGCCTTCGCGACGGCCGTCTGGCCTCAGACGAGGTCAACACCTCCCCCGTGTCCGCCTCCGAGCTCGATTGGTAGGCGCGCAATGACTCCCCTGGCAAGGCGGCTCCCCCGCGAGCTGCGTAACAACCTCGGCAAGTACCTCGGCATCTTCCTCCTCATGACGGGCTCGATCGCCCTCACGTCGGGCTTTTTGCTCGCCGCGCACTCCATCGGGTGCATCATCGACGGCATGCGCGACGAATACGCCATCGAGGACGGCCGCGTGACGACCTCCTTCGAGGCGACGAGCGCGCAGCTCGAGGCGGCAGAGGACGCCGCCGAAGACGTCGGCGGCGTCACGTTCTACAAGGACTTCTCCATCGACGCGGCCTTCCGCAAGACCTCGGACGACGACGGCACCAAGCGGACGCTCCGCACCTACGCGCACCGCACCGAGGTCAACCTTGCATCCTACTGCGAGGGCGCGGAACCCCAGGCAGACGACGAGGTCGCCATCGACCGCGTCTTCGCCACGAACAACGAGCTCGCCGTGGGCGATACGGTCGACCTCTGCGGCCGCACCTACACCATCTCGGGCATCATGACCCAGCCCGATAGCCAGGCGCTCTTCCTTAACAACTCGGACTTCACAGTCAACACCATCACCTATGGCGTTGCCGAGGTCACTGACGCCGGTTTCGCCGCACTCGAGGACGCCGGCGGCGCACCAACCTACACGTACTCCTTCACCTTCAACGATCGCGACCTCTCCGTCGCAGACCGCGTCGATGCCGAGGAGGACATGGTCGACGCCCTCACGGACGCCGACGCACGCGTGGATGATCTCATCGACGCGGATTCCAACCAGGGCATCGGCTACGCGCGCGACGACGTAGACGGCGACTCCATGATGTGGACGACGCTCCTCGATATCATCATCGTGATCATGGCCTTCGTCTTCGTGGTCCTCACCGACGCCACCATCGAGGAGGAGAGCGCCATCATCGGGACGCTCCTCGCCAGCGGTTATCGCAAGCGCGAGATCGTGCTGCACTACCTGGCACTCCCCGCCGTGGTAGGCATCCTCGCCTCGCTTCTGGGTTGCGCGCTCGGCGTGACCGTCTTCACCGAGCCCATGCGCAACCTCTACTACGGCTCCTACAGTCTGCCGCCCTTCCACGTCTACTGGAGCTGGGAGATCTTCGTCAAGTGCGCCGTAGTCCCCGCCGCCGCGCTCATCCTCATCACCCTCGTGGGCCTTCTCCGAAAGATAGGGAAGACGCCCTTGCAGTTCCTTCGCCACGAGGCGAGCGGCAAGGCTGGCACCAAGCGCGGCCTGCAACTGCCGGAGCACATGAGCTTTGTCTCGCGCTTCCGCTTGCGCGTGTTCCTGCGCAACCTCGGCAACTTCGCCACGCTCTTCGTGGGCGTCGCATTCGCGTCGCTGCTCCTGCTCTTTGGCCTGGCGATCCTCCCCACGATGACGCACTACGCGGACAACCTCGAGACGAGTCTCGTGGCCGCGCACCAGTACACGCTCAAGGCCCCGCTCGAGCTCGAGGGCACGGCCGAGGAGCGCGAGCAGTGGGTGGCGCTCGATCGCTTGCAGTCCGTCGACGGCACGCTCCTCACCGCCGCCGAGGATGCGGAGGACGAGCTCGACGACGCCGTCGACTACGCTCAGGAGGCGGCCGAGGAAGCCACAACGTCACCCAGCGCCGCGAGCATGCAGGCAGCCAGCGACGCGCTCGAGGAAGTGCAGGACAAGAAGGATGCCCTCTACGCGCGCCTCGACGACATCGCGGACTTCCTCGGCTGCGACCGCGACGAGGTGATCGACCTTATCGACGATGCCTCCGGCATTGATACCGACAACGACGACATCCACCCCGTCAATACCACAGACAATGGCGCCGAGAAGATCGCGCAGGCCGAGAAGTACGCCGTCTACCAGCTGCAATATGACCGCGGCGAAGGCAACGGCACAGAGACCGTAACCGTCTACGGCATCTCCCCGAACTCTCGTTACTGGAAGGACCTGGGCGTTGGCGGCGGACGCATCGTGTTCGGCGGGGGCCTCGTCGAAAAGTTTGGCTGGAAGGATGGCCAGCAGGTCAACCTCACCGACAAGTTCGAGGGAAAGGACTACGCATTCGACTACGACGGCGACTCGTGGGGCTCCAAGTCTGACATGAACGCCTACATGAGCATCGACGACTTCAACGGGCTCTTTGGCAATGACCCCTCGTACTTCAACGGCTATGTAAGCGACGAGGAGCTCGACATCGATTCGCGCTACTTCGCCGGCGACACCACGCCCGACGACATGCGTGCCGTGGGAGACCAGTTCATCGGCATGATGAGCAATCTGATCGGCATGATGGTCGGCCTCTCCGTCTTCATCTTCCTCCTCTTCATGTACCTGCTGACCAAGGCCGTGATCGACCGAAGCGCGCGCTCCATCAGCTACATGAAGGTATTTGGCTACCGCGATGGAGAGATCTCCCACCTGTACATCCGCTCGATCACGCTGTGCGTGGTGGCGGCGCTGCTGCTGTCTCAGCCCGTGATCATCGGCTCGCTCACCGCGATCTTCCGCTCGATGCTGCTCGCCTACAACGGCAACATCGAGATCTACGTGCCATGGTGGTCCATCGCGGCGTGCGTGGGAATCGGGTTCGCGACGTACCTCGTCGTGGCGCTCCTGCACACGCGCTCCATCAGGCGCGTCAGCCTCTCCGAGGCGCTAAAGGTCCAGGAATAGAGAACCGCCCGCACGCGGGGACGCGAACCGAAGGAAGGGTGCCCCCGCGTTTTTTGCCTGCCAAGCCCGATGTGGGCAAACGCACGCAACGTCAGACTTCCCCGAACAGAAGGAGACCCATGGCAAGATCGGCAGAGGAGCTCAAGCAACTCTCCATCAAGGAGTTCACCGAGGCGGCAAAGGTCTACGAATCCGGCCATGCCGGCATTTACGAAATGTGCAAGGACGACTATCCGCAGATGCTCGAGGAGCTTGAGCTCGAGCCGTTCGAGGACGCGCTCGACGTGGGCTGCGGAACCGGAGCCGTCCTAGAACTGCTCCACGCCCGGTATCCCAACAAGCACCTGACTGGACTCGACCTCACACCCGGGATGATCGACGTCGCCCGGGCAAAGCAGCTCGATAACGTCAGCTTTGTCGTCGGAGACGCGGAGGCGCTGCCCTTCGAGCCCCGGAGCTTCGACGCCGTGCTCTGCTCCAACAGCTTCCACCACTACCCGCATCCGGAGAGGTTCTTCGCCGAGGTGGCACGCGTCCTTCGGCCCGGCGGGCGACTGGTCCTCCGCGACTACACCTCGAACGACGTCGCGGTCTGGCTCATGAACAACATCGAGCTACCGCTGGCCCGCCTCTTGGGCCATGGCGACGCGCGCATCCTCAAGCTGTCCGAGCTACGCGCGCTCGCCGAGGAATCCGGGCTCACCCTGCTCAAGCTCGAGGCGCAGAAGGGCTTCCGCGCGCATATGGTCGCGCGAAGGGGTTAGCGGTCCGCGCCAGGACGCTCCGTCACGCCAGGGCACGCCGTCAACGCCGCCACACCAGAGCACGCCATCAAACCAGAATTGGCCACGCCAGAACGCGCCGCCAAACCAAGACGCGCCGCCACAAACGTGACGGCGCGCTCTTTTTACCAGATGCCGATGACGTGTTGCATGCCCAAGCTTACGCAGGCGATGGCGACCCAACAGCAGGCCCCCAGCGCGATGGGCTTGCCGCCCGTTCGCACGAGCTTGACGATGTCGGTATTGAGGCCAATCGCGCTCATGGCCATCACGATGAGGAACTTCGAGAGCGTCTTCAGTGGCGCGGTGACGGCGGCAGGCAGGGCGAACACGGTAGTTGCGAGGCTCGCGAGCACGAAGAGCCCCACGAACGTCGGGAAGGCGCGGCGCAGGTTGAAGGTGCTCTTGCCCTCCCCTCCCGCGCGACGGTCGACGCGCATCTGCCACACGGCAAGCGCAAGCGTGATCGGGATGATGGCGAGCGTCCTCGTGAGCTTGACGATGGTGGCGGCATCAAGCGTGCTGGCGCCCGGGTGCATGCCATCCCACGCGGCCGCGGCAGCCGTCACCGAGGAGGTGTCGTTGACGGCGGTACCCGCAAAGAGGCCAAAGCCCTCGTTAGTGAGACCCAGCATGCCTCCGAGGGTGGGAAAGACGAGCGCGGCGATCACGTTGAAGAGGAAGATCACGGAGATGGCCTGCGCCACGTCCTCGTCGTCCGCGCGAATCACAGGCGCCGTTGCCGCGATGGCGGAACCTCCGCAGATGGAGGAACCCACGCCGATGAGCGTGGCGATCTTTCCGGGCACGTGCATAGCGCGGCACATCACGAAAGAGACAATGAGGGACGTCGAGATGGTGGAGACGATCACCGGCAGGCTCGTGGCTCCCACCTTCGCAACCTGCGCGAGGTTAAGCCCAAACCCCAGGAAGACGACGGCAGCCTGAAGGACGTACTTGGACGTGAACTTGACACCCGGCTGCAACGCCGAGACGTCGCGACCACGCAGCACCTGAGCCAGGAGCATGCCAAACAGAATACCGAAGACCGGCCCTCCGACCACATCTGCATATTGGCCGCAAACCCAAGCGACCACGGCGATTGCCAGACAAAAGAGGAGGCCCCGGGCCTTCTCGGCGAGGTTGGGAGATTCAGTCATTCATTGCCTTTCGTACGATGGCCCGTCAAACAAAGAAGCCCATTCTATCCCCGCGAGCGCCAGCAGGCGGCCACGGAGACAGAACGGGCAATATGGTTCACGAAGCCGCCGGCAGCGACGGCATGGCAGGCATGCGACCTCAGGCCGGCGTCGACACAGCGGAGCCGCCGCCAAGCAGGCCACGCATCGCTACGAAACTGCCGGCAGATAGGCCTTCGCGTTGCCGAGGCTATAGGCGATCGTCGAGCCGTTGTGCAGCAGCGACGACGTCTGGGGCGTGATGAAGCCCGCGATACCAAGCGCCAGAAGCGCCGAGTTGGTGAGCATCACCTTCGAGTAGGAGCTCGTCAGGCGGTCGATGAGGCCTTGGCTCATCCTGCGCAGGCGCACGATCGCGGCGAGGTCCGTGTCCGCCAGGATGATGTCGGCGACCTCCTTGGCGATGTCGCTTCCACCGCCCATCGCAAGGCCCACGTCCGCCAGGCCAAGCGCCGGAGAGTCGTTGACACCATCGCCCACCATGGCGACGTGGCGCCCCTCACGCTTGATGCGCTCAACGTAGGCGTACTTGTCCTCGGGCAGAAGCTCCGCAGCGTACTCGTCGACGCCAGCCTCGCTTGCGATGCGCCTGGCCGTGCGCTCGGAGTCTCCCGTGAGCATCACGACATGCTTGACGCCAAGCGCGTGCAGCTCAGCGATGGCTTCCTTGACGCCGGGCTTGAGCGGGTCCTCGATGCCGAGCACGCCCACGACCTCGCCGTCTACGGCAAGGTACAGAGGAGAGAAGCCCTGCACCTCAGACTCAGCCCTCTCCCGTGCCTCAGGATCCATGAGGACGTGCTCGTCCTCGAACACGAAGTGCGCCGAGCCGATCACCGCTCGCCTCCCCTCGATCGAGGAGGCGATGCCGTGCGCGACGATGTACTCGACCGCGGCGTGACGCTCGCGGTGCTCGAGGCCACGCGCCTTGGCGGCGTTGACGACGGCGCGCGCCACCGGGTGTGGGAAGTGCTCCTCCAGGCAAGCGGAGAAGCGCAAGACGTCGTCCTCGCTCCAGCCGTCGGTCGCGAACACGTGGGCGAGCCTAGGCTGCGCCTCAGTGAGCGTACCGGTCTTGTCGAACACGATGGTGTCCGCCTTGGCGAACGACTCGAAGTACTTGGCGCCCTTGACCATGACGCCCATCTTGGCGGCGTCGCTCATGGCGGTCATGACGGCAACGGAGCCCGTAAGCTTGAGTGCGCACGAATAGTCGACCATGAGCGCCGCCGAGGTCTTGACGAGGCTGCGCGTCGTGAGGGCGACGAGACCCGCGAGCAGGAAGTTCCAGGGAACGATCTTGTTCGCCAGCTCCTCCATATGCGACTGCCCCTCTGACTTGAGGGAATCGGCCGTCTGGACGAGCGAGACGATCGAGCGAAGCTTGGTCTGGGCCGTGTTGGCGCGCACGCGCACGAGGATGCTGCCGTCCTCGACGACGGTGCCGGCGAACACGTCATCGCCCACGGAGCGCTCGACGGCAAGCGGCTCGCCGGTGAGCGTCGCCTGGTTGACCATGGCACTCCCCCGCTCGACCACGCCGTCGATGGAGATGGACATGCCGGTGCGAACGGCCACAAGGTCACCGGGCTCGAGCTCCGTCGCGGGAACGCTCACCTCGGTGTCTCCCTCGACCTTCTGCGCCTCGTCGGGCACGTCAAGCAGGGAGTTGATGAGCTCGTTTTCGCTCATGGCGCGCGTGTAGTCCTCGAGCAGCTCGCCGACGTTCAGCAGGAACATCGTCTGCCCAGCCGTGTTGACGTCGCGCTTCACGAACGAGATGCCAATGGCGGAGGCGTCGAGCACGGGCACCGTCAGGCGAGGCTGCGCCAGCTCGCGTAGAGCGGCGCGCAGGAAGGCCATGTAGCCTGCAACGACGAACACGGCTCGCAGCGGGGTCGGCAGGAACCACCGACGCACGTAATGGGCGCCAACGAGCGTCGCCAGGTCCATGAAGAGCTTGTGCTTGCGCGGCTCGAGCTGAATCGCATAGCCGGACTTCGCCTCGGCGACCGCCTGCGCGTCGATCGTACGAAGGCCGCCGAGCACGTCCGCGCGGTGAGGCGCGTCATATTCGATCGCCATCTGCCCGATGCGGCCGTATACCCGGACCTTCGTGACACCCTTGATATCCGCGCTCAGCTTTATGAGAGCATCGAGGTCCCCCTCTGGCACAGGACCCGCCAACTGTAGGCGGGTCCTGCCGGGAATCTCGCTAATAACCGAGAATCTCATAGTTGTGTCAGCGCGCTACTCGGCGGCCTCATCCGCAGCGGCGTCAGGCTCGCTTGCGGTGATGTACGACGCCTTGGCGACCATGTCGTCAACCTCGGCCTTCGCCTGCTCGACCATGTCCTGGTAGTCGCTCTTGATACGCATGCCACATGCGATGCCCTGCACGCACGCGTTCTTGACCGGTTCGCTCTTGAGCAGCTTGATGCCGGCCGTGCCAAGCAGGAAGCCGCCGCCGACGAGCAGGGTGTTATACGTGGACTTCTTCATGTTGCCTCTCCTTTTTGGATCAATCGCAGTCATTTTCATGCCCAGGTCAGAAAGTTTGACCAGACTCAATAGCAGGGGGCAAGTCTAGCACTTCTGACCGGTGGGCAGCGAGACATAACCAGCTGTAAATCTACAGCACGTCACAAACACCAGGACGAGGCCTCCTTCTGCAGCTCCACCATGCGGGCGAACTCACCGCCCGCCGCCTTGAGCTCGGCGGGCGTACCCTGCTCGGCGACCACGCCATCCCTCAGGACCACGATCTTGTCCGCATTCTCGACCGTGCGCATGCGGTGCGCGATCACAATGACGGTCTTGCCCGCGAGCAGGCGGGAAAGCGCCTCCTGCACCACGGTCTCGTTCTCGACGTCCAGGCTCGCCGTGGCCTCGTCCAAAAGGACAATGGGGGCGTCCTTGAGCAGCGCACGAGCAATGGAGATGCGCTGGCGCTCGCCGCCGGAGAGCTTGGAACCGTTCTCGCCGATCATGGTGTCATAGCCTTGCGGCAAACGGCTCACGAACTCATCGCAGTTGGCGGCATGCGCGGCGGCCAAGACCTCCTCGTCAGTGGCGTCGCGGCGGCCAAGGCGGATGTTGCCCATCACCGTGTCGTCGAAGAGCAGCACGTCCTGGAAGACGATCGCGTAATCGCGCAGAAGGACCTCGGGGTCGACGCTCGCCACGTCCACACCACCCACGCTCACCTTGCCGGAAGTGGCGTCCCAAAAGCGGGCTGCCAGACGAGTCACGGTGGACTTGCCAGAACCTGACGGCCCGACGAGTGCCGTGACCTCGCCCTCCTTCGCGGTGAAGCTCACGTCGTCAAGCACCCGCTCGCCGGCGCGCCCGTCATCGCCCGCGCCGTAGCCGAACGCCACGTGGTCGAACACCACGTCATGGCCCACGGGCTCGAAAGCCTCGCTGCCTTGGGCCACGGGTTCCTCCATGATGGAGCGCATGCGCTTGGCCGATGACTCTGCGGCAAACAGCTCCGACACGAGCATAAGGGCCTGATCAAACGGCGCGTAGATACGGCTCACCATAAGCAGGAAGGCGAACATCACCATGAAATCGACCTGACCGGAGACGACCATCGCGGCGCCCGTGGCCAGCGTGGTGGCAATTCCCAGGCGTAGAATGGCGAAGGCGGAGTTGACCAAAAGCCCGTTGACGAGCTCGCCGCGGGTTACCTCGCGCTCCTCACGGTCGATAACGGCGTTCAAGCCCGCCAGGTAGTGCGCTTCCTGGTTGGTGGCGCGGATCTCGCGCACGCAATCGAGGGTCTCCTGGACCGCCTCGGTGACCCTGACCTTCTCGGCACGGACGCGGTCGAACACCGGCGTCATGGGACCCCGGGTGAGATACAGGACGGCAAACGCCACGGGCACGCTCCAAAACGCCGCGATGGCCAGCTGCCAGCAGAAGAAGAGCGACCCCACGAACACGACGGCGCTCGCGATGACGGCGCCCCACAGCTCGCTCAGCACGTGACTGTAGGCATGCTCCATGGCTTGGACGTCGCCCATGATGGTCTCGGTGAGGTCCGCGAGGTCACGACGGCCGAAGAACGAAAGCGGAAGCTTGCGCAGGCGCTCGGCGATGTCGATGCGTTGGTTGCCGCACTCCTCGTAGAAGATGCAGTAGCAGTAGTAGTACTGCTGCCAGTTGGAGGCAAAGAGCAACACGAGAAAGACCACGAGCCCTCCCGCGATCGGAAGGACGGAGGGCAGGTCCGCGCCCGTCATAAGATGGTCGATGAAACCCGCCATGGTCAGGAACAGAAATCCCATGCCCGCCATGATGACGAGGTTGGTGAGCGTAGTCCAGAAGATGCCGCGCTTGACACCTGCAATGCCCTTATCGGACAGGAAGTACTTCTTCTTGAATGAGGCGAACATCTAGGCCTCGCCTCCCTTCGCGACGGCATCAGCAACCGCGGCGGCATCAGCAACCGCGGCAGTAATCTTCCAACTGGCCGCCTGCTCGTAGTCGGCCCACATCCTTGCGTAGAGGCCGCCCTTTGCAAGAAGCGCCTTGTGCGTGCCACTCTCCGCAACACGACCCTGGTCGAGCACCACGACCTTGTCCGCGCCAACGACGGTCGAGAGCCTGTGGGCGATCATGATGACCGTGCGCCCCTCGGCCAGGCGCGAAAATGCGCGCTGGATGAGGGCCTCGTTCTCGGGGTCGGCGAAGGCGGTCGCCTCGTCGAGCACGACGATGGGTGCGTCCTTGAGGATCGCGCGGGCGAGCGCCACGCGCTGGACCTCTCCACCGGAAAGATACGCTCCGCCGGTCCCGAGCATGGTGTCGATGCCCCGCGGCAGCTTCGCCACGATGTCGTCGCACTGGGCGGCGGCGAGAGCCTCGCGCACTTCTTCATCCGTGGCGTCGGGCCGCGCGGCGCGCACGTTGTCTGCGAGCGTCTGGTGGAAAAGCTTGTTTGTCTGGAACACGAAGGCGACGTGATCCATGATCTCGTGCGGGTTAATGTCGCGCACGTCGACGCCGCCCACAAGAACGCGGCCCGAAGTCGCGTCCCAGAAGCGCGGGATGAGCGAGGCGCACGTGGACTTGCCGCCGCCCGAGGGGCCGACGAGCGCAAGCGTGCTGCCGGCGGGGACGTCGAAGCTCACGTGGTCGACGGCGGGGACCTCG
The DNA here is from genome assembly GCA_900552935.1 of uncultured Coriobacteriaceae bacterium. Lineage (GTDB taxonomy): Bacteria > Actinomycetota > Coriobacteriia > Coriobacteriales > Atopobiaceae > Parolsenella. The sequence continues at coordinate 3,157 of USBN01000039.1, read as the reverse complement.
GCGCCCTCGTAGGTGAAGCTCACGTCGTCGAAGCGCACGCTGTTTCCCGACGGGTGCTTGGGCGCAGCCGTGACGGCGAGGGGTTCGATCTCCATGACGCTCCTGATGCGAGCCAGTGAGTCGGCGCTCATCTGCGAGGCCTCGCCCACGAACATGAGCTTGGTCATCGCGGTGGGCACCACAGCCGAGAAGATCGAGTAGAACGCGAAGTTGGCCACGAACCGGGCAAAATCCGACTCCCCGGGGGCAAGCAGCAGCGCCACGGGCAAGAAGAACGCCACGAGGCCGTTCAGGGCCGTGAGGTTCGCGACCTGAGGCGCCCGACAGAACGTGCCGGCGTAGTCCTGCGCCATGCGCGCGTAGTCGACGATGGCGTCGTGAAACGCCTTGAACGAGTGGACCGTCTGCTGGAACACCTTAACTACGGGGATGCCGCGCACGTACTCGGTGCCGGTTTTGTTCATACGTACGAGCGCACCCATATAGGCCTTCATGAACCGGCCGCCCTTGCCGCTCATCATGCTCGCAATTGCGGCGAAGGACACCGCCACGGAAACGAGGCAGGACGCGCCCAGGCGCCAGTCGAAGGCAAAGAGGAGCACGAGCAGCCCTGCGACCATGGCAATGGCGCCCGAGATGTCGGGGAGCATGTGCGCGAGCAGCGTCTCGGTCGAGGCGGCGCAGCCGTCCACGATGCGGCGGAGCTCGCCGGTGGCATGCGAGTCGAAGTATCCGAGCGGCAGCTTGAGCAGGTGCTCGCTTGTGGTTTTGCGGATGTTGGACGCACAGCGGAACGCCGCCAGGTGCGTGCACATGAGGCCCGCGAAATAGACCACGATGCTCGTCAGGCTAAACGCCACGGCCCACCACCCGTACATCGCGATACCCGCGGCCTCGCCCCAACTGGGCGCCACGGCGAGGAGGTCGCGCACCGCGAGCCAGATACACACATAGGGCCCGAAGCCCAAGAGCTGCGACGCCGCCGACAACCCCATCCCAAGGTACGTGAGCCATTTGCGGTCACCGGCGTACGCAAGCAGCTCGCCGATGCCCCCGCCTTCCTTTTTCTTCTCCCCGTCCATGCGATTCCTTTCTAACGGCTTGAGAGTTAGCCTCTACGAACTTATCATTAGGTTATTAGCCTTGACTTACAGCTCAGTCGAACGCGGACGATTCGGCAAGGGAAGGGGACGTTTTTGTAAATGCGACGCACGCCAGCCGACATAACCGAGCTCTACGCGCCGCAGTTCGAGCAGTTCGGCATCGAGCTCAAGGACAGAGGCACGGTCTTTACCGGTGAGGTGGCAAGCGATCAGGCGCATGGGCGGGCATGGGTCGTGCCCCTCTCCCCCACCTGCCTTGTGATGGAGCACTTCATCACCCCTGCGCGCGACATGCACCTTTTGGAGCGCACGCCCGAGCCGTACGCCTGCGTAAGCGAAGTCAGCGTACCGACGCTCACATGCATGCCCGACGCCGGAATCACGCCCGTCACCCTCATGCCGCTGCGCGGCTCCTGGCCGAACAACGCGGTATGCAGCTTTATCCAAGACAACTGCGGCGAGGAGCTGAGCCCGCTGTTTGCGGGACAGCTCTATCATTCGCGCTCCGTGCTCTTCTTGCCAGGCTTTTTCGAAGAGCTCGAGGGTCGTTACCCCACCGAGTTCACAGGGCTCTTCGAGGCGTTTGCTGAGCCGTGGTGCGACGAGGCGGTATCCGCTATCTACCACGCGCTGCGACGGGTCAGCGAAGAGCGTGCCCGCTCGGCGGGCGGCCATGTGTTCATGCGAGGCGTCGTGGATACCATGGTCGCCGAGCTCGCCTGTTCGCACGCCGCCTGCGGGCAGGCCTTGCGGGCGGCGGGAACGCGGGCAAGCGCGGGCCTCGCCAGGGAGGCGGCCGCCGCCGTCGAGCGAGCGCTCGACGGCGGACAGCGCGTAGGCATCGACGAACTCGCCGCAAGCCTCTACACCAGCCGCTCCAGACTCTGCGCCGTCTTTAAAGCCGAGACGGGAGAGTCCCTGGGCAACTACATGCGCAGGCGCCGCATGGAGCGCGCGCAAGACCTCCTCGCGGATAGCTCGCTTTCCATAGCGCAAATCGCTGAGCTGCTTGGGTTTCCGCAGCAATCGGCCTTTGCACAGGCGTTCAAAGCAGCGAACGGCTGCTCCGCGACAGTCTGGCGAGGCAGGCACCGCTAGCGGTGTGCCGCCAGCACGCGACCGCCACGCCGCCGGCGCGCCTCGCCATGCCCGGCACGCGACCACCACGCGCTTTTGCTACCATGTCCTGCGGCGGATCCGCCGCCCGCGCTGTTCTACTCCGATATCCAGCGCGATAGAAGCTAAAACCAAAGGAAAGAGAGACAACCGCATGATCAAGAACGTCCTGGAGGACTACAAGCTCCTCCTGCGCAGCATCCCTGCGTCCACCGTCACCTGCTTCGTCGTGAGCGTTATCCTGATGAACCTCCTCGCAAACAAGGAGCTCATCAGCCTTCCGTGGCTCGCGCTCGACTGTGGCTTCACCCTCTCGTGGGTGTCCTTCCTCTGCATGGACATGATCTGCAAGCGCTTCGGGCCCAAGGCCTCCGTCAAGGTGTCGCTTCTCGCCCTGGGCATCAACCTCGCCGTGAGCGTCCTGTTCTGGCTCATCAGCCTCGCGCCCGGCATGTGGGGCGCCTACTATGACACCGGTTTTCTCGAGGTCAATGCCGCGCTCAACGCCACCATCGGCGGCTCGTGGTACGTCGTCCTCGGCAGCTCGCTGGCGATGCTGTGCTCGTCGTTCGTGAACTCGCACCTCAACCAGTTCATCGGCCACCTCACCGACAACGGCAGCTTCGCCACGTTCGCCCTTCGCAGCTACGTGAGCACGGGCGTCGGCCAGCTCGTTGACAACCTCGTGTTCGCCATCGTGGTCTCGCACGTCTTCTTTGGCTGGACGTGGCTGCAGGTCATTACCTGCTCCATCACCGGCGCCCTTGCCGAGCTCGCCTGCGAGATCCTCCTCTCCCCCGTTGGCTTCAAGGTCGCCGCGGGCTGGGAGCGCGAGGGCGTAGGCGCCGAGTACGTTCAGACCCACGCCGCAGAGCGAGAGGCAAGGGCCTGTCTCTTATACACATCTCCGAGCCCACGAGACCGAGGCTGATCTCGTA
>USBN01000038.1 GCA_900552935.1 uncultured Coriobacteriaceae bacterium | reverse complement strand
ATACCACCGAGAACATCGTACTTGCGGACAATCGCAAATATCTGAAGCAGACGCGCATGTCGGCGCTTCCGCGAGACCCCATAGCGGCTCGCATCATTTCTGCGAGCACCTCGAAGAAGGCCGATAGTCACGGAATCAGAGTCGTCGTCAAGCTCGCCCTCGACGCCGGCGAGCGCGGCCTCCCACATTGCGTCCTCAGCCTCGGCCGGAGTCGCATCGGGGCGCAGCACGCCATCAGGGCTCCTCATCTCGTCAGGGGAACCTGAAGCGCGAGCGCAGTCAGAAGAAGGCATCCCTTTCGCCATAGAGGGCGAAGCTGGGCCACGAGAAACCGCCCCCGGGCCGGAAGCGTCAGGGGCGGTGGCTCTCTCATTCTTTTCGAGGTCTTCGTTCAAGCCACGCTACTCCTTTGTGGCGTCTTCGACAGAGTCCGCCTCAACGGGAACCTTGGTTGCCGCAGAGGCTTTGGCGTCAAGGTCGCTCGCAAGCTCCTTGGCGCGGTCGATGAAAGCCGCGCGCTCCTCAGGGGTCATCGTGGACAGGCGGGCGCGAAGAACGGAATCCTGGGCGCCATCCACGGTCTCCTTAGCCTTCTGGGTGAGCTCTCGGTTGAGGTCCTTGCCCTGCTCGATCGTAAGCTCGCCCTTCTTGACGAGCGAATCCACGAGTTCCGTGGTCTTCTCGGCACCCAGGGCGACGGCACCCACGCCAGCAAGAAACGCCTTGCGAATGCCCTCAGTGATGTCAGCCATGATTGCCCCTCTCCCGCACTCGCGTGCGCGTTGTCGTTAGCCTGGTTGTACCCAAGCGAGGCCAGAAGGTATCAGTCGCATCCGCAAACGGAGACGAATGGCATCACGGCAGCGGGCGGATAGCGACCGCCGTGCCATCCCAAGCTGGCTACTCGCCCAAAAGATAGCGGCCCATCTGAGAGACGCTCGTGGCGATTGCCGTAGCACCGGCGTTTTCCAGCTCTCCTGCGGGAGCGGTGTCGCCAAGGTATACACCGATAGAGTCAACGCCCGTCGCGACGGCGCCCTCGATGTCATAGTGCCTGTCTCCGAGCATGACGGCATCCTCGAGCTCAGCGTCGAGGCGGCGTAGGGCCTCAGCGATAAGGCCGGCCTTTCCGGGATCCTTGACCCCCGTCTGGGTGACGACCTCCTCGAAGAGGTCCTCGATGCCAGTCTGCTGAAGGGCCATACGGACGAAGCGCTCCATCTTCGAAGACACGATGGCGAGCTTCTTGCCTCGGGTCTTGAGCTCCGTGAGCATCTCGCGGACGCCGTCGAACAACGGGTTTCTCTCGGGACCGAGGGTCGCGTAAATCTCGCGATAGCGGCGCGTGACCTCAGCGGCATCTTCCTCGGAGAGGCCATAGACGAGCGAATAGGCAAGCGGAAAAGGAGGGCCCACGAGTCTCCCGGCGTCGCCAATCTCCTCCTCGGTCAGGCCCCATTCGCGGAGCACCCGCGTTGCCGTCCTCACGATGCAGGGCTTCGTGTCCGCAAGGGTGCCGTCAAAATCAAAGAGCACGACGGGCTTCTCGGCCAGACCGCGAACGGCCGATGCGAGGCGCTCGGCAGCGCAGTCGAGGGAACCCTCCGCACGGAGGACCTTAAGACCGTGCCTGACGGGCTCGATCACGGCGGCGAGGTTCTCCACAGATGCCTTGGGAGAGCCGGGGACGTTGACGACGAGCGTGCGACCCAGGGTTCCGGCCGTAGCGCGAGAGAGCCAGGCGAAGGGCGTTATCTTAGCGGAAGCGGCGCGCATGGCTTCGCCGATGCCAGGCACGAGGCGGTCACAGACGTCAGCCGTAACATCGGGCGTCACGTCCCGCGGAGAAAGGCCCGTACCGCCCGCCGTGACAACGAGAGCGACGTCCGAAGCGGCGCCCTCGCGGATCGCACGTTCGATACTCGTGCGCTCGTCCGGGACGACGCTGGAGGATACCACCTCAAAACCTGACTCAGAAAGAAGGGCCGCCACGGCGGGACCCGCCTCATCCTTATAGACACCAGCACTCGCTCGATCGCTCACGGTGATGACGGTAGCGGTATAAGACGAGACTACGTCCTTGTCATGGCAGCTCATGCGCACTCCTACTAGCCAAAGCCTACTTGCCGAAGGGACAGATTGGGTAGTGGCACTCCTCGCAGCCGAGACAGAGGCCGCCCTCTGCATAGGCGACGATATCCGCACGCGTCAGGCGAACGCCCGCCGCGATGCGAGGCATGATGAGGTCGAGAATCGTGGCTCGCGCGAACATCACGCAGCCAGGAAGACCGAGCACGGGGGTGCCGTCGTCATAGTATCCCACGAAGACCATGGCGCCCGGAAGCACGGGCGCGCCGTAGGTCACCATCTCGGCACCGCTCTCCTGGATGGCACCAGGGGTGTTGTCGTCGGGGTCGACGCTCATGCCGCCAGTACAGACGACGAGATCAACGCCAGCCTCGCGCACGCGCCCGATCGCGGCAACGATATCCTCGACATCGTCGCCGGGCATCTCGTGGGCAACGCAATCCATGCCGTACTCGGCGAGCTTGCCCTTCACAACGGGAGTGAACGAGTCCTCGATAAGGCCCGCGGCAACCTCGCTACCCGTGGTGACAATGCCAACGCGACGGAGCTTGTAAGGCAGAACCTCGCAGACGGGCCCCTCGCCAGCGCAAGCGTCAGCCGCGCGGCGGGCCTCCTCAAGCTTTGATTCCTCGATCACAAGCGGAATGACGCGCATTCCCGCGAGCTTATCGCCAGCATGAACCGCCGTGTTACCGGCGCGCGTGGCCACCATGACCTGCGTCACCGAGTTGACAGCGGCAAGCGCCTCGCTCCGTACGCGAAAGCACCCGTCGTGGGCAGCGCGCAACTCGATCTTGCCCTCGCGGATCTCGGGCGAGCGGACGCAACCGTCTCCCTCCATGATCTCGCAGAGGCGGATGGCGGCGTCATCCTCGTGAAGCATGCCCGGCTCGAGCTCGAGCACATAGACGCTGCGCTTCCCCATCGAGAGCAACACGTCGACATCCTCCGGAGCCACGACGTGGCCCTTACGGAATCGAGCTCCCTTGAATTCGCCAGGAATGATCTGGGTCATGTCGTGGCAGAGCACGTGTCCCACGGCCTGCTGAACGGGAAGTTCCCTCATTAGCGCCTCACCTCCATGACGTGCACCTCGTCGCCGGGGCGAACCTCTCCCCCTCGAATGACAACGGTAAAGATGCCCTCGCTCGGCATGGCGCACTTTCCCACCAGGCGCTTAATCTCGCAGTCGTTATGGCATTTCTTGCCGATTTGTGTCACGGCGAGGAGCGCCTCTCCGGCGGAAATGACCGTACCCACGGGAAGCGACTTAAGGTCGAGACCACGCGTGAGGATGTTCTCCGCGAAGTCACCCGCCTTGAGACCAGGCAGAACCTGGCGCAGCACATCAACGGCCTCATCCGGCAGCAGGCTCACCTGGCGGTGCCAGGCTCCAGAATGCGCGTCGCCAACGACGCCAGTACCCACCTCAAGCTCAATGGAGTCAACAGACTGCTTGCGAACGCCCTTCTCGGCGCTCGTGCATACGGCAATGACCTCGCCCGCAAGGGCTCCGGGCGAAACGACGAACTCTCCCACGCTACTCTCCCCTCACAAAATGGCCGCTACGGCCCCCAGTCTTCTCCATAAGGCGAACAGCCGTGATCTCCATATCACGCTGATGCGACTTGCACATGTCATAGATGGTCAGCGCGGCCACGGAAGCCGCGGTGAGCGCCTCCATCTCCACACCGGTCTCCCCCTTGCAGCGAGCCGTGGCCTCGATTGAGATCCCGTCATCCTCTAGCGCGAAGTTGATATCCACGCCGGAAAGCGGAATCTGGTGGCACATCGGGATAATCTCCCACGTGCGCTTTGCGGCCATAATGCCGGCTACCTGGGCGACAGCGAGGACGTCGCCCTTGCGTGTTCCACCGGTCCGCACAAGCTCAAGCGTGCTCGGGGCCATGAGTACCTTCGCGGCGGCGCGCGCGACTCGAGACGTCACAGGCTTGCCGCCAACGTCGACCATGCGGGCACGGCCTTGCTCGTTTACGTGCGTGAACTCGGCATCGCGAATGCTTGCCGATGTGGTCTGGGAATCCTCCACCCTAGCCCCCTATCTCGAACATGTCCCTCGGAGTCTCGCTCGAGTGAAGCCCCGGGACGAGGTTGTGATGAGCCGGCTTGGCCTCGATGCCACAGGCGATGGCGCGCTCGAGCTCCGAGCCATGCAAGCCGCGAAGAGGCACTTCGGTAGCGGAGTGAAGACAGGGTTTGAGCCTGCCGTCCGCCGTGACGCGGACACGGTCGCATCCCGAGCAGAACCTGTGGCTGACGGCGCGAATGAGCCCGACACGCCCGAGAAACCCCGGTGCGGAGTAAAGCTCCGCCACGCCACCCTCGCCAACACGCTCGAGCTCGGGCACCGCTTCGAGGACGACGTCGCCGGAAACGAAGCGTTCCTTCGGCCAGCGGGCGCACTCTCCCATGGGCATGAGCTCGATAAAGCGAACCTCAACGGACTCCCTTCGTGCAATGTCAACGAAGTCCGCCGCCTCATCGTCGTTCACTCCGCCCATGAGCACACAGTTTATCTTTGGCGGCGGAAAACCGGCCAGCTTGGCGGCGCGTATTCCGTCCAGAGCATCCGAGAGCTCGCCGACGCGTGAAATCTCCCGGTAGCGATCGGGACGAAGCGTGTCGAGCGAGACGTTAAGGCGAGTTAGCCCGGCGGCGCGAAGGTCTTTCGCGAGGGGCGCGAGCAAGGTTCCGTTCGTTGTCATGTCGACCTCGTCGATGCCCTCTATGCCGGAGAGCATAGCGACAAGGTCCACGATTCCTCGCCTCACCAGCGGCTCTCCGCCCGTAACGCGAACCTTGCGGACGCCAAGCCTCGACGCGGCACGAACGATCTCCGCCATTTCCTCGAACGAGAGAACCTCTCCATGAGCGTGACGGGCGACGCCCTCCCGAGGCATGCAGTAGATGCATCGGCAATTGCACTTATCCGTGACGGACAGCCTCATATAGCTAATGGTTCTTCCGAAGGTGTCTTGCACGTTCCCTATGCCTCCAAGCACATGACGTCAGACGGGGCAACCTCAAGCGTAACGCGTGAGGGGTTCTCAAGCGAAGCCCACGCCGCCTTCTCGAGCTCGACGCGAAGCATCCCGCCACCGGGAGTTGAGCACATAACGATGGTCGAGAAGACGTTGTCGATAACGCGCGCCACCTCGCAGGGGATGAGGTTTACTGTCTTGTCGAGCTCGCCGCGATTTGGCACTGCCTCACTCCCAAACCCCGTGGGCGCGTCACCAAGGGTGTCCACAGCTCGACCATCAGCCTCAACGACCCTTAGGAAGTGCGCGCGGAGGCCAACGTGGTCGCAGCCCTCGACCGAACGACCGCAAGCAAGCGTAACGCCCCAGTCCGTGCAGACAAGGGAAGTCTCTCCCACCGGCAGCGCCGCACTCACGTTCTTGCAACCACTGATGAGGGCCTCTGCCAGAGTCGCGGGGGTATCGAACAACTCGCGGGTGGGCACCGTACGCCCACTCTTGCCATGGTCGAGCACGCAAACGCGCTGGCACATGCGATACACCTCGTCACGACTGTGCGTGACAAACACCACGCCCCCAGGAAACGCGCGGAGCGTGTCACCGAGCTCGAGTTCGAGCTGCCAGCGCAAATAACCATCGAGCGCACTGAAGGGCTCATCGAGCAGAAGAAGCTCCGGATCGTTCGCCATGATGCGCGCGAGGGCGCAACGCTGCTGCTGGCCACCAGACAGCTCGGCCGGACGCAAGCCCTCAAGGCCCTCCAAGCGGAAGGCTCGAATCTGCTCCAAAGCCCTCTCGCGGCGCTCGTTGCGAGATCCTCCTCGCACGCCTGCCATGACATTGTCGAGAACCGTCATCGTCGGGAACAGCGCGTAGTTCTGAAAGAGATAGCCCACGCGCCTATCCTGCACCGGTACGTCAACGCGCACTTCCGAGTCAAACAGCACGCGATCGTTCAAAACGATACGGCCCCTGTCAGGGCGCTCGATGCCGGCGATGCACTTGAGCGTCACGCTCTTGCCGCAGCCGGACGCACCGAGAATCGCAAGCGTCTCGCTCGGGTCATCCGCGCTGAAGGACACGTCGAGGACGAAGTCGCCAAGGCGTTTTGTGATGTCAACGAAAAGGCTCATGCCCGCCTCCCCTGCGTACGGGCCCTACCTTCAAGCCAGTTCATAGCGAGAAGGACAACGGCCGATATGGCGATGTTGACGAGCACCCATCGAAACGCAAGCGCGTCATCGCCCGTGCGCCACAGCTGATAGACGGTCGTGGAGACCGTTGCGGTCTGGCCAGGCGTGTATCCCGCAACCATGGCCGTGGCACCGTACTCGCCGAGGGCACGCGCGAACGCGAGGACCGCCCCCGCAAGAATGCCCTGGGCGCAGCCGGGAACCTGGACCCGCCAGAACGCCCACGTGCGACTCTTGCCAAGGGTAAGCGCGGCGTGCGTCAAGGTCTTGTCATAGGCCTCGAAGGCGCCGCGAGCCGTTCGATACATAAGGGGAAAGGCGACGACAACGCACGCGAAGATCGCGCTGTACCACGTCATGGTGAGACGAACCCCAAAGGCCTCGAGCACCCAGGCGCCGACGGGACGCCTGGGTCCAAGAACAAGCAGGAGCAGGTACCCGACGACGGTCGGCGGCAAGACGAGTGGGAGCGTGAGCACCACATCGAGCAGGGCCCTTACCGTTCTGGGAAGCTTCGCGATCGCGCACGCCGCACCGAGCCCCAGGAAGAACACGGCTACCGTCGAGACGGCGGCGATGCGCAGCGAGTTTATGAGCGGGTACCAATCCATGGCTCAGATCCTATCGACAATTACGCGGACAGCGGCTTGAAGCCGACCTCCTCGAAGCAAGCGGAGGCCTCGGAGCCCTTGAGGAACTCGAGATAGGACTCGGCGGCGTCCTCGCGCTTCGTGCCCTTGACGACGGCGATCGGATAGACGACCTCGCCGCACATATCCTTGGTGGCGCAATCGACAACCGCAAGACCCGCAGATACCGCATCGGTACGGTAAATGACACCACAATCGACAGCCGCCTCGGATACCTGGGTCGTGACCTCCTTGACGTTGGTGCCATAGGTGATCACGCCAGAGGCCGCGAGTTCGTCCTCGTTGAGGTTGAAGTACTTCAGGATTTTCTGGGTGTACTGGCCAACGGGAACATCGGAGTTACCCATGGCGAGCTTGACGTCACCAGCCGTGAGGTGGTCGGCGAAGTCCTCGAAGTTCTGGATGCCCCTAGGATTGCCATCAGGGACAACGAGCGTGACCTCGTTCTGAAGGATGTTGAAGCGCGTATCGGACTCGATAAGATCAAGGCCCTCGGTGTTGACCTCGGGGTCAGCAGTGGCGTCGAGCTGGTTCATCTGCTTTTGTCCGGCGGAGATGAAGACGTCGCACTCGGCACCTTCCTGAATCTGGGTCTTCAGGGTGCCAGAAGAATCGAAATTGAAGCTAACCTCGGTGCCGGTGTCCTTCGTGAAGGACTCAGTCGCCTTGGTGAGGCTCTCGGTCATGCTTGCCGCGGCAAAGACGATGAGCTTCTCGTCAGACGCGGCGGAAGTCGCTGCGGCGGAGTCAGAGCCGCCACATCCGGCGAGCCCGAGGCCAGCGACGGCGGCGGCACCCGCCCCGATGGAAGCGATTGCCTGCTTGCGGGTGATCGATTTCATGGAGGTCCTTCCTTTCAGCCCGACGTTCCGTGGCAAACCTACGCGATTCGTTGTTTGTGGGAATGCACAACGGTCGCCACGTTTATGCACGACGCTGCAACCGTCGTGCAATGAGACCCTTCTTACAGGTAGCTGGGGCAGCCCATCGCCCGAGAGGCACGATGACCCGAACGAACTTCAATCATCTTTGCGGCAATTGAAACCGCAATCTCCGCGGGAGTCACAGCACCAATAGACAGACCAATGGGAAGATCGACAGCGGCGATCTCATCCGCTGAAACGCCACGTGAGGTGAGCACGCCTTCGAGGACGCGTCTCTTGTTCCTGCTACCCATGCAGCCGAGATAAAGCGGATGAGCCTCGACGACTTGCGCGACGACGTCTTCGTCAGCGGCGTGCCCATGGGTCATGACAACGACGTAATCGCGGCGGCCAAGCGTGACGCTCGCGGAAATATCCTTAAAATCGCCGAGGATGACGCTCGAGGCGGCCGGGAAGTTCTCGACGCAAGCCACCTCAGGACGGTCGTCAATGACTACGACATCAAAATCGATCGCGGCGAGTGCCGGCACGAGCGCCCTACCGACGTGACCCCCGCCAAAGATGACGCAACGAGGAGCGCACGCCACAGGCTCGAGATAGAGGTCGCCCTCCATTCGCGGAGTCGAATCAGCCCCTGCGGACCCCCCAACGGCAGCGACGGGAACGGGAGCGGACCAATCGACGGCAAGCTCGACGGGCGCTTCCGCGTCGGCAGACTCGATGGCAGCCCTGAGCGCAGGAACGTCAGCCAACGATAGCCGGCGAATTCCGATGAGCTGAGAGCCCCCGCAGGCGATATCAACCACACCTCGCTTGAAGTTCATGCGCACGGCGGGCTTGCCAGAGAGCGTGTCGTGGCAGAGCCTCTGGCTTTCGAGCTCAGGAGAACCACCGCCGACCGTTCCCAGAAAGGAACCGTCCTCGAGAAGCACCATCCGAGCACCGGCGGCGCGGGCGGCCGACCCCGCAGTAGAAAGCACGACGGCCTCGGCAACGGACCTTCCGGCCTCAAGCTCCGCAAGTTCGCGGCGGAGAAGAGAGATGCCTTCCATCCTTAACCCTCCAACCTCGAGGTGAGCATGCAAATCGCCTCGAGCACGCCTCCGCCAACGGCACGGGCCTTGTCAGACGAGGAGAAGCAGTGCGAGCGCTCGCAACGCGGGTCGATGTCGCCGGACTTCATGCCCGCCGTCACCTCAACGCCCTCCTGGAGAAGGCCGCGCAGGACACCATTGATGGTGCAGGTCATGGGAACGCCGGACACGGTTGCGGCAACCTGGCCGACGCGCACGACGTCGCCAATCTGGAGGACTGGTTCAAAGACGCCGTCTGCGGGGGCGCGCAGCACACGGTCCGCAGAATGACCGGCAATGACGCCGGGGATACCGGTGTTGGGAGCGGCCGGGCCATCCCAGATGACCTGGCCGAGGAAATGCCCTCGATTAGTCTCGACGACCGCATTGCAATCCTTGCCCGCATAAAAGCCCGGGCCAACGCCAATGACATACGGAGCCATGGACCGTTTCGTGCCGAGGTTCTTTTTGGCGAGGATGGCATCGACGACAACCTGAGGCTTCAGCTCCGAAATGCTCTCGCCCTCGGGGTCGACGAGGACCGCGACGTCGCCACCGACGACGATCGAACGAGCCTCCGCGCAGGAGCTGGCAAGACGAGCGCAAACGCCCTCAACCTCACATGAGCCAAGGCGGATGGCCTCAGAAAAGCAGACGGTACGGCGGATGGACGTGGGAACTGCAATGTCGCACATGACGACTTTGCACCCGGCACGCCTCAGGCGAAGCGCGATGCCGGTAGCGATATCCCCCGCTCCCCGAATCTCAACGAGCATGTAACTCACCGTTCCCCAAAGACAGCCACAATGGTAGGTAGTTTCCCGCTATGGCAAAGCGTAGTCACCATACGACAACAACGCTATACCAAACTATAAGTTAGGGTTGCTAATGGATTGTTATCGTGGCATCAAAAGTACTGCGAACGCGTCGAATCGACAGGCAAACGGCGCGATTTGGTCCGTCATCGGCGGAGGTGGCAAGACGACGCTGCTACGCTCTCTTGCGGATGAACTCGTCGCCGAGGGAAAGAGCGTAATCCTCGCCACAACGACCCATTTCCTACCCTTCGGCGGCATCGATACCGTTGTTTCCACCGACGAGTTTGAGATCGCGCGACAGGTCAAGACCCAGCGGGTCATCTGCATTGGCACGCCCGCTCACGAGGCGCGAAATGCGGGCAAACTGGCGCCCTCGCTGATCGAGCCGAAAGATCTCGCAAGCCTCGCAGACTTCGTACTCGTCGAAGCAGATGGCTCGAGGCACATGCCCGTCAAAGCACACAGCAATCGCGAGCCCGTTATTCCGGACGGCAGCGACCTGACGATCACGGTCATTGGTGCAAGCGCCTTTGGCAGGCCCGTGGCACAAACCGTTCATAGGGCAGAGCTCTTCTGCGAGAACTCGAGTTGCGAACGGGATGACGTGGTTACGCCAAAACTTCTCGCTCGGCATCTTGCCACGGAGGCCAGGAGGGGTGTCATAGACCCGAACCTGATCATAGTTAACCAGGTAGAAGACCCCGAGATGGTTGAGGCAGCGCACGCGTTTTACGAGGAGCTCGTTGCCATGGGCATGAAGGTGCCCATGCTCGCGGGGAGCATCCGCAGACACGACCTCACAGAGATCCAGTAGCTGGACGATGACATCAGCCCACGATGGTAAATCGCCTGCCCGTTAGTCCAAACGCTAGCGGGCGGGCGATGTGTTGACGCTGTTAAACCACGCGAAACGCAGTTAGCCCTGCGCGATCTCCCGAACGGCTTCGATCGCCGTGTCTATCTCCTCCTGGGTTGTGAACCAGCTCGTGGAGAAGCGAACCACACCCTGCTCACGCGTGCCGAGCGCCTCGTGCATGAGAGGCGCGCAATGGGCGCCTGGGCGGGTCGCGATGCCCCAGCCCTGCATAAGCATGTCCGACACGTCGGCGGACGAGATGTCACCGACGTTGAGGGAAAGGACGCCCGCGCGGAGAGGAGACTCGTCAGACGAGAAGGTTTCCCAATCGCCATAGACGGTCACGCCTTCGATACCACGCACGCCCTCATACAGACGCCGCGCCATGGCTACCTCGTGCTCGCCCATCGCCTCGACGCCTCCGTTGGCATCAAGGAACTCGAGGCCCGCCGCGAGGCCAGCTAGGCCATGTCCGTTGAGGGTACCCGCCTCGAGGCGCGTGGGCCAATCCTCGGGTTGCATCGGGTCAAAGCTATGCACGCCAGTGCCGCCCACATTCCAGGGGCAAACGTCGACGCCTTCAGATACCGCGAGACCCCCCGTTCCCTGGGGACCCATCAGCGCCTTGTGGCCGGTAAAGCAGACTACGTCCAACCCCTGCTGGACCATATCGATAGGGATGATACCCGCGCTTTGCGAGGCATCCACGATGCAAACGGCCCCGGCGGCGCGGGCGATGCGAGAGACGCGCGCGACATCCACGGCGTTGCCGGTGACGTTTGAGGCTCCGGTCACGATGACGGCTCGCGTCCCCAAAACGACAAGTCGTTCAAGCTCCTCCATGTCCAGGCGCCCGAACTCATCGCAGCCCACGTGCTCAACGAGGACACCACGCTCAGCCGCGAGCCTGTTCAGCGGACGAAGAACCGAGTTATGCTCAAGCACCGTGGTCACTACGCGGTCACCCTCGCCCACCAGGCCATTGATGGCGCAGTTGAGGGCCGCCGTCGAGTTGGGGGCAAAGGCAACGTGATCAGCCCTCGGGCAGCCAAGAAGCCTCGCCACGCGTTCTCGGCACTCATGAATGGCGCGAGCGGCACCCATGGCGCTTGAGCTCGCCCCACGCCCGGCGTTGCCGAGCGTACCCATGGCAGTTGCCACGGCGTCGATGACCTCTTGCGGCTTTCGCATCGTCGTGGCAGCGTTATCGAGATAAATCATGGCGTCGTCCTCCAAAGGCCATGCTCAGACAGGCCCTTACTCCCTCACGAATTCAAGCAACTCAACCGTGAAGAACCCCTCAACGGGAACGCCTGCCCCAGAGAGGGCGGGCTCGAGAAGGGCGCGATCCCCTGGCGACGCCTTCCAAGCAAGCCCGCAGCCGGCGGAGACCTGGCCGGGAACGGGGATCATCCGCCCGGGCAGGCCCTGGGACTGGCAAAGCTCCTCGCAGCTCATGGCGGCCGCCGTCGTGGGAAACGCCACGACAAGAGCGGGCCTCGGAACGCGCGGCACTAGGGCCTCACGACCACGGATGCACCAGCGAGCTTCTCGGCGATCACGTACATGTTGGTGACCTCGCCAACTGCGAGCTTGTCGGTAATGCCATAGAAGTCGAGGCAGGTGCCGCAGGTAAGAATCTCGACGCCGTCATCCGCAAGGTTCTTGAGGTCGTCGAGCGAATCCGAACCTTCACAGGAGAGATGGGCACCGCCGTTGTAGAGCAGGATGGTCTTGGGCAGACGCGGAAGCTGCGTCAGAGAGAAGACGAAGCTCTTGAGCAGCTTCTTGCCCAGAACGTCATCGCCCGTGCCCATGGCATCGCTCGTGATCTGGACGACTACGTTGTCCGCCGAAGCAGCGCAGGTAACGGCCTCGGGCTCGTCCGAGGACACCTCAACGGCACCGCTCGCC
Organism: uncultured Coriobacteriaceae bacterium; assembly: GCA_900552935.1. GTDB lineage: Bacteria > Actinomycetota > Coriobacteriia > Coriobacteriales > Atopobiaceae > Parolsenella. Next base: position 1,639 of record USBN01000038.1, on the reverse strand, counting down.
GTGGTAACGACGTGCCACTCCTTGTCGCCCGTCTGCTCGAAGCTGCTAGCGCAACCCTTGGAAGTGGCCATGCGAGTGAGGTTCTCGACGGCGATCTTGTTATCGACGATGGTCTCAACCGCACCAGCTCCGCCGAGCGCGCCGAGCGCCTTCAGCGTCTTGACGACAGGGATGGGGCAGGCGTCTCCGCGAGCATCGATGACGAGCTTGTTCTCGGACATATTTGGGCTCCCTTTCTCGAAGCGAATCTACATCGTAACGTGGACGGAACGTTCTCCGCGAGCAACAACACGGCCTATCACCGCAGCTGGCTGCCCCAGTTCCCTCAACCGGGTAACATATCCCTCGGCCTCTTCTTCGGGCATGGCGACAAGAAGGCCGCCGGAGGTCTGCGGATCGAACAGGACGTCCGCGAGGTCGAGCGGGATATCAGGCTCCACCTCGACGCGAGGGCCAAAAAAGTCGCGGTTGCGGTAGGCGCCGGCGGGGATGAGACCCATTGCCGCCATTTCCCGCGCCCGTGCAAGCAGTGGCACGCGTGCGGCCCATATCTCGAGCGTGACGTCGCTCGCCTCCGCCATCTCACAGCCATGACCCATGAGCGAGAAGCCCGTGACGTCGGTCGCCGCATGCGCGGGGAGGCCGTCGAGGGCCTCGGCGGCGTATTTGTTGAGCGTGATCATGGAGTCGGTCGCTACGCGGACGCCATCCTCGTCGAGAATCTCACCCTTGTAGGCGGTCGTGAGGACACCGGTGCCGAGGGCCTTCGTCAACACGAGCACGTCTCCCTCGCGAGCGCCAGCATTCGCAAGAAGGTGGTCGAGGTCCACGAAGCCCGTGACGGCAAGGCCGAACTTAGGCTCGTGGTCATTGATGGAGTGACCCCCAGCAACGATCACGCCCGCCTCACGGCACTTGTCGGCACCTCCGGCAAGAATCTGCCCCGCCACCTCAAGGCCGAGGCAATTGGGGAAGCACAGCAGGTTAAGCGCAAGTGCGGGCTTGCCGCCCATGGCCCATACGTCGGAGAGGGCGTTTGCAGCTGCTACCTGGCCAAAGAGATACGGATCATCGACCATCGGGGGGAAGAAATCCGTCGTCCCCACGAGCCCCCTACCATCGCCCAGGTCATAGACGTAGGCGTCATCAGAAGAGTCGAAACCGACAAGCAGCTTGTCACTTGCGACGCGGGGTAAGTCCGCAAGGACCTGCGAAAGGTACCCTGGCGCGAGCTTCGCGGCGCATCCAGCGGCCTCAACGAGCTCGGTTAGCTTGACTCCCGTCATGTCCATGATGTCTCCAACCCAGATGTCGGGCTTACACCCGAATCGAATACGCGTTATCTACCCAACAAGGGCAAGTGCTCGCTCGGCGGCGCCAAGTGCACCTGCGAATCTTGCCTGCGGGCATGTCATGACCAGCGCCCCAAGCCTCTCACCAAGCCGGGCTACGAAATACTCGTTCTCGCAAAGACCGCCGGTGAGGTAGTACGGCGCGCCCGAACCTTGCCCGGCGAGCGCCGCGACTCGCCCCAACACGCTATCCAAGACGCCATTAGCAATGTTTGCGCGAGGCTCCCCTCGACCAATCATGCTGATTACCTCGGACCTGTCTCTTATACACATCTGACGCTGCCGAC